>JACPIL010000059.1 GCA_016188105.1 Candidatus Woesearchaeota archaeon | reverse complement strand
TTTTCCCAAAAGCAGAAATATGCTTGAAAGCATATCAGGATATCACCCTTCATATCAAACTAATTTCTTTCCTCCTAGAACAACCAAGGGAGGTTTATTCACTTTAACCAAAGCAAAACCACAAGAAGTTTCTTTTCATCCTTACCAAATGCAAGGAAGCTGGCGTAGCGAGCAGAAATGGGACCGTCTGATCAGCAAGGGATTTCTGGAGACAACTATCGAAGATCCAGAATTCGGAAAAGTTGCTATTATCAACACCCATAAAGTTTGTACCTACTCTCCTGAACCCGACCACTATCTTGAAAATCAAGTCCATCAATTAGTAAGTCATCTCGAGCAAGAAAGGGAAGGATTGGTGATAGTAGCTGGAGATTTTAACTTTGAACGAAAAACACATCTCTACCAAAAAGTCAGAACTAGGCTGCATGATGCTACTGCTTCTTTAGGAAATTTTCATCTTTTTGACTACCAACCAATAGACTATATCTTTCTTAATCAAGAACACCAGCATACTTCCCAATATGTCATTGTCGAATGGGAAGATACCTACCCCAGCGATCATCCCGGAATATTTGCAGATATACATCCCAACTGTTCAATTTCAGAATATGGTTACACAGACATGCATCCCCACCGCTAGAATTATATATCTAAAAATTCTTCTTCCCCCATGAGCATCACTCGCGAAGCAGCATATCTTTACTTGTGTTCTAAAGAACTCACTAAGCTCAATAAAAAGTTACACCGTCTGGGCAAAGAAGCTCATTCGCATGGGCAACGACATCTGCAAGCAACTGATGAAAGCTCTCGGAACAAGTATCAGAAAAGACATCATAAAACTGGCGAAGAAATCAAGAAGATCATGAAAGAACACCACACCATGCTTTCTAGGATCAAGCATCATTTAGTGAATTACAATCATGCCTTGAGAAAAGAATTGAAACAGTAGATTTATTTCTTCTGATAGGAATTAATGATGCGCTGCAAGCTGAATGACTGATGAATGAGATCATTATAGCTGCCTTCGCAAGGGAAGGTTTTGTAAATCTCTGTCCGATTAAAAGATTTTCCATCAGCTGAAAATAACAGATCATCTCGTACTGTCAAACAATATATTTTTGCTAATTCTGTTGCAACAAGAGTTAACTCATGACGATCTGATTCGTATCGATCTGAAATTTCGCACCAGCCCTTAGAACTTAACCTCTCCCTTACTCCTTCAGAACTTCCTGGCAGAGCTGCCGTAAGTGCTGTTGCTATTGTTATTGTTGTCTTGTAAGTAACTTCACATAACTTTCTTTGGTCATCTTGTCGCTCTTGTTGTAATTGACGTGCTTCTAGTTCTCTTTCTTTTTTAATTTGCTCTTGCGCTTTCCGGAACTCTTGTTGTCCCAATGGCTCATCTCTTCTCTCACAACCCATAGAAGCAGCTATCAAACCAGCATATAACAATTTTCTAAAATCCATTAAATTAGGTAAAAATTTGTAGTTTAATTATTTTATGAATCACTTTTTCTCTTCAATCTTCTTCACATGAATGATATTGACCGGGCAGACATCTGCCGCTTCCTGATTGCTGTCTTTATCCTTCTCATCAATTTCTAATTCGTAATGATCGCCTACTTTAGTTGAGCCTTTCAGATCAGCCATACCTTCGGCATCCATCTCCCAGAAATCCGGATTGATCACCGCGCAAGCGCCGCAGCTAATGCAATCCTTCTTGAAGTGCTCAACTTTGTATTTACTCATGCTAGTACCCATCTATTTCGTTATGTTGATACCAAGTCCAAGGTGATTTATAAAACCGATCAAACTTTTCAACGAAAGCGCAATTATTTACGGGGGCTTCAGGCGGACATGCTGCCAAGCGAAGAGCTCTTCGATAAAAATGAGGTAGAGCGTAATCAACCCATAACTCCAAGCGATTTTTATCCCGTTCTGACAATGGAACTGCATGCGCTCCCCGCGCTAAATTAGCAACGCAAGCATCCATGGAATCGCCGATCGGCTCGGGAGCGAGCCGCACATAGCCACCAATATGGTGAACAGAAATATTCCCACCTTCGCTACGAACCATCGCAACATAACGAATGGAACCATGATGATTTTTTCCTGTCTGCGCTGAATAAAACGGTTTTGATTCAATAAAAGGCTGCACTAAAATTCGTTCAGATTTTCGTAACACTTCAAATCCTTTGATTATTTTTTTATCTTCAAACCACACTCCAGGTTCTTCAAGGTAGTAGCTTACTTCTTTGCGCATCTCTCCAGCTGAATTCAATAACTTCCTCTTATCCAAAACAACCACTCCATTTCCACAAGCGCCGTTGTTCGGCTTTAGGATAATCTTCGGACTTCTAACGATATTCAAGTATTTAGCGAGCATTTTGTTTCCTGCCTCAAGCTGATCTGGAAAGACCGGACAAGAAGGAAATGAATAAGGAGCCATAAGAATCTCTGAAACCAATTTATTCTCTGTAGCAAATTCTATCAAACTTGGATTAACCACTAAATATTTTTCTTCATCAAAAACAAAATTTTTTCCATTATTAGCCCAAATTATACCTTCCGCCTGGCTAATGCTATGTAATCCGCCTAATGAATCAGCAGTCCAGCGAAGCCCCATTCTTCCAGCAAGAAGACGCCGAAAAATATCCTCAAATGAAGAAACTTCTTCAGAAGACAAAGAAGCACGTCGTTTATAGTAGCTTTCGTCAGACATAGTCCACCAAGAAGCAACAAACTGGGCTAAATCTTTTGTTTTGATAAAATCAAATAGTGAGAGGGCTTCTTTAGAACATTCTAAATTAACTTTTTCTATATCAAAAACCTTAACATCCAGAGATTCTTCTGCCCAGCGATCGTTTTTCTCATCCGCATCATAAGTATATATCGTTACTGGCAAACCAAAAGATGCAAGATATTTAATCACTCCTTTTCGAGCAAAATCTTCTCCATACGCTTCTTTAAAACCTTTTGTTCCAGAATTATGCCCATTTATCTCTATGCAACGAATTGCTCCCTCTTTTGTAATCATCAGATCCAAGCCAAAGTAAGCGATAGTAGTTTGATGCTCGCGCTCTTTGCATCGTTCTTTAAATTGTTCCGGATCGCGAACCAGCATATCTCCTAATTCCATTTACTAATTTTTTCCAATGGCTGCTTTATAAATTTTCCGAAGGCTAAACCTCAGACTAACTCACCAAAAACCTTATATAATCTTTTTATTTAATTATCCTTAATGAAAAAGAGCGTGTCTATGTTACTGTTAGTTATTCTCATAGCCTTATTCTTAGTTTCCTGTAAACCAAAACCAGGCGCAGGTGACTCGCCCCGAGATACTGCCGCTGCCTTGCAGCAAGTCAAAACCGGCACCCAAGGAGTAGAAATTAAGCTATTGCAAGATTCTCCTCCATCACTATTATACGATCAGAATGAGCTTATCGCTTTAGTAGAAGTCAAAAACCGAGGAAATTATGATCTTAAAGCACAAGAATGTTTCATCCAGATCGGCGGTTTTGATCCAAATATTATTTCCGGAGGATTTTCCAGTCCGCGATCCTGCGCCGAAAGCTTAGGAGTTTTAGAAGGTAAGAATCTCTACAATACTGAAGGAAGCACCAACTTATTAGAATTTGAATCCACCATCAATCTTCCTGCCGGAGTCCCAGATTATAGTCCAACCTTAAACTTCCTCAGCTGTTACAAATATCATACTATCGCTAATCCTTCTGTCTGTGTCGATCCTTTGTTTTATCAAGTTTCTGCCGAACAGAAAACCTGCCGGCTGCAGAATTTAGGCGGCGGAAGAGTTCTCAGCCCATTTGCAAACATCCAGAACTGTGGACAGGCCTCATTGGAATATCGAGATTTAGATCAAGTTGGCTATAATGTCGAAATGACCGGCGGCGGAAAGATCAATTGCAAGCCTAACGATGGATTTGTCCGCTTAGTCAATAACCAAGGAAAGATCATCTGCAGCTTTAACATTCCTGGAGCAGCAGCTTTTGAAACCTTATTATTGGTAGATTTAGATTACGGCTACATCGAATCGCAACAGAAATCGATTAAGATAATTAAGACGCCACAGTAATAATTCTTTTTCTTGAACCGCCAAGACAACTTTGCGGTCTAGTAAAATTTAAATATCCCTCTTCATTAAGCAGGTATTAATTATTCAAAAGAGGTTGTGACATGAGAAAACTTATTATCCCTACGCTTATTATTACCTTATTATTTCTAACTGCTTGTAACCAACAACCGCCGCAAACTGTCAAAGGAGCATTTATTGGCGGAACCCAAGGGGTTCTGGCTCAATTTGAAGCCTTTGGGGTAGAAGAAGAAAGTATTTACACCATCTTTGATGAAGAATCTCTTCCTTTAGAAGTAACGCTACGTAATAAAGGGGAATATGATGTAAAAGCAGAAGAAATTGCGGTGCGCTTGCTCGGCCCCTCACAAGAAGAATTTTCCGGCATCAGCGATTGGGAAAAGAAAAACAATCTTGAATTAGAAGGAATTTCTGAACTTGTTCCCGAAGGTGGAGAGGAAACTATTACCTTTGCCGATGAAGCAAAATATACTAAAAAAGTCTCTGGCGTGGTTGATCGAGAATGGTTTGCCAATATCGAATACCGATATAAAACCTATCTTATTGTTCCGGAAGTGTGCCTGAAAGAAGATTTAACTGATGAAAGAGTATGTAATGTGAAAGAAGCAAAAACCTATTTTGTTTCTGGCGCACCGATTACCGTTAAAGCTGTAGAAGAAGATACTGCAGGAAAAGGAATCGTTGCTTTGAAAATCATGGTAAGCAACGCCGGTACAGGAAAAGTAACCAAAGTTGGCGATGACTTCGGTGTAAGAAATGTGTTATCATACAGCATTGACGATGATGGTTGGGAATGTAAATCAGGCGGCAAGGTTAATGAAGCCAGATTAGATGAAACAGGAAACGCAGAAATCGTCTGTAAATTGAAAGAAGCTCTTCCTGAGGATCATATCTCCACCAAACAAGTAGAATTAACTCTTGATTACAAATACCGGGATTTAATCCAGGAGAAGTTAAGGATTAAGGAGAGCAGTTAATTATTTTTATTTACAGCTGCAGTCTTCTGCTCCATTCTCTAATTTTTTATATAGATTACTGACTACCTTCTCGTCTCGGATAGTTTCTTTGACATCACTTGCACGATACACAAGACTGCCAAGAAACTTAGCAGCAGCTCCAGGTTCCAGAATGTGAACTAAATCATACTTCCCGTTACGATCAAGATCCTCAAATGCATATCGCGCTGGTTCGCCATGATAATCTGCTACAATACCTCTTATCGGAGCTGGCTTATCGCATCCGGCTAATAATATTCCAGCTAAAACTAATTCTTTGTATTTCATTTGTTTATCCTCCCCAATACTCCCTAGAATAATAACCCGGAGTAAGAACAAGTCCCTCCTCTTGCCCTCTCTCTAAATTCAATCCGACAATTGAGCTTAAGTCTTTTACCTGATGAGAACTAAGAGGCAAGATACGAGGAAGATTTAGAGAAACTAAATATTTTCCAAATAAACCTGCAGCTTCCCTTCCCCAGTTTTTTGTTCTTACTTGAAATGCAACATTACCAGCGCCTTCGAATTGTAATTCGCCAACAACAGCAGTTAAATAACCTTGCAAAACATCAAAGGAACCGAGGTGACGCCCAGAAAGCTCATTCTTTACTCTATTATTAGTCATCTCTTCTTGCTCAAAGGGAAAGGTTCCTTCTCCACTACGGTTAATTCCCAAAAAATATATACCAGCTAATGCACTTTCAACAGTAAACTGCCCAACGTAATATGTTTTCTCAACCATATAACTTGCCTCCAAAATACATCAGAATCAGCCCCTACAATTCTAAAAAAACCTTTACCATTTAAAAGAATTTCTCTTAGAACAACAATCCGTCAAGATCTATTGGTGGTTTGGCTGCTGCCATCTTTGCCATCTTTCTGTCTAAATCAGCAATATTTCTATATTCGATCGGCTGCGGTAAACTCTGCGCTCGTTGGATTCCAAATTGCATTCCTCTGCTGATACCAAAATCCTGATAGACTGCTCTCAAATCACATCTGTCACCAATAAACTGGCCGGCTGCAATCCCTAACAGCCTCTCTGCTTCAATTGTATCGTCTAGAATACCGGTCTGAGTATACAACAAGTGTGAAGCATAAGAAGATTCACTCCGGGATACGCAGTCTGCCATACAAACCCTAGCGTACAAAACATTCCGCCGGGTTAAACCCCAATTTTCGCCTTTGAAAGGACTCTCAATAAAAACTAATCTCGTAATTTGTGGTAAATCCATACCTAAAAAAAAGGTTAAATTAATTATTAAATATTTAGAACTTAAGAAATATACTTCTCACTACCTACTTCCCACCAGCATCACAAAAGCCAAGAAACTTTCTAACTGAATGTACTCATCACTGCCTTCGACCATTCTAAATTCCACTTCACCACATTTATCCACTAACTCAACTTTCTTCCTATCCTCAAGCTTTAGATTCCAAATTTCTTTCTGGATCTGCCGAATCACATCCAATCCAGATAGACCATAATCAAGCATCAATGACAATAATTTCTTTCTAGATTCAAGGAAATTACCTTTTGCCGCCAATGACAACACTTCATTGACTTCTTTAGGTTTAGCGACAGAAGCCATGGAAAAAATTAATTCCGGATCAATTTTCTTCTGCAAAACTGCGCAGCTTTGCATGATGTTCTCCAGTCTCCGGACATCTCCATCACACACTTCAAATAAAGCCTCTTTTGTTTCCGAACTAAGTGATAACTCTTCTTCTTTGGCAATCTTCTCGATGACCGCAAAAATCTCTTCTTTACTTAACGGTTTAAATCTAAAAACAGCACACCGTGATTGAATCGGATCAAGTATCTTCGAGGAATAATTGCAAGATAAAATAAATCTACAAGTTTTAGTATAATTCTCCATAGTACGACGTAAAGCCTGCTGCGCTTCCCGAGTTAATGCATCACTCTCGTCCAGATAAATCAATTTAAACGGCACATCGCCGATCGCTTTGGTTCTGGCAAAATCTTTCACTTTTACTCGAACCACATCAATGCCGCGTTCATCAGAAGCATTCAGCTCTAAAGTATTTTCCCGCCAATTCTCGCCAAACAATTCACGGGCAATGACTAAAGATAAGGTTGTCTTACCGACCCCTGCTGGGCCAGAAAATAGTAAGTGCGGCATATTTTTTGATTCTACGAATGCCTTGATCTTCTCTACAATCTCCTTTTGGCCTTTAATATCCGCAAATGTTGCTGGCCTATACTTTTCTGTCCAGATAGATGAAGTCATAGTAATTTCTGTGAGACACTAGTTTATAAGTTTTATTGAGTACAAACCATCAAGTGCCTAAAGAGAATAGAAGAGTATTCACCAAAGTATGGATCACCCATTGCAGCCTTTCTTGCGAGGATAGCCAGACAGAAACATCGGAAAGAGAAACTCCAAAGAATAACACCAGGAAAAAAATAGCCACCAAGATAAAAAAGAACAGGCGGATGGAATTTATAATTGTTTTAACTATTAAGAAAATAACCACCACCAATAACAATACCCCGAATATAGCTGATAATTCCATCTAAAACCGTAAGAGATGAAACTATTTAATAATTTCTGCTTTCAACAACTATTTTTTTAAATGTATAGTTTGGGTTGGGAAAGGTATTCCTATCTTTGCTTTCCGTAAAGCATTGTAGATCTTTTCCGTTGCTTCTAATTTTTTATCATATGCCATATTCCACTTCTCCACCCAAAAATTCGCCCTAAATTTGAGTGCGAAATCGCCCATCTCAATAAATTGCACCGTGGGGGCAGGATCAGCCAACACTCCGTCCATATTGGTAAGTATATCCAACACTAACTTGCGTACCTTATCAACATCAGTTCCATATTCAACCCCAAAAAATACTCTCGTTCGCACTTTAGGATCCGGTCTGGCATAATTCAAGACTCTCGAATTCGCTAAATAACCATTCGGAATGTACACCACTTCATTATCAAAATTAACCAATTTGGTGCTTCGTAAACCAATATCATAGATTGTTCCCACTTCGCCGCTTTCCAGCTGAATTTTATCCCCCACTTGATAGGTTTTATCCAATAGTAAGGAAATTCCTCCTAGAACATTCTTCAGTGAATCCTGCAATGCTAATCCGAGTACAATACCGCCGATCCCCACTCCGGCTAGATAAGGAGTGATATCAATATTCCAAATCCTCAGCACCCACATCAAGCCGATCAGCGCAAACAATACTTTGGTAACCTTCTGCAGCATCGGCAGCAGCACGTCATCTAAATTGCTTTTTGTTCTTTTAGAAAAAGTAATGGCCCAAGTCTCTATTATAATATCAATACCCTTCATGATGGCATATAAGAACACTATGGCCATGACCGAATTAACTACCTTGGTTATCGTTCCATTAACTTGTAAATTTAACAAGCCTAGTTTTATTCCATAACCGACGATAACTAAAAATAGCGGGCCCTTGACATTATGAAAAACCAGATCGTCAATCTTATTCTTTGTTTTTGAGGCAAAGCGTTGCAAGTATTTAGTAAAAATAAACAGAACAAACCCGCCCATCATCGCAAAAACAATCACGATCAGCAGAGAAAGCAAATACTTATTCTCAAACACCGTCCCTATTGCTAACGAATTAATCCATTCAATAAAGATCATTTTGCTCAAAATATAAGAAGGATTTAAAAAAATTACCTAAAAAATAATCACGCCGCAATCAAAACATCTTCTAATTCTTCTAAATCCCCTTGGATATATCGATAGTGCAGTAAATCCTGCACGTATTTATGTATACCCATTTATTGTTCGCTCTCCTCAGGACTTCCGCCCGCAGGTGCTGCGCTCTTGGATATAATAAAGATGTCTCCTACTGCTCTTACTAACTGATGAGGAACAATAACTCCCTTTGCGCTTCCTAGGACTTTGCTCAAATAAGAAGCTTTAGTAGCTTTGATTTTCCAGCCAGAAACCTTATTACCATGAACTACGCTGTCTTCGATATCGCCAAAATAATCTCCTGCATCGGTAAATACTTTTAATTCGTACGTTTCGCTAACCTTCTTCATCTTTAACATGGATGACCACCTCACTGGTATAAAACCACTTTAATCAAGCTCAATTTATATACTTTTCTGTGGTGTGATAGAAAGTATTAAAAACGTAGAAAAGGCTTATTCTCTATGAAAAATCACCGGAGATTAGCTGTTGGAGCAGCTCTAGGCAGCATTGTAGCTACTTTAGGGACGTATGCATACATAAACTATGATCTTTCTTCAAAAAGAAAACTTGAAACAGAATCCGTAGAAGAGACAGAACCTATAGTAGAATTGCCAGAAAGTACTGAAGCAACTCCTTACAGATCAGAAAAGACTCAACAGAAAGCACAAAACCTTCCAAAATATAATCAAAAAAAAAAATCTAGAAATCAGCTAAATCATCCTACTCAAAAACCCTCTGATTTAGAAAGAACTGTAGAAGAAGAAAAATCTTACGACTTGCCACCTGAAAAAAGGATAGCATTGACCACCAATTGGTCTTTAGAGAATGTTAAAGACCGGTTTGAGGAATTAGGAAAACATTACCAAGATGCCATGGATGCACATGATTTCAAAGTTGCAGCTTCGTACATTCCTGATTTCCAGAGATTCATGGAAGCAGAGAAGGATACCAAGCCAGAAGCCTACCAAAAGATTGAAAACGATTTAGCTTATCATATAACCACCGACTACGACAAGTATCTTTCTGCAGCTATAGAAGACTGCAGTAAACACGATTTTGACTCTGTGTTTGCAAAAGTGACTTGGATGAACGTTTTCCTAGCAGAACACCCAAGACTATTTTCTCCTGACTACTTAGAAAAATCTAACTTAGCAAATTTCATTCGAAAAGGAAACCAAGCTTTAGAAGCAGTTGAATATTGTAATTAGCCATATGAATAACCTCAAAATAATCGGAACTTCGCATATCGCTAAGCAAAGTATTGAGGAGATCAAGAAAGCGGTCGAAGAATTCCAGCCAGATATAATGGCTGTAGAATTAGATCGTCAGCGAGCCATCGCCTTGATGCAGAAACAAAAGAACAAAATGTCTTTCCGCGATATCGCCAAGATCGGAGTGAAAGGTTATGCCTTTGTCAAAATCGGCCATTATGTGCAGCAGAAGTTAGGAAAAATTGTCGGTGTTGCTCCAGGATCAGAAATGAAAACCGCCTTGGAGATTGCCAACACCAAGAAATTGCGGGTTGCCTTCATTGATCAACCGATTAATATTACTTTGAAAAACTTTTCAAAAGAATTGACCTGGAAAGAAAAAGGGACATTTGCTTTGGATTTAGTAAAAGGAATTTTCTCACCAAAGAAGCAAATGAAAAAATATGGCCTGGAGGAATTTGATCTGCGCAAAGTTCCCGAACAGCAAGCGATTGCCAAAATAGTAAGCCATGTAAAAAAACAGTATCCCAGCATCTACAAAACCATAATTGCCGATCGGGATAAATACATGGTCAAACAGCTAGTGAGATTATTACGCCAACATCCAGAAAAGAAAATTCTAGCCGTGGTTGGCGCAGGACATAAAGAAGGCATGGAGAAGTTATTGTTGAAAGTAGATATTATCCGTTAAATGATATATGCCTTAATTTTAAATAAAACTAGCTTTTTGAATACCCATGAACCATAAAAATCTCCTTGCTATTATCGCTTCTCTAACCACCTGCGGCTCAGGGCCAATCAGCTGCGAACAAACGGAAATTTCTGTATTAAGCTACAACGTGCATGGGCTTCCGGAAAGTGTTGCCGGCACTCATCCCAAAGATAATATGCCGCAAATAAGTCCATTGTTAAATCCCTACGATATACCTCTTATCCAGGAAGATTTCTTTTATCATCCTGAATTGTCTAGTAAAATTGAACATCCTTATCATACCCCAGAAGAGTATTACGCTCAACGAGGAGAAGAAACCATCAATCCCGGCGGCCTTACTTTATTTTCAATTTTTCCAATAGAAAATTACTTCTTAGAAAGATGGTATTCATGCAGCGGCACTTATGATCAATCCAGCGATTGTTTTGCCCCAAAAGGATTTTCTGCTGCCTATGCCGAAGTCATGCCCGGCGTAGGGGTCGATGTCTACAACTGCCACATGGATGCCGGTAATTCTGAAAAAGATAGAGCAGCCAGAGACAAACAGATCGAGCAACTTGCCTCTGCTATCGATGCTCGTTCCCCTGAACGCGCCGTGATCGTGGCCTGCGACACCAACATAGAGGAAGAAGATGAACTGCAATTGGAAAGATTACTCTCCTTAACTGGCTTGAAAGACAGCTGCCGAGAATTAGACTGCCCCGAGCCGTACAATATCGACCGTATTCTGTATAGAAGCGGCAGCTGGGTGCAGCTAGAACCGATTTCTTGGTATATTCCAAACGACTTCGTAAACGAAAAAGGAGAAGATCTTTCTGATCATAGACCGGTAGTGGTTGACTTTAAGGTTACGCTTGGACTTCTGGATTTAAAGTAAACCTTTATAAAGTACCGACGTAAAAAAGATATTGGTAGTAGTGGCAGAAAGCTCCGCAACACCTTATTCATTATCGTGGGATTGAGCCTAGCGAAATCCCACCTGAAAGAATTTGGATCAAACCTTTGACGTAGCTCAAAGGGTTGTGAGGAAAGTCCGCCCACCACAAAAGGCCACTTTCGATAGAAAGATGGGGAAATCCCATGTCCCTGGCTCAGAAACGACACGTCCTGCAGGCTGGAATGATGAGGAGTCCAGATAATGGCGAAGTGTGCTGAGAAGCGCACGAGTTAACCCTTTGACGTCCCTGCAGGGACCGATGAAACGGCGAACACTGGCTGGTGCAAGTCAAATTTGACGCATAGTAGAATGCTTTCACGAGCTATCGGCAATCATCAGATTGCTTTGGGCTCTACAAAAGGCGGCTTATGCTGCTCTACCAACCTTTTTTAGAAAAGGTTGATTAAAAAACTGTATGCGGGAATAGTACAATTTGGTTAAGGTTGGTTTCTTAGGTGTTTTGGAAAGGAAAATGGGAATATTTGATTTTTGGAAAAAGGAAGAAGCACCGCAATTGCCTACTGCTGAACTGGTTGCAGAAGAAAGAAAAAAAGAACTAGAAAAACAGAGCCAGAAAGATTTGGAAGATAGAATAAAATCCTTAGACCGATTTCCTGGAAGCTTAGAAGAATATGTCGCTTTAAAGCGTGAAGAAGGTTTAGATTATTCTGAAATAATTGTGCCTATGTCAACAGGACGATCTAAGCTATTTGTTTATGATCCTGTATTTTCTAAAAATTGTGATGATGATTGGATGGACGAGGGAAGAAAAATCTTAACAAAGCTTGTAGAAGAAGGATGCATTGGATTAATTAGATACCAGGAATCTTGGCCAAATGCTTCTTCAAAAGTAGCTTACGGAATTCCTGTAAAAATCAAAAATAAAGCCCCTTATAGATAAGTGGTATTTTCTACACCCAAATCTTTATAATCTTACTCCACAACTAATATCAAGAGACATATGCACGCAGTTTTACCTCATCAAACTGAAGTTTTACCCGGCGAAAGAGAGTTAGTTAAATTTGATCTTGAAGTAGCTGCTCATAGCTTTAACGTACATTATTACAAAAATATACTAAAGATTGATTCTAAAGACCCACAATTACCTCACGACATGATGGGTAGAGGTAATAAATTAGCCCCTGAGGTAATAGTCAAATTAGCCCTTCAATTTCTGGAAAATGGCGATAAACTTTATCAAGACGAAATCATGCAAGGAGTAAAGCTCCATAGGCAAGGACAATATCATCATATTATGTGGGAAAATCCATCTCAAAATGTTCCTGAAGATTCCCGGAAATTAAGCTCAGTTGACGCTGTATGTTCAATGATAGAACCGTTAGAATCAAGAAAATATCGAGGAAGAGTCCGCAGCTGGGAGGAAGTAAAAGGAAGTATTGCTGCCAACAGCGCTTTCCACCAAATTCCCTGGATGGAATATGCCTGGAGAGAAATGAGAAAAATAAAACAGCCTAATTTAAAAGAGATTACTTGTTTTTCCAAAATCCCAAAGGAAGGAATTGATCCAGAAACACGTGATGCAATTATCGACAGAGCACACGAAGCCCTCCATGAATTAGAACGAACGCACGGCTACAAGTTTTACAAAAATTCCGAAAGTATTATAAGAGAGATATTAAAATAATATCACTATGGCAGACGATAAAATCAGAATCCCTTCCGGCGGTGGAGGATTAACCAGATTTTCCGAAGATACCGATTCAAAGGTAGAACTATCACCCGGTGCAGTCATTATCCTCGCTGTCGTTATCATTATTATTATAGCTCTTCTCCATTACCTTGGAGGAAGATTCTTAGCGTAAAATGCTACCCGGAATGAATCCTCGGAAAATGCAGCAGATGATGAAGCAGCTGGGGATCCAGCAAGTAGAAATCCCCGCTACTGAAGTCATCATCAAGACCAAAGACAAAAATATTGTTATAACTAATCCTTCTGTCTCCAAAGTCAACATGATGGGGCAGGAAAACTTTCAGATTTCCGGCGATGTGCATGAGGAAGAAGTCTCTTCCGTTCCAGATATTTCTGAAGAAGACATCAGGACTGTTATGGATCAGACTGGCGCCAGCAAGTTAGCGGCAAAGAAAGCCATCGAAGATGCTAACGGCGATCTAGCTGAGGCAATAATTAATTTAAAGGATGAATAACTTGTAGATTTCGTTGTGGTGGGCTTTACCTTCTTTCGCCTCGCTCAAAAGTCGCTTTGATTGATTTTATTTTCTCACACTCTTCCTCAATTTCAGGGAATATCGTAATGATCATATCATACAGTTTTCTTTCTTCCGCAGAATCGTTCCCATATCGATTTACAATGCCAGCATACCAACCTAGAGCAGCATTTTTCCTATCATCTTTATGTTGATAGGTGTAAACCGTCACCATAATTTGATCTAAATCCATTTCTTTTTGTTTTAAGCCGACTCCTTATAAAAAACTTCCTAACCCCCCCAAAACCTTGAAAAACGCCCAAATAATAGAAAATAATAAAAACAGCTCTTCTTTATAGCATCGTTCTGCGGAGATTTTTGGAATGGATGAATATTTATTTGAAGCTCGGGAAGAACTAAAGCGGCTAGAGCACATCATTTACGTCAGCTTAAAATATACTCGTACTGTAGATGTTATCCTTAATGCCTTGAATCGCATGGTCAGCACCTATGATTTCATTATCGAAGCTTTCTTGCGAAAAGCCATAGAAGAAGGTAAACTAGATTCAATGCCTAAAAGTCCCGCCCTTACTGCCAAAAGATTGGGAGACCTTTATCCTGATGAGGAAATCATCCAAAAAAATCTTACCTTTTATTTTTCTTTACGCAATATCCTTAAATCTCCGCACCTAAAACGGCAAGAATTCCGCCGGCATGTCACCTTAGTGATGCCTCAGGAAGATCATACAGTGGAAGTAGAAATTGACAATTTAGTTAATTGTGAGAAATTTATCCACAAATTTCTATATTATTCCCAAAAGCTGATCGAAGGGATTGTAGAAGAAGATTAGAACAAAAATCGCGGCTTAGGATTATTATTGTTTCTCATACACACCGATAAGCGTGTCAAGAGTGTGTTCGTAGAGTTTTTGGGAAAGTTCTACACTCTCATTAATTTTGGATAAGTCTATTGATGGTAATGGCGTTACAGTTGTTGACTGTGAACAGCCAAACATAAGTCTTAAGAAATGTATTTCCGCAGGCAATAATGCAGATTCCCACATTCCAATATAACACTTATCTATTTTTCCATCGCCAATATTATCATCCAGCATGACCAATCTACAAACCCTATTTCCTGAAGCTCCTACATTGACTGTAAGGCTATCATAACGACCTTCACTACGTACAATACCTACAGTATATGAAGATTTTTTATTTTCGATGTCAACAATAACCAATTCTGGATTAAACCTATCGTCGCCAAGAAAATGCTCACTTGTGCCAGGAACATTTCTTTTACTAACAACATAATCCACAAGCTTTCTTGCTTTTGCTGCAGTGTCAAGTTGATCTGGTTTTGAGTAAGCCCTGCTAGCTGCTTCTGCTATGTCAGCAGCAAAACTTACTGCAGGGACAACAACTCCTGCTGTGCCAACACCTTTTAGAAAATCACGCCGATTCATGTAATAAGAAAAATGGAACGGATATAAAAAGTTTACTGGCTTTGAAAATATGTTGCTAAAAGACTTTAGGGCTCTTATTCTACTAGCTTCTACCACAACAGAATATTTAAATAATCCTTTTCCCTTAATCATAAAACATGACTAAGTTCATCGCTTTTGTCTCAGGAAAAGGAGGCGTAGGAAAAACTACTTCTTCTCTCAACGTAGGACAATCTCTTGCTTCCATGGGAAAGGAAGTGATTTTAGTCGATGCCAATATTGTAACGCCAAATTTAGCCATCCAGCTCGGTTTCGTCAATCCGGAAGGAACTCTTAACAAATTTCTCCGCAAAGAAAAAAGTCTCAAAGAAATTACCTACCTCCACGAAAGCGGCATTTCTTTAATTCCCGCCTCTCCCTCTTTAAGTGAATATCAAAAAACAAACCCCCAGAAGCTCAATAAACTGTTTGACTTGCTCAAAAATACTGCTGATTTTGTGCTTATCGATGCTCCCAGCGGATTAGGATATGATGTCCATCAAATTCTCAAAAGCACTGATGAAGTAGTTCTGGTTGTAAATCCAACTCTCAGCTCGGTCATGGATGCGCTTAAGACTATCCAGCTGGCAAAAGAAAATAATAACACCGTCAGCGGAATTATTCTCAACATGACCAATGGCGGCAAGGATGAATTGACACAAAAAGAAGTGGAAAGCATTTTAGAATACCCGTTACTTGCCAACGTCAAATATCACCGCAAGGTGCGCAGAGCAACCCATAAGCAAATGCCCTTAACATATTTGTATCCTCGTTCCAAGCCAGCAAAAGAATTCAAAAAAGTTGCTCAGCACCTAGCCTTAGGACATTAAAATGAAAGTAGAAAGAAGACGGGAGTTAGCCCAAAAAGGCTGGCGAGAAGATGAATTAAGAAGAGCAGAAGAAATTCTTGATCGAGCAACCGCACACGATCTTTTTTTTTCCAAAATAGTTTTCTGGAGCGCCTTACTGGTGATTATTTTTGCTAATCTTACCGTTGCATTGATATTAATCCCCTTTCTTATTGCTCTTGATACCGGATTCCTCTACGGCATTATCGCAGTACTTGCCATAACTATTGGATTCCTCTACAATTTCTTGATCACCGACATTGGCTTATTAGAAAAAAAACATCACCGGATTGCCAGTATAATTGTACCCCTTATCGGCGCAGGAAATGCAGTTATCATGGTGCTTATCTCCAACCGTTTTGTAGAAAGTTTGCAATTAAATCTTCAGCCGCACAATCCCTGGATCGTTGCCATTATCTTTGCTGGAGCATTTATTCTGCCCTATGTTGCTGATCAGATTAGGTTAGCTTTGAAAGGATAGAATAAATTCTCATTCTTCCAATAGAATCTTCACAATGGTAGCATATGCTGGCCTGGCAATCAAAACACCGACCGACATTCCCACAATAGTGGTGAGCGCAAATCCTTTCAGTAGCCCGGCTCCAGCCCAGAACAAGGGAATCAAACTACCCAAATTAATCACATACGCGCCCATGATGATAAACAAAGCATTCTTAATTCTAGTCTTCCAATCAAGAGCTTCTGCTTCTTTCCGCAAAGTCTCGTCGGTAATAACAATAAAATGGTTCATGCCCGTTCCTACTACCACAATCAATCCCGCGATGGAAGCCAGATCCAGATTCCATTTCGCTAAAGCAGCAAATCCTAAAATTAATACTAGCTCGCTCAGCATAACCAACAACATTGGAAAAATAATAACTACCTTTCTATAACGGTACAACACTACTCCAGATACCGCAACTAAGGCTAGTACGCCAACCAACATCACATTGTGTAAAAATTCCTTCCCTAAATTAGGAGAGATAGTATCTAGCTTTGCCACTTCTAATTTCACTGGCAAACTTCCTGTAAGAAGAACAGTCTGCAGTTTCTTCATATTCTTTAACGCGTCGTTCACTGCGTCAGCTTGTGTAACCCCTGCGCCAGAACCTGAAATCTGAATATCTGTAGTTGAACTTCCTTTTAATTCACATCCGATACGCAACCTATCTACTTCCACATCATCAAGATAAAGAGCTAAATCTTCAGCTAAATAACAGCCACCTTGCTCGGAAATAGTCTTTAGATTTTTAGTGATGAGAGCATGATGTTGTGCCGCCTCCGGACTGAGCGAAATTTGAAATGCAAATCGGCAATGGTAGCCTGCATCAAACTGCTGGCAGCCGAAGTTGGGATCAATACCAGAACAATCCGCGCTTCTGCAAACATAGGTAATATCTTTTTTCCCGCCAAAGAAAACGGTTTGATTTCCTACCTTTGCTTCGAACTTACCTTGTTTTGCCAGCAACTCTTGGATTTCATCTTCAGTTACGCCGGCAATTTCAATCAGAATAAAATCATTTCCAGAAAGATCAGAAGCGCTACGTACAACGATGTCGCGTAAACCATACACATTAAGCCGTTCTTTCAAACTGTCGACAGTCGTTTCCAAATCTTCTTCAGAAATACCGCCTACTGGCTGCAACAATACTCTTGTTCCACCTTCTAAATCTAATCCCATTCGCAAATTAGAGAAAGAAGCTTCCCTAACTTTGATGCCTAGATCGACCTCTCCATCGCTACTTTGCGGAGCGAGAAAGGTATACGCTCGTTCATTCGTTTCTAAGCGTATGGTTCTATTTGCCTGAAGTTGAGAAACTACCGCATAATAATCCTCAACAGTATTAGTTTCCTCGCCATTTACTGAAAGTATGCGCTCTCGAGCAGTTGGTAGAATTTTGGAAGCGGGGTTGCTTAAGCCAGCTTCCGCCACAGAGGAATTAACCAGCATAGAACTAATCTCGACACCCTCTGTTCCAAATATGTTCGGCCTGATTGCCAGTATCGAGAAAAATAACAATGTAACCAGCAGCAAAACTCTCCAGTTCAGAAAAATCTTTGTAATTTTATTTCCCATGGTTATTGCCCGCTCGATTTATGTTTTTTCTCTAAATGCCAACGTAATATTCCAACATTTTGGACCCACGTCACAATGGTATCAACTAATAACCCAATCAATAAAATAAGCATGATCTGTTTAACCACTTCGCTTTGCACAAAAATTAAAGCCACTATTACTGCTACCAAAGTAGTCTGAGTCATGGTCCATCCTGTTTTCAGAGCGCCGTAAATGCGTTGTAATTCCGTTCCATCACGACGCTTGATCAGCCGTGAAGAGATGACCACTTCCCCATCAACAGAGTAACCAATCAGCATTAAAAAAGCAGCTATACCTGCCGGATGCAGCTGCATGCCAGTAAGATTGAAAATAGCTAGCGTTATAACGATATCACAAAATGCAGCCAAAATAACCATTAAACTGGTAATAAAAACCCGAAAATACAAAATGACCATCACCCCCATCAATAAAAAAGAAAACACTAAAGCAATTAGCATCTGCCTGAAAAAATTTTCTCCTAAGGATGATCCTACTACTTCCACACTGTAATCTGCTTTTTTCAACTCAAAGCGGTCGGCAAGAGTGTCTACCAACGCATCTATCTCCGTAGAATCCTGTAAAGCTGAATCAACCGCAATGCCAGTAGTTTGTCCTGCAGCGCTTAAGGTGCGCACAGTCATTCCAACATTGGGAAACTGCTGCTGCAAAGATTTTTCTAAATCAGAAGAAGAAATTGAAAGTTCTTTCGTAACCGTAATTGTTGAGCCACCTTTAAGAGAAACTCCTTTATTGACAAAATCTCCAGTAGTTGCATATTGAAAGCCAATCTGCATTAAAGCTAGAACTAAAAGCAGAAGAGGAATGATCATCAACAGCTTATACTTGGTCTCATAAATGTGCTTGATTTTCTGAAACATGTCCTTTTCCTTCAAGGCAGATATATAAAGATTGTGCTAGAGTACCAACACTTCTCCTTCCACATAACATTTATATATTATCCGGCTATAATCTATCTCAAAAAGGTGAATGGTTTGAAACTCATTGAGTTAAAAGAGGTTAGCAAGAGCTTTGGGAATAATTCTATTCTCGGAGACGTAAATTTAACCATTGAAGAGGGAGATATTCTCGGCATCATTGGCCGTTCTGGCAGCGGCAAAACTACCTTGTTGAACCTTGTTGCTGGTTTTCTTGAGCCTAGCGAAGGCGAAGTATTACATCATTTCAAAGCTGCCCATGGTCCAGAAAGTTTGCACCAAAATCTGCACAGAATAAAAGATCTTATTGGTTATGCTCCTCAACACAACTCGTTTTATCCAAAATTAACTGTGCTCGAAAATTTGCTGCATTTTGGACAGTTGTACAAATTACCAAAGGAAACTATCCTAAACAACATTAAAGGCTTGCTTGAAGCTACTGATCTATTATCGCATCAAAACAAACTGGCTGAACATCTTTCTGGCGGAATGCAAAAAAGATTAGATATCGCCTGTAGTTTAGTCCATAAACCAAAAATCCTAGTTTTGGACGAACCCACTGCCGACCTTGATCCAATGCTGCAGAAAGAGATCATGAATTTTTTGATGCAAGTAAATAAGCAAGGGGTTACCTTAGTCATCGCCTCCCACCATCTGGCTTTGCTGGAAAGAGCTTGTAACAAGATTGCTATTGTACATACTGGAAGAGTGCACAGTCAAGGTCATATCGATGAAATCAGAAAATCATATTCCAAAGATAACTTTACCCTTTCCCTCAGTCCTGGCGACAATAAGGAACGGCTTATTTCCATCCTAAAAACATTGCCCATAGATAGAATCATTGATAAAGACCACCTCTTGGTTGTTCACCCAAAAAATATTACTAAAACTGTCACTGGACTTTTAACTGCCATCCAAGAAGAGAACCTGTATCTTCATGACCTAGACATCAGACATCCATCCCTAGACGAGATATTTGAGATTATAACCTCCCGCGAAAAATAAACACATGAAATCGATCTGGCTGTTAATTAAAAAGAACCTTAGGTTGCTGGTGCGTTCAAAGACCTCCGCATTAGTCATCTTTTTCGCTCCTTTGTTGATTATGCTCCTCTTAGGATTATCATACGACACCTCTTCTAGCTACGGATTAAATATCGGGGTTTATGCTCCTGCCTTCAGCGAAGATGTGGAATCTTTAATCACTTCTTTGCAAGAACAGGAATTTAAAATCATTAAATATGAAACAACTGTCGATGATTGTGTGGAAGATATTAAGGCCGGATACGTCCATACTTGTCTCTCCATACCTGAAAGTTTGCAAGTAGAAGATAATCAACAGAAAGAAGTAACCTTTTATGTCGATCCAAGTAAGATAAATTTAGTCTGGATGATCCAGGAAAACTTAGGAAGTAAATTTAATCTAAAATCACAAGAGATTAGCCAGGGATTGACCAGCGGCATCCTTACTTCCGTTGCTGATGCAAAAACTCAACTTAGTGAAGAAAGCACTGAACTAAACGGCGTCAAGGAAAAAAGTTCCGCTGCCTCTGCCTCAGCACTGTCAGTTAGTCAACAGCTTGGTGCTTTAGACTTGAATCTGCCTGCAAGCACTTATAATCCCCAAGCCTTGACCACTATCAAAAGTTCGCTCTCCTTAGAGGTAGAAAATAGTTTAGTAGAAGTTGATGATGCTCGAGAAGCAGTAGAGGCAGCAAATATCACAAACGACGCCCAGATATTAAACAGCCTCAATGATATTGAAACTAAATTAGAAAAAGTAGATGCGCTCCTCAGCGGCGCTGTTGTTAGCGCCACTAACAGCACTAATACCAGCAGCAATTCCACCGCTTCTGAAAGTTTATCTTCCATTTTAACTTTATTAGAACAAGACTTGACAGCAACCCAAAATAAATTAACCGCCGCTTCTCAAGCAGTTATTTCTTCCAGTTCTAGTTTAAGTTCTGCTAGCCAGGCCATGCAAGAAAGTGTCGGTGCTTTGGATAATGTACAGCAAGGCTTAGGCCAGATTAAAACAACATTAGAATCACAAAAAGTAACTGACGCTAATGTTATTTCTTCTCCGCTCATAACCAGAATCGAACCTGTTGCGCCTGAGAGCACTTATCTTAATTACTTATTTCCCGCACTGTTAGTGTTAGTGGTGATGTTTTCCTCTTTACTCTTAGGAACAACCTTGGTGATGATGGAAAAAAATAGCCCAGCTTTCTTTCGGAATTACTTTCTGCCGCTGCGAAAAGGCACTTTTGTTATTTCAACGTTCTTTACTACACTGCTGATCACCCTGGTTCAAGTAGTGATCATCTTGGGCGTTTCCATGGTCTTCTTGAAAGAAAGCATCTTTTATATGCTGCCCGTAGCCGGAGTATTACTATTATCTTCATCAGTCTTTTCCTTCATGGGGATGGGAATCGGTTATGCCTTTAAGTCAGAAGAAACTGGCACCTTAGCCTCTATTTCTACCGGAAGCTTACTCTTGTTCGTATCGGGAGTAGTTCTGCCTATTGAAAGCATTTCCCCCCTTGTCCGTAAAATAACTGCTCTTAATCCTTTTGTTATTTCTGAAAGTATTATACGGGAAGTGTTCTTGTTCAATGCCGATATTAGCGCAGTGTGGGTAGAAGTTGCTTCTCTGATTGGCTATGCGGTTGGATTGTTTGCGATTATTTTGGTGGTAGAATACTTAGTGCATAAGCATTTCATCTCTGGTTTTATGAAACACCGTCATCTGAAGCATAGGCAGCAGGAAAAGCGGGATAAGAATAATGTCTAAAGTAGTAATATCCATCTCCGGCTCTCCCGGCGTAGGAAAATCAACGCTGGCAAAATCTCTTGCAAAAAAACTACATCTAGACCGTCTAGACCTCCACCATTACTACAAAAAAATTTCTACTGGCTATAATCGTTCTAAACAGAGCTATGATATTAATTACAGCAAATTCGAAAGACTGGTAAAAGAAAAACTAGACCAATCAAAAAAAGGATTGATTATCGATTCTCATATCAGCCACTTATTGCCGAAGAAATTAGTAAATGTATGCATTGTCCTAACTTGTTCTGACCTCAAAAAACTAGAAGCGCGGTTAAAGAGAAGAAAATACCCCCAGAAGAAAATCCGCGAGAATCTGGATGCAGAAATTTTTCAAGTCTGTCTGATAGAAGCAAAAGAAGGAAAACATAAAATTCTAATCTTCGATACTGCGAAAGGAATGGACGAGAAGAAGATACTAAAAGAACTAAACAAACGTTTATAAAATACACATTATATTTCTCTGCTATGACTTTAACTGCAACTGAAAGACTGCACTTAAGAAAAACTATCAATGAATTAAAGAGCCATAAGGCTCCCCATACTGAGTTTGTTACTGTCTACATTCCGCAGGGATATGAAATATTCAAAATCATCCAGCACTTGGCCGAAGAGCAGGGAACTGCCTCTAACATCAAGTCTGCTTCTACCAGAAAAAACGTGCAAGGCGCTTTGGAAAAAATGATCCAGCACCTTAGAGGGTTTCCTAAAACACCTATTAATGGGTTAGCTGTCTTCTCTGGGAATATCGCTGCTGGAGAGGGCAAGCAAGATTTCAGAGTCTGGAGCGTTGAACCTCCAGTGCCATTAAATGTACGCATCTACCGCTGTGACAAAAACTTCGTTACCGATATTCTGGAAGATATCATGGTTGATCATAATGTATATGGATTAGTCGTCCTTGATAGGCGAGACGCTACTCTGGCCTTACTGAAAGGAAAAAGCATAGTAGTATTACAGAAAACCCACTCTGAAGTTCC
>JACPIL010000052.1:34612-42014 GCA_016188105.1 Candidatus Woesearchaeota archaeon | reverse complement strand
TTCAATTCATGGTTCTGACTAAAGATCAATCCTTGGGAGGGGTTGCCTATAAACAAAGGGATATCGTCATTGTTGATGTAGAAAGCTGGGGAAAGGTTAGTTACGACACTCAACAAGATAGTAGGTTTGCTTTTGAGCAGTCTGTAGGAATTCCCTTACAACAAGCAAGGCAGCGGGCTGAGAATTTAAGACAAGCAAAAATAAAATATCCTTACTCTTCGCAAGTAGCGCAAACAATACAGCAAGCTAAGGTTGAAGACGTTTATGGGGCAATAAGTTCATTAGGAATCTCTGTACGAGAATTGCCTATCGACACCAGCGATGTAGTGGGAAGCCTTTTGAGAGCGGATATCGATCCAAATGAAGTGGCTAGAATATTAAATAACAAAGGATTAGGAATAAAAAACAAAATCCCCATCCAAAGAACTCCGCTTCCTCAAACTGAGGAAACTATAGCGACAGTCAATGTCCAAGATCTCTCGAAAGCTACGCCTTCTTTAGGTCTTCAAACGCAAGCGCTGGAAATTCCATCCGTGCAGCAGCAAGTAATACGAAATGTCATTGAAGAGGCTGAACAACAAGGCCAAAATGTCATTGCTTCACGTTACAAAGATTTACTGCAAGAAGCAGAACAGGGAGAAAAAGTTGTAATCCCTAAACACTATCATGGAACATCAAAAGAAGGGTTAGAAGGGATTTTAGATGGCGGCAAAATTGAAGCAAGATTTGAGCAAGTGTATCCTGGCGCCTTTACTTCTACTAGACCAGAAATTGGAGAAGGAACCAGCAACTTTGGTGATTTCTCCATAGCTCTAGGATCTGATACGGAGCGCTTGCCCCATGTTTTAAACCCGCAAGGCGATGGACATGCTTGGGTGAGTTTTCAAGACGATATTCCCGTCAGTGAAAATAATATTGCTTATATTATAGCTGAGGATTCGCGAGTAGAAGAAGCCCGCCAGATTCTCGAACAGAGGAATCTAAATATTAAAGTTATTCCCGCCAGCGAAGCAAAAAAAGAACGAACACTTATTACTGATGCCAGGATAAACAGCCCTGATCGCGCTAATGTCTTGTTTGAAACCGGCTTAGAAATTAATTCCCCTCAGAAAGCAGACTTCTTTAGTTATTTTGACCGGAAAATTGGTTTAGAAAGGAGTTCAACTAACATTTTTGATACTCTTGAAGATGGAGAAGTGATAAATATTGACAGCCAATATTATTATCTTTCTATCGAGGGAGATAAAAAGTTCCTGAATACCATTGATTTGAATAATCGTCAGCTCACAAAAAGACAATTGGTGGCAACCAAAGCAGAGGCCGACGAAATCTATCGCCCACTAATATCCAAAGAAACAGGAAAACGACCGCGAAGTGTCCAAGATTTAGTTGAGTTAGGCGTCAGTGGAGATCGGCCAAAACCGTATCGAACTGGTGTTAAAGTTAATCCAAGAAGTGGAGAAAATTTCCTGGGATCTTTATCTGATGGAAGAACCCTGCCTTTAGGAACAGAATTTCCTCCTCCCGCAATTCCTCTAGGGGAAGGCGTCTTAGGAGTTGGTGAAAAAAAATATTCTCGAACAGCAGATGGAACAAGCTGGAAACAACAACCGAAATGGTGGAAATTCTGGGAAGAGGAGGAAGTTGTTGTCGATCCAATCCTTATTGAAGTATTGAATCGAGCAGAAGCAGCTTCATAGCTTCCTAAAGCAATCTGACTTTATTTCTCTTACTTAGCAATCTTGCTCTTGCCTTTTTTCCATGATCAAGAAGCCTCCGCAATCTTTATAAAATAGTATGGTTTAACCATACTAAAAATGAAAACAACCAAAAATCTCAAGGAGCTGTTTTTTGACTATCCTACCAAACAGTGGCACTTTGAGCAGCTATTAAAGGAAGTAGGATTAAGCAGGGCGCAGACCAATGCGCGGCTGAAAAAATTGATGAAAGAGGTTTTGATCAAGCGTGTCAAGCCGAGAGGAAGGATGCCATATTACCTTGCTAGATATGATGCTCAGGAGTATATCAATGCTAAAAAATTATTTGCGCTGGAGAAATTTCATGCTAGCGGTTTTTTAGGGCATCTTTCTTCCTTGAAATCCGCTAAAGCAGTCGTTCTTTTTGGAAGCATGGTAAGGGGAGATTGGTATAAGGAGAGCGATATTGATCTTTTTGTGTATGGCGATGCTGATGAAATAGAATTGGGAAAATATTGGCTGAAGTTAGGTAGAGAAATACAATTCTTCGGCTGTAAAAATAAGGAAGAACTTAAAAAATACAGCCCGGCTTTATTACGGAATATCCTTAATGGATATACGGTTAAAGGCAGTATTCCGGTAGAGGTGAAAGCCATTGCCTAAAGAAATAACCCAGAGTGAAGCTTATGATAAATGCACCGCCGAGGGTAGTTTCATTTTTCTCCTTGAATCAGATGCTGGCCGGGTCGCTTCCATGGTTGAAATTGCTGAAGAACAATTGAAGGCTGCAAAAAGTTTATCTGGTGAAAAATTATGGAACTCAACATATAAGTTGTATTACGATACTCTGCATTCATTAGCAGAAGCATTCCTGTTGTTGGATAAGATCAAATCAAGGAATCATCTATGTCTCTTTGCCTATCTTTGTGAGAAATATCCTTCTTTAGAATTGGACTGGAATTTCTTTGAGAAAATAAGAACCAAACGCAACGGAATAACCTATTATGGGACTCCTGTCAATGATAAGGATTGGAAAGAAGCGGCCGTGCAGTTTCAGTTATATACTGATCTATTGAAGAAAGAAATCAAGCAGAAATTAGAGGAAAGGAGAAGTTCACCTGATTAGGGAAATGAAAAAAACTTTAGAGAACTTTTGCACATAAAGCAATCTTTAAATAGTTCTAAATACTCTTCAGTTCAATGCAAAAAAGAGGAGCATCAATAGCGTTAGTTCTAGCTTTATTCCTTATACTTAGCACAGTTGCCCAAGAAGAAGATCCTAATGCTTGGATTTCTGACCCTGCTTTATTTGCTGCCACCTCCGGAGCAGCGTTTGACGCCAATCCTGAACTTGCCTGGCAGACTCTGCAAAATAATCCTTATCTTCTAGAAGATCCAGCTGTGATGATCGATGCTCTTGCAGTATATCCTGAAAGAACTGCTGCCTTAATAGATAAAAGAACTCAGGCATTGGATAATCCAGATAATGCTGATTTTTTTGACGATGAAGTTGCCCATACTGGCGTCCATTTAGTAAACAAAAATCCCAATGCCAAAGAATCATGGCTGGATAAAAAGCATAATATCAAGATGCAGAGTAATCATGTAGAAATAAAATCGTATGATGGAAAACAGATTACCACTAAAATTGGTGGCCCTTTTGGAGCAACTACTGAATCGATTTGGAATCCATCAAATGAAGCGAAAATTACTGTTGATGGAGATCACTACCAGCAAGGAAAAGTTACTATCGCTGAATCGGGAAGCATTCTCTACGAACCTAACGCAGAAGCGAAAACCATAGACATTCCGGAAACAGATATTATCACTGTAAAAACCGGAGAGCAGGAGTTAGAGTACCAAGGAAATTCCGTCCAAGGCAGATTAAACTTTCTGGAAGGGCAGTTGTCAGTATGGGACGAGCAGGCAACTATTAATGGAGTAAGCGTTGAACCCAATTTTATTGCTGACATCATTAACGTCTATTTTGATGAAGGAGAGTTAGATTCTCGACATGAAGAAGGAGATGAATATATGCTCATGGATGCGGAGGAGGGAACGCTAGAATTTGGAAGCGGTGAGTATAGAGAAACCGGAACATATAATTTGGAATTTAATCCAGGCAATCCCTTCCTCAATGTTGGTGATGATGGGCAGTTCCGTGTTACAGATATACAGGCTTTTACCACTGTCCGAATAGAGCCTAGAAAAGGATTGCCTCCGGCAGTTATAGTTAAACCTAATAGTGATGTGGACATTCAACCCGGGGCAACTCTTCAGAATGGCTACCAACAGTTTGAAATCTCCAATCGGAAAGTCTTAGACGCGGATACAGGAGAATTTCTGGAAAGAGGATTTTTCGAATTTACTGGATTTGATGATCAATCCCTAGAAAAAAGCCGGTGGGCTCGAAGAGCAATATCTCCAGACTCAGATGAAGAATATGTACAGAGAGCAAAAACTGAATTACAAAAATTAGGTGTTACTGAATTTGATCAAGAATCATTAAAAAAGATCAGTAATCCTCCATCGAGCATTCCTTTCGAGCTGGTCATTGAAGGAAAAGATGGAATAAATAACCTTGGCACATCGGAAGAACCGCAGCGAGTCTTTTTTGACGAAAACCAAAATTTTGCAGTAGTTCCAGAAAGTGCAATCAAAGCGGGAAAATTTAATCCTCGGGATCCGCGGGCGGTTCATAATAATATAAAAGGACAAATCCAGAAACTGACCAACAACAAAATTAAAATCGAAGGTGAAGAAAACTTGAATTTTATTTTAGATTCCTTAGAAAAAATGCCGCCGGAAACAGTGGAAAGCATTCGTGGAATCGAAATTCTGGACTTAGAAAGCGCTGATGCTGCGCTTGGCGTAGGCGGAATCGCTGCTACTGATCCGATCCAGAAAAGGATTATATTTAGGACCTTAAGTCAAGGAAAATTCCATTTAGGTTCTCTCGCTGAGGAACAGCAGATAGGAGTTTCAAAAGATCCGTCCTTTACTCCTTATGGGATTTTACTGCATGAAGCAACTCACGCTAAAATACGAACTGAAGAGAGCGATTTAGAATCATTTAAACTCTGGGCAAAAAAAGATCTCGAGAATAGGCGAAAATATGGGAAGGATTATTTCGATCTTGAAGATCCATTAAAAATAGGCGTCTCCGAGGAAGAACTTACCGATGTACAAGCCGAGGTAAAAATCCTGAAAGAACACCACGATCTTTTAAGGAGCCTACCTGGGTCAAGAAAAGCGCGCTGGGTGGAAGCAGCTGGCGATGCCTATGTTAAAGAAGGAAAGGAAGCTAAATATCAGCCGAGTAAGGAAGGAACAAAAACAGTCGGTCCTGTCAATGGCTGCCTCAGCGCCTATGGTTGTTTTGATTATGATGAAGATCGAGCAGTGTATGCGCAAACCGTAGGAGTTTGGGTAACAGTTAGGGATGAACCGGAATTTTTTACCCCATATATTGCGCCGCCAGGACATCCTAAGCACGATCCAGAGAAATACGATCCCCGCTACCGACAAAAGTTAGATTTGTCTCATGAATTCGGCGATATTAATGACGAAGAATACAACCGTATCGTTAAAAATTTAGAAATAAAAGAGGCTGGTTCATGAAAATCTTAACACTAATCATTCTAATGGTACTATTCTCTTATACTACGCTTGCTGAAGTCAACCACTATTACAAAATAGATCTTTTATACAATCAAGGAAATGTATCGTATAATTCCCTTACTGTTGAGCCAACTATTGCCCCAGTGCAAATGGTTGAAGGAAGATACGTCGCTGAAGTTGTCTCCTTTAACAACCAAATCTTAAACTTTACTTTTTTTGACGTCCCGCTCTTTTACTTTTATGAAGAAGTTGATGAAACTGGAGAATTAACTGGCGGCAGTGCCGCTCTGGAACAGGCAGCACTAACATTATATGTTCCTTACTACTCTAATGCCAAAGAAATAAACATCTATGACCAAGATTTGATTGAACGATTGCATATTGATGTAGGTTCCTATGCCCAAGAATCAACCCTTACTGAAGCCAAACCAGTTCGAAAGGAGATTAAAACAGAAGTAAAAACAGCTCCAAAATCAATAACCTTTGCAAATATTGCCTTAAGTCTTGGTTTGCTTCTTCTTTTCATCTTCATTATCCTTGTTTTATTACACTGGAGGAAAAGGTAAATGGAAAATAAAGGTCAGGTAACTATTTTTATTATTATAGGAATACTTGCTCTTGCAGCCATAGCTATCTTTTTCGGCTTTCGTTCAGAATTAATCACCGAAGAGATAGAAAAAACTGAAGTGGCTCCGCTATTAAGCGGTTCCCTACAAAGCTACGTTGAATCATGTATCCAAGAAAAAGGAAAGGAAGCCATACAATTTGTATCAGCGCATGGTGGCTATTATTTACTTCCAGAAATATCTCACCAAAACCTTGCCCTGCCTTATTATCTTTACCAAAATCAAAGTTATGTAATTAGCCGGAGAGAATTGGAAAAGCAGCTATCACTCTATCTAGATAATGAACTATTTTTCTGTTTTAGTAATTTTGCTCCGTTCCAAAAGACAGGTCTGAAAATAGAGCAAGGAGAAATCGTTACAACTGCCACACTTAATTCTAACCGTGTTTTTTTTGATGTAACCTTTCCCATAACGGTAGAGCAGGACGCTCTGGCAAAAACCCTCATGCATTTTTCTGGTTCAATAGATTCAAGAATTGGCACAATCCACGATGTAGTTACAGAATTCATGCAGCTGCAGGAAAAAAATAGCGGGTCTTATTGTGTAAGCTGTTTGGTGAACTTGTTAATAGAACAGGAATTGAGGGTTGAAACGACTTTTGTTGAAGACGGGATTATGCTGTTTACCATTATTGATGATGACGAAATATTAGAATATTCTTTCCTCAACCAATATCTGTTTGAATGATCCAAAGTCGTCTTGGCCTTTGGTCACAAAAAAATTAATTTTATAAACCTTCATTGTTTCCTTCCTCAAAGTATGAAAAAAGAGGTCGCTGTAGGTACTATCCGCATTAAAGTAAAGGATTTACAAGCCTATGTAAAAACTTCTGCTTCTTGGAAAAGATCGAAAAAGCAATTTCTGGAAGCGCAGCAAGTAATTACCCTCTTCAAAGCGCATAAAAATTTCAAAGTTCTTATCGATAGCAAGTCGCCAGAATTCTTGAAAGGTCAGCTCTCATCCAAGGGAGAGGTGCAGGGAGGCAGAATCACTCAATTACCTAACGGCAAGCTTATCGACAAGCCCTTCTCCTTATTTGCCAAAGAATTGACCATTCACGATCAAGATTCTGACGATCACTGGGATGTTTTATTCAAGAATAAAGGCGGCACCTATGCCTATGGGTATACTTTAGAAAAGAGAGAAAAAAACCGTGACTTAAAATACCAAAAAGTCTGGGAATTTGAGAAAGTCTATCGTAAATTGTCAAGAGCAGTATCTTTTGCATTGAAAGATAACACCGATAATTTAGCCTTGCCGATGTATACCTTGTTAAAAACACACATGAGGATTGGCAATGAGATCTACTTTAAAGCTAATGGCCATAAAGGCCTGACTACCTTAAAGAAAAAAGATCTTACTATCTCTGGTAAACGAGTTCTTTTTGAATATCTAGGGAAAGACGGCGTTCCCTGCCAGATAGAGCAGCATTTCCCTGCCCCTTATGTCAATCGCTTG
>JACPIL010000052.1:17112-34587 GCA_016188105.1 Candidatus Woesearchaeota archaeon | reverse complement strand
TCGCTTGCGTAAGCAATTGCAAGGCCTGAAAGCTAACGATTTTGTCTTTGCTTCTAAAAATGGCCGTCCTCTCAGAGATGAGCAGTTCAAAAAAGCCTTTAAGCGCTACTGCGGAAAAGAATTTTACCCCCACATCATTCGATCGCATCATGCTACCCGGCGGGTAAAAGAATTTTTGAAAGGCAAGAGAAATATATCAAAAGAAGAGATGAAATCCTTGTTCCTTTCCGTGGCTTCAGACCTAGGCCATAAACGTTTCGTAAAAAAAGAGAAAGCCTGGAAGGATAATTACACCGTTACCTTAAATCATTACATTGAACCTGCTTTAGTAGAACAAGTCAAAGCTAAGGTGAGAGCGTGAGAAAAATTATTATTTTTTTCCTTAGCCTTTTTCTTTTAATCTTTCTTAATTCTTGCGAAGAATCTTTAGAAGTAGCAGAAAAAAATGCTGATGCCCCTAAAGAAATACCTGAAGAAATCGCCGCCACTGCCTGTGCTGCCCACTGGGAATGTCTAGATGAAAATTATAAATCCTATCTTCTAGAAAACTGTACGCGCACCGAGGTTAGCAAATGCGATCTTGGCTGCATAAATGGAACCTGTAAGGGTGCGGAAAGCTGTAGTACCGGCTTTAAATGCATTGATCAAGATAGAAAAGGATATCAGAAAGAAGATTGCTCATTTATCAACAAAGAAACTTGCGAGTGGGGCTGTCTGAATGGAAAATGCAATCCAAAACCAGCCAATGCTACTAATCAAAGTGCAGCTTCAGCTCCTCAAGTCCCAAAAAATTCTTATGCTGCAGAAAACTCAGAAGATGGAGAAGTTAAAGAAGATAAAATAACTTATATTCTAAAGTGGGGAGAACAGGGGGAGATTGAAGGTTCGGGAACAAAACATAACATTAGTATTTATAACCTTGAACCTGAATACGTAATAGTAGAAGTAAATGATATCAAGAGCGACCAGATTCCTGAAGGCGGGAATTTTACCTACGGAAATATTGGCATCACTCTCCAAATTGAGTCTATTTTGTTCCAGGCCTATGCCGGCGGAAAGAGAGAGATCGAATACAGTATTATCAGCTAATTTTTTAAAGTAATCCTGGTTGCCGGACTTGTGAAGCCAATAACTATAATTATGCTTTCAATCCTACTGCTTAGCGGCTGTTCAGCCAGAGAATTTCCTACCAATACAGTAGTTCAGGATCAAGGAACAATAGAATTATATTTCTGTCCGCAAGAAGAATGTGAAGAGAATTTTATCTCCTTTCTTGATTCTGCCGAAAAATCCATCCATTGCGCCTTATTTGATATCGGCTTGCCGTCGGTCCAGCAAACCTTGCTGCAAAAAGAAAAAGAGCTGGAAGTACAGGTCGTAACTGATGACGATTATCTGAAAAAATTTGATCACCCTTTTGTCAAAGCTGATTCCTACAGTCTGATGCACAACAAGTTTTGCATAATTGACGGCAAAAAAATCTCTACTGGTTCGATGAATCCAACCGAAAATGATGCCCATAAAAACAATAACAATCTGCTGCTGATTGAGTCTAGAGTGATAGCGCAGAATTATGAAGATGAATTTCAAGAGCTATGGAATGGCAATTTTAAAAAAGGGGATAAAGTGAAAAATCCATCGATCCTGCTGCAAGATAAAGAAACAGAAACTAAAAGAGTTGAATCATACTTCTGCCCGGAAGATTCTTGTTCAGAACAGGTTAAGGAAGAATTACGGAAAGCAGAAAAATCAATTCATTTCATGACCTTCTCTTTTACGCATGAGAGTATCGCTAATATCTTATTGCTCAAGAATCTTGATGGAATTGAAGTCAAAGGAGTGATGGAAGTGAGACAGATCTCTGAACATTCTCAATTTTCCCGCCTACAGCAAAATGGTATAGATGTTCGCAGAGATGGTAATAAAAACAATCTTCATCATAAGGTCTTCATTATTGACCAAAAGACGGTCATCACTGGTTCTTTTAATCCTTCCGCCAATGGTGATCAACGCAATGATGAGAACATAATTATCATTGAAGATGGACAAATTGCTCAGCGATTTGTAGATGAATTTGAAAAAGTTTATCTGGAAGGGCAGGATTAAATGAAAAGAGCAGAAATCCCCGCTATTCATAGCGCAAGAAATGCGGAAAACTACCTCATTTCTGCGCAGAAAATTGATAGTTTTCAATTTTCTTGCGCGGGATGAATATTGCGATAGATTTCGCTACTTTTCATTCAAGAAATGAAGAAACTACTTCATTTCTGAACAGAAAATAAATCGCTGTTTATTTTCTTGTTTTAGAAAATCCGTCAGGATTTTCTTTAACAATTAGAAATCTTTATTAAAGTTTAAATTATCCTTCTCTCTATGAAGATACTAGAATTCCCTACCGCTCGACAAACGTATAATTATGATTGCGGCGCCAAGGCCATGCATGCGGTTCTTACATATTATGGTATTGATACCAATGAAAATAAGATCTTACAGCTTGCCAAAACTACTCCAAAAAGAGGCACTCCAGTACACGGCATGATCAGAGTCGCCCAACATTTCAAATTGAAAGCGAGAATTGAGAAACTATCCATCGATAAGCTCAAGAAATACATCCAAAAAGAAGTGCCGGTCATACTTTTACTTCAAGCCTGGGGCGGTGGAAAAAATCTGAAATACGACTGGAAGGACGGCCATTATGTAGTCGCTATAGGATATGATAAAGAAAGGATTTACTTTGAAGACCCTTCTTCTATTCTTCGTTTGTATATCTCTTACCAAGAATTAGAAGAACGCTGGCACGATATTGACAAAGCAAAAAAGTATCTTCAAACCGGGATCATCGTTTCAGCGCCGAAAAAAGATTTCTCTTCGGTTTTAAATACTTATGTTTCTTATCGAGAACAGGAACAGCGCTGGCGCGAAATTGACGCTACCCCAAAAAAGCACCTCAAGACCGGAATTCTTATCTCCAGTTCAAGAAAGAAAATCAGCCCTTAACCTAAATTATCCAGGATATCATGTGCATTGGTTGTAGAAAGATATTCCACAATCTTTGCGCTTTCCGCTCTCAACAAGAGGTTCATCCTTAATGATTTTTTTTCTTCATTGCTTACCCTGGCAAATTTATCTGCTGCAATCAACCCGTAAGGATAACCCAAAAAAATAGCATCCTTGCTATTCTCAACCAGAGCCGGTAAAAAATCTTTATTGCCTGTAAATCTAAACACGTGCTTTGCTTTTTGATGTAGTTTGACAAAGTAATTTTGCTCATCAAGCCCATAACTCCAACAGTTGATCGGTCCTAACTTTTGTAACAGTATCATTGGAGAATTCCCAGAAACAGTAAACAAAGAAGACGATTTTGCCAAAGCACAGGCATTTGCCGGGAGTTTAGAGAGATATTTTTCTTCGTTCGGATAAGAACAATCCAGCGTTCCATCCATAATTATAATCTCTGCAGATGCAGCTGTTTTTGCTGCCAGAGCAAGTTCTGCAAACCGCCGAGCGATGTTAGCAATTTCTGCTATCGGTATTCTGTCTGTACTTTTTTTAATAGTTGCATCAGCTGAAAGGTACAAAGCCTGCTCATCAATTAATTTTTCTCCATTTAAAGGAAATATTATTGATTCAAAAACCATCTCGTCATCTTTATATTTTGCGGTAGTTAAAAGATAAAATTCATGTTTGTACTCTGAGATCTTCTTGTTATTTGAATAAATTAAAACTCCGACTCTGATAAAACTCAGACAAAAATTTCCAGAAGATAAGATCTCTGCCTGCCCACCATCGACGAAAGCAATCTTTTTTTTTTCAGAAAGAGCAGAAATATTTTCAAAATTTTTAGAATCTAATACTATCTTTTTCTTATTTAAAAAAAGTTCATCTTTTTGTGGAAACCGATTTATGATAGTATGCAGTTCTCGCAGTATTTCTTGAAGCATGGTCTTAATCGAATCAAAATCTTTATATAGATTATTATCATTTTCTTCACTATGGTCAAAACCTTCGTTACCGCTGCCCTGGAGAGGAGCAGGAATTTACTTGCCAAGATAAATAAAATTACCAATATTACTACCATCGGTAAATTAAAACAAAAAGATCCTGCGGTGGCCGTACTCTTAGAAAATGAATTACGGGTTGCGTTGTACGAAATTAATCAATCTGTAGCCAACGATGAGGATCAGAAGTGGCCTATCGATCCTGAAGAATTGAGACAATTACGGCAATACCAGCTTCTCTTTGCGCAGGGATTGAAAAAGCTGACCGGCAAGAACCAAAAGATAGCCTCACTGAATTAAAGATAGAATTAAAGGTTTCCTGCTACCACATATTCTTTTGCTCCAGGTGTCTGTTTTCTATAAACTCCATTTGGCGTAATTTGATCTTCTAGAAACACGGCCATGCTGCGTCGATGAGGACACATTCTCCTTACTAGAGCATCAACAGAAAATGGGCCAGCCAGATGTAAGGAACCTACAATTGCAATGTTTCTTTCTTTGCCGTTCATCTGTGTTAATTGCTCAGCCATCTGCCTATTATCGGAAGGGAGGTAAGATAAATGGGAAGAATTGAATCTTTGCAGCATTCTTCTTTTCAAACGATACGCTGGATCTGAAATATCCTCGGTTGCTATGCGCAGGGAGCCAGCCCTTGCCAGATCGGCAAGTATGATGCCTTCATTCCTTACATGTTTTTGGCTGAAATGATCTTCTTCACCGATAAAAATAAACTCCTGGCGCCATAAATCAGCAATAAATTCATCATATGGTACAAGCGAGAATTGAACCCGCGACCTTTACCTTACCAAGGTAACGCCATACCGCTAGGCCACGAGGGCAATGGTGCCGGGGAAGGGACTTTCAAACCACTACAATTGTAGCAGGCATTTGAACCCCCGAATCCACTAAGGAACAGGATAACTTATGTTTTGCAACTTAAGTCCTGCGCATTTGGCCAAGCTTTGCTACCCCGGCAAAAGCAGCTTGACCACGCAGGTGTTCTCTGGATAGTGGATACTTCATACAAACAAGCCCTTCATTTATAAATTTTCTCAGCTAAAGCAGAGTAACGATATTTTTTCTCTACGACAATTATTATAAATTGAGCTTCATTTTAGCGTACTTATTGGTTAAGGTGCTTATTTTTAATACAGAAAAAGAAGCGGAGAATGGATTACAACGGTATTTCTTCAGAAATTCAGATCTCCTGGCTGGAATTGATCAGCAGATAGAAGCCAGAGTGCGCGTATATGAAAAAACTCCAGAATTTGCAAGACTTCGCCAGGAAAATAAAAGCTTGGAATTAAATGCTAAGGAGAAACGCTTAATATTCTCTAATCTTGGTAGAGGAGAAACACTCACCACCCTCTTCAGGATGTATGTAGTTGAAAAAGAATATCGTTTTGACGCAGGTTTCACCTTAACTGATAAACAGTTATACCATCGCGGACCGCTCCCTTCTATTGAGGACTTGATTGGAGAGGTTCATAAATTTAGGAAAACGCAGGAGACGAGTATCCTACAACTTAATCTTGCATTTAAAATTACTCCTTTATTTTTTACGGTTCGTGAACCTTATTTTTTTACCAATAAACAAAAAGAAGATCTGCAGATCGAACAAAACTTTGGTCGTGGTATTACTTCTGAAGAGGCTAAAGAATTTGAAAAAAATTATGGTGCGAAGCTCCCTAATTAGATAAAAAGAGCAAACTTTAAATATTCTTTTTGTTTTTCAGAGATTCTATGGCATACGCTAGCAATATCATCGAGATCAAGGCTAGCTTTTTCTCTACATTTTACTTTAGCTGGTAAAAGGATTCGCTAAGTTTTTCTTCAGCGGATCCATAAAAGATGTAGAGATAATGCCATAACGGAGGCATGACCTATGTTAGAAGAAAATGGAAGCCGCAGTCGGGTTAAAGATTTAGAACCGCCATCACCTCGCTCTGAATGGGATGAATACAGATTAGTTGCAAGAGACAACCAAGAAGAATTTTACGGAAATCTTAGCACTATCACTTTTACTATTCGAGGGATCGAAGTAGGTGCAGAAAAGCCTTTTATCATTGCTGGACCGTGTGCGGTCCATTCCAGAGAACAGACTCTAGAGATTGCCAAGAGCGTCAAAGAAGCAGGCGCAGAGATGTTGCGTGGCGGCGCTTACAAACCAAGAACATCACCTTATTCTTTCCAAGGCCTTGGAATTGAAGCTTTGGAAATCCTTGCTGAAGCATGCGAAATTACCGGTCTTCCAATTGTTACCGAAGTGACAGATCAAGGTAAAGTAGATGAGGTAGGAGATTATGCTGATGTTATGCAGATTGGTGCGCGAAACATGCAAAATTTCGCTCTCTTGGTTCAAGTAGGAGAATATGCCGCTCAGCATGGTAAAGCAGTTCTCCTAAAAACCGGGCCTTTGCCTAAGCTTAAAGAAGTTCTCTGCGCCGCTGAATATCTGGCTGTAGAATATGATCGGAAAGGAAGAATCCCTAAAATAATTCTTTGTGAACGCGGCATTAATATGAATGATGGTTTGATGCGAAATACTCCCCGGCCAGATTTCTTAACTCAATTGCGTAGAGCAACCTATTTACCGGTCATTGGAGATCCCAGCCATTCTACTGGAAGAAGAGATTTAGTGCGAGAGTTCGGCTCTGAATATCTTAATGCTGGCGCAAATGGATTGCTGATTGATGTGATCAGAAACAACGAAGAGCCTTATATCGATGGCGTAGAAGTTTGCGACTTTAAACAAGGTCTGCCTGCAGCAATATTTGCAGGGTACATGGAATCAATTAAACCAAGGACCGTGAAGCAAAAATGAATTTAGATCAAGCGAGAGAAAAAATTGATGAGATGGATGCAAAGATAGTGGAATTGCTGGCAAAGCGCTTCGAACTTTGTAGAAAAATTGGTGAATATAAAAAGAAAAATAACCTTTCTATTCAAGACAAAGATAGAGAAAAACAGATCATCAAAGCCAGAGCCGAGAAACTAAAGAAACTTGGGTTTGAAGACCAACAATTTGTACAAGGATTGTTTGAATTGATCATGAAAAAATGCAGAGAAGTGCAGAAAAAATAAAATGGTGCATACGCAAATGAAAGTTGCTGTTTTGGGTCCGGAATATAGTTACTCTTATATTGTGGGATTAAAAGTATTCCCCCGGGCTAGGGTAGTTTTATGTGATCAAATTGGACAGGTGTTCAGAGAAGTGGAAGCTGGATCGGCAGAAAAAGGAATAGTTCCTATCGAAAATATAAACTTAGGCCATTTAAGAGAAAGTGTTGATGGCTTATTAGAAAATAATGTCAGGATAAATTATTCTTATACTATGGCCATACACCATTGTTTGGCAGCGCAAAGCCAGGACTACAAAGTCATTATCTCCAAGCAAGAAGCCTTAGATCAGTGTTCTGCTTTTCTTGCCGGAAAAAAAGTTGACAAGCGTAATAGTACCTCAAAAGCAATGGAAGATGCTTCAAAAGACCCAGCGTATGCAGCTATCGGATCAATAGAAGCCGCTATATATCACGGATTAGAGATCCTGCAAGAAAATATCGGAAATAATGCTAATAATGCGACTCGTTTTTTAGAGATTTCTTTAAAAGAAACTCTAGCCCAAGAAAATGCGAGAACAAGTTTTGTACTAAGCCCGAAAGGAGATTATGCTGGATTGCTTCGAAATGTTCTGAATCCTTTTGCTGATGAAGGTATCAATCTGGCTCAAATCGAATCACGCCCCACTCAAATGAAAATGGGTGAGCGGTTTTTTTACATCGAATTGGATTGTAATCTTCAAGAAGAAAGAATGCAGCGCGCCCTTGTAGATTTAGAAAGGCTCGATATTGTAGATATCCGTTCTCTTGGTTCCTACCAATTAGTAGATTTAAGATAGATTTTCTAATATGTATTTTTCTAATATGTATTTTACATAAACCTTATAAAGGGCCCATTTTCAAAAGAATTATATGATTGAGTTTGAAAATTACAGCACCCCAAGATATACGATTAATGGGGGAAAGGATACCATCGTCGGCAGCAGCGATGGTATGATCAATCTTTTTCGCTATCTTAACCGTCTGGCCGATTTGCCTACTACTGTCTTACTGCTTGGTGAAACCGGAACTGGAAAGGAACTTTGCGCTAAAGCCCTGCATTACAATGGAAAAGGAGATAGAAATAAACATAATTTTGTTGCTGTCAACTGTGCTGGATTGCCGGCGGAACTTTTAGAGAGTGAATTATTTGGCTACGTTAGGGGTGCATTTACAGGAGCGCACCGAGATGTTATTGGGAAGTTTCAATATGCTCATCATGGAACCATTTTATTGGACGAGATAGGAGACATGAGTTTATCTCTGCAAACAAAGATTCTACGCGTTTTGCAGGAACGACAGGTTACCAGAGTTGGAAGCAACAGAACAGAAGAGATCGATGTTCGCATCATTGCTGCCACCAATAGGGATCTTGAAAAAGAAGTGGAAAGAGGTAATTTTAGAGAAGATTTATACTATCGTTTAAACGTGGTCCCACTCATTGTACCGCCTCTCCGCGAAAGAGGATATGATGTGCTGCTTCTAGCTGAATATTTTATAGAGAAACATAATCTAACTTACAAGGCCCAGATTGAAGGTTTATCTGCGAAAGCACTAGAAAAATTACATCTTGCGGAATGGAAAGGAAATGTGCGGGAATTAGAACATACTCTGGAAAGGGTTTTTATTTTTAAGAATAAAGGAATTATTGAAGCTGAGGACTTGTTTAATTCAGGTAGGAGGTTGATGCTTGTTAACAGCTTAGCATTTAAAGCAGAAAAAAAAGAGATAATACTGCCGAAAGACAGAGAAGAAGTACAAAGATCAACAGAAGAAAAAGTACTGATCGAGCCGCCAGTTTCCATTGTAGAATTGGACGATTCTCCCATAGCTTCAGCTGCTAAAAGCAATGGTAAAAACTCCAATCCTTTATGGTATCAAAAAGGAATTTTACCTATCTCTTTGCAAGCCCTAAGCGAAATAGAAGGAGCAAAACCTTATCATATAATCTATGAGCGCTTAAACGGAAAAAAGATTTACGTAGAACAACTTGGGGCAGGCACAAAACATGGCAGAATTTTGCTATTTCTAACTCCTGTTAGTTTGCCAATATTCTTTGAAGAAACAAATGCTGCCGAATACAGAAGATTAGAAGAAAAAATTAGAACGACAGGTTTTAATCAACTTGTTTCCGATCCTTTCAAGTTCTTTAGCTTGCCGCAGCTTCTTGCTCACGATAGTAGTTTTCGCAATGTTGAAGGGATTAGGCGAGCTGCAGAAGATGCGGGTGTCTATACTGTGTCCGTTGGCAATACTTCAGGCTTTGCTCTTACTGAAGACAACGCGTCTTATTTTGTTCCTCGAGGATCTCGACAAGAGAAAGTAGACCAACTCAGGGAAGAAATAATTTCCGGCTATAGTGCATTTAAGAATTGGAGACCAGAATAAATCTCTGGTCTATTTATCAGCAGTAGTAATTTTCAATTCAAATAAACACTATATGCACAATCTTTATATCTTTTTGAAAAATTTTTTTGGAGATGTATCCTCCCAGAAGGAATATTTTATCCGGTCTTCTAAGTTTGGGCTTGACATCCTGTCTTGGATCTTTTGAAGTACATCACTTGAATAACACTCTGCCGTACGAAAAAGTTACCTCTCAAGAAGAAATTACAAAAATTAATTTTGTTCATCTCAATGCTGCAGATCTGCGGCGTGGGGTAGGAGTCGACATTGCTTCCATCAATGAAATAGATTATGCTGGCACCACCAAGACCGGCGGATTGGATCAGCCAATACTCATCGCCGAATACCTTGACGAGCCTTACAATTATGTTGTATTTGACCAATACATGAAGTCGCCGTTATGGACGACCGGTAACACGGTCATCTCACGTTTTCCTATCAAGACAGTACATCGTCATCTATTTGGAGAAAATCCACGCTCTATGGATACTCGCCTCGGCCACTTGTTTAAGGATTTTATTCATACCGAGATTGGAGTGGGCAGCAAACGGCTTCATCTAATAACTACTCATTTTGATAATGAGAATGCTGAATTTGGCTTCAGAAAAAAAGAAGAAGCTCAAGAGCTGGCTCAATATCTTTTTGAATTTAAACAAAAGAATCCAGAAAGTTACCTTGTTGCAGCCGGCGATTTTAACGATGATCATGACAGCGAAACATTGAAGATAATTTTATCTTCTGGGCTTTATCCTCCCCAGGAAAATTTTGGCTTGAAGACTTACCAGAACGGCAATCCCACTAATGATTTAGACCATATTCTGGCTTCGAGTAATATCAAGATTAGTAATTATAGAACTTTTCAATTCCCCTGGTCAGATCATTTGGGATTGATGTGTGAATTGGAATTTTTGAATTAGTCCTCTACCAGGAACCACACAAATCTTAAATAGACAATCATTCTGTAGTCGGGGCTTGTGTCATACCAAAACCAGGTTAAAGGGTATTTCAAAGAGAATTTTTTATACGATCTTAAAGCAGGATTCATCACTGCGGTAGTTGCCCTTCCATTAGCCTTAGCCTTTGCTATTGCTTCTGGAGTTCCTCCAGTAATGGGTTTGTACACTGCAGTTGTAGCTGGAATTCTAGGTTCCTTGTTCGGTGGTTCAGTCTTTTCCGTTACTGGACCGACTGGCGCGATGGTTGTATTGATCCTCAGTACAGTCACAAAATTCGGTCTTGAAGGTTTACTGTTAGCTGGTTTTTTTGCCGGAATATTTCAGATCGGTTTCGGATTATTGAAAGTTGGCAAAGTTGTAAAATATCTTCCCTTACCGTTAGTGTCTGGTTTTACTGCTGGTATTGGAGCAATTATTTTTATTGGACAAATAGGAAATTCCTTAGGTTTGAAACTTGAACCGCAGGAACATGTTTGGCAAACCATAGCGCAGATTTTTAGTCATATCTCTGGAACAATTGCAGCTTCTTTGGGTATTACTATTGGAACAGTGATATTATTGGTATTGCTGCCAAAATTATTAGCAAAGAGTAAATACACAAAAAATATTCCTGCTTCGATTGTTGCACTGATCCTGTTTACAGTTTTAGCTGTTTTTTTGGCATTAAATGTGCCGTTAGTAGGAGAAATCCCCCAAGGATTACCTTCTTTCACCGTTCCACATTTTTCCTGGGAATTAGTAAAGAATGTTCTTCCTGCAGCAGTCACTATCGCCTTACTTGGATCAATCGAAGCGTTACTCTGTGCAGTGGTTTGCGATGGAATGACCGGAACGAAACATAATAGCAATCGTGAACTAGTCGCGCAGGGCGCAGTCAATCTAATCATACCTTTTTTTGGCGGGATGGCAGCAACAGCAGCAATCGCCAGAAGTGGAGTTAACATCAGGGAAGGAGCTAAAACGCGTTATGCTGGTGTTATCCATGGATTATTTTTATTGAGTACTTTACTTTTCCTCGGCCCGTTAGCAGAACTGATACCGCGAGCATTTCTAGCAGGAATCCTTATGGTTGTTGCAGTGAAAATGATAGATGTGCGGGAATTTAAGACTATCCTACGTTTGAGCTGGTTGGATACAGCCGTATTTCTGGTTACCTTCAGTTTGACCGTTTTAACCGATTTAGTAGTAGCGGTGCAGGTCGGCATGCTGCTAAAAGATCATCTTAATGCACTGCTTAATAGCAACGTTGTTTTAAAAGAAAAAGTTAGCGTGTACACCATCAACGGCCCTTTCTTCTTTGGCGCCATGAATGTTTTTGATCACAAGATTAACGAGCATCTGCAGAGTAAGAGACCCTTCGTTATTCTACGGATGAAATATGTTCCTTTCATAGATAGTACCGGAGTAGTACGCTTAGTTGAATTCATAAAAAAACAGGAAAAACATGGAAGCGTAGTTATTTTAACCAGCGTTGATGATAAAGTGAAGAAAGTCTTGCTGAAAGATCATGAATTCCAAGCGTTGATGAAAGGAGAACATAAAAAGCAGTTATTGATGTTTGAAGAGACGCAGGAAGCTTTAGGATTTGTAGAGAAGGAATTGTTAAAGGAAGAGAAAGTGAAGAAATAAGCAATTTTATTTTTGATTTTGTCTTTCTACTTCAATCCTGTCTCCTAATTTTGAATAATTTCCCTCTGACATTTTTCCTACGGCTTATACCGTTCCATTGTTCTCGGGAAAGGGATAGCATCTTTGACCGTTTCCAAGCCGCAGATCCAGGCGATCAATCTTTCTACACCCATGCCGAATCCACCATGGGGAACACTGCCGTATCTGCGAGTGTCTAAATAAAATTCATACTGGGCAGGATCTTCGCCCTGAGCAACCAATCTCTTTTTAATTTTCTCTAGATCATGCTCTCTATGTGAGCCGCCCACAATTTCTCCATATCCTTCTGGAGCAAGTACATCGCATCCTTGTACTGTTTTTGGATTCTTTGGATCTTCAGTCATGTAGAATGCTTTAACTGCCTTAGGATAATGGGTAACAATAACTGGCACATCATATAACTTGGTTAACTTCTCTTCTTCAATCGTACGCAGATCTTTTCCCCACTGCACTTTCATCTTGCATTTTTGCTCAAGAATCTTGAGAGCATCATCATAAGTCATGCGCACAAATGGTTTTTTCAAGGACGGTTCTAATTTTTTCAGGTCACGCTGTAAAATTTCCAGTTCGGTTTTGTTTTGTTCTAGAACTTTTTTAACAACATCTTTGATGACGCCTTCAGCGTGATCTTGAATATCTTTAAATTCTGCCCAGGCCATTTCCATCTCTGCATGCCAGTATTCTGTTAAATGGCGTGAGGTTTTACTTTTTTCTGCTCTGAAACTTGGCGAAATGGTGTAAATTTTTTCCAGAGCAAAGATAGCTGGTTCTGCATAGAGCTGCCAGGTCTGTCCTAAAAAGACATCTTTCTTGCCAAAGTAATCGACACTAAATAATTCTGCTCCTCCCTCGCATTGCACCGCTTGGAAGATAGGCGAGTGATATTCATAAAATCCTTGCCCTCGAAAATATTCATGGATGGCATTGAATACAGTGCTACGAATTTTTAAAATCGCAATCATCCTCTGGCTGCGCAGCCATAAATGTCGATTGTCAGCCAAGAATTCTACTGATTGGTCTTTTGTGATTGGATAATTTTCACTTACTCCAACTAATTGGTATGATTCTACTTGGATCTCATATCCGGTAGGAGCGCGATCATCCTTCTTAATCTGTCCAGTAATTTCCAGTGAAGCTTCTACCTGAAATCGATCGATTTCATCCCACTGCTTAGGCAATTTTTCTCTTTCAAAAATGCATTGGATAGTATTACTGGAATCCCTCAATACTACAAACTTGTATTTGTTGCTGCCGCGTTCGCGATGGATCCAGCCTCTGACCGAAACTTTGCCGGAACCTTTTTTCATGGCTTCCTGAATTGATAGGTATGATGTCATAATGCTCGTAGATGAAGGAAGGGTATAAAAATGTTTTTATGAACTGAGTTAGCACGCAAAAAGAAAATTATATATATCAGTAGCGAACTGAGAGCTTGGGTGTAATAAATGGTGAAATTAGTGAAATTTAGAGAAGAAAAACACGGTGAAAAAGGAAAAAGACATTATGCCGTTAGTCTTGACAATAATTTTCTTTTAGAAATTTATCCTCCCCCTACAAAAAGTTCTTCCTCAACTACCCTCCCAGCCCCCCATATAAAAGCTCCTCCTGTTTTAAGATCTGATCCTAGTTTTATTTTTAATGTACGTGATTTAGAAGCTACTTTAGAAGCAGTGAATGAATACACTCATGGAAAAGTAGAAAAGTTGGATTTTGGGGCTAAGATTTATGATCCAGACCAGCGCTCAATTTATCTTCATGAAGTTCGTGATTAAATTTTCTGAACTGCTTGCTGATGTACTGCAACCGCCCTTCCTGACGGATCAGCCATGCCTTGGAATGCTTTACTCCAGCGATAGGCAGTAGGTGTAGAACAAGCGATAGATGGTCCTACCTCTACCGTTAAAGCGGCATCTTTGCTGGGAAAGAATTCTGCAAAAATACTTCTGTAAAAATACGCTTCTTTGGTCGCTGGCGGCTGTATTGGAAAATGTTCTGCTGCTTTGGCCATCATCTCATCAGAAATTTTTTCTTCAGCATGGGCTTTCAAGGAATCAATCCAGCCATAGCCAACACCGTCAGAGAATTGTTCCTTTTGGCGCCAGAGTACTGATTCTGGTAAAAACCCTTCAAACGCTTTCCGCAGAACATATTTTTCCATCTTCCCCTGTCCGCACATTTTATCTTTTGGATCAAAGCTCATGGCGTAGTCTAAAAAATCTTTATCCAGAAAAGGTACACGTGCTTCTACGCCCCAGGCAGCCATAGATTTATTAGCCCGCAAACAATCATATTTGCTTAATTTCTGCAGCTTTCGGACTGTCTCTTCATGAAATTCTTTTGCATCTGGAGCCATGTGGAAGTACAAATATCCACCAAAGACTTCATCTGCACCTTCGCCGGAAAGGACCATCTTGATGCCAAGGCTTTTGATTTTTCTAGCCATCAAATACATAGGAGTAGAAGCACGAATGCTAGTAACATCATAGGTCTCTATGTGACGGATAACATCACGCAAAGCATCGATCCCCTCTTGTACGGTAAATTTCAATTCGTGATGCACGCTTCCGATATATTCAGCAACTTGGCGGGCAAATTTAATATCTGGCGATCCTTCCAAACCGATAGAGAAAGAATGCAGCCGCGGCCACCACGCTTCTTCTTGGTCTCCAGATTCAATTCTTCTTCGGCTGAATTTTGCGGTGATAGCGGCAATCAAGGAAGAATCTAACCCCCCAGAGATTAAAACACCGTAAGGAACATCGCACATCAATTGTTTTTTCACCGCTGTTTCTAATTCTTGACGTAATCTGGGAAGCGAGACTGGTTGAGTAGGGATAGTAGTAGCCCACTCTGGTTTATACCACTTTACAAATTCTTTTTTGCTGCCAAGATAATAATGTCCTGGAGGAAATTCTTGCAGCTTCTCACAATAGGGTTCAAGCGCTTTCATTTCACTGGCTATATGAAGCACATCGTCTTTATCCCAACCAATATATAACGGCACAATACCGATATGATCCCGAGCGATAAAATATTCCTTAGTTTCCGGGTCATAAATGCAGAAGGCAAAGATGCCATCTATCTTCGATAAAAATTCAGGCCCTTGTTCATCGTAGAGGTATAATAACACTTCACAATCGGATTTGGTCTGCCATTGATGTTCTTTTTTCAAGCTAGTACGAAGCTGTTGGTGATCATAAATCTCTCCGTTAGCGATAAGCACTCTTTTTGTAGTAATATCGTACAGTGGTTGTGCTCCATGTTCTACATCAACGATAGACAATCTTTCATGAGCGAGAAGACAAGAGTCGTCACTATAGATGCCGCTCCAATCTGGCCCGCGATGGCGGATAGTTGATGCCATCTTCAGCGCCTTGGATCGTCTTGCTTCCTTTTCCTGTTGTCCAAATATTCCAATTATTCCGCACATGACTTTCCTTCAGAGAGACTTCTTTTTATATTTATTCCAAAAATAATAAAAAATAATGCTAAAAATAGCAAATATTTATATAAAAATGGAACATTTGTTCTATAATGGAAGGTAAAATCGACGAGAAAGATCGGAGGATCATTGAGGTCTTGAAAGAACATGCTGATTATGCCACCCGGCAGATCGCCAAAAAGACTGGGCTGCCCATCACTACAGTCCATAATCATATCCAAAAATTAAAGAAAGAAAAAATCATAAAAAGATTCACCGTAGACTTAGATTATCATAAGCTTCAGGATGGGTTTAGAGCTTATGTCTTAGTATCGGTCAATTTGTCTCTATTGAAAGAAAAAAAGAAATCTCAATACGACGTTTCTAAAGAACTGAAACAGTTTTCCTTTGTGGAAAGGGCCGATATCGTTTCCGGCGGAACTGATATTGTAGCAACAGTTAGAGTAAAGGATGTAGCTGAATTTGACCAAGTCTTGTTAACAAAATTGCAGAGGATAGAAGGCATAGAAAAAACACAATCTCTGATTGTGATCCATGAGGAATAGAAATACAAAATACTTTTAAATAACTTCTTCAAGAATATCGATACTTTTTCTTCTTATCAATGGAATATGTTCTTTATATGCCGGATTTAGGAATGCTAACTCGATATTCGGATCAACATAATCTGCTTCTTCAGGAATCCAACCAGCACTAACATAAGCAGCACCAATTATTTTTTTATCATATTGTATTAAGTATAACTGAGCATTACTTTCGCTTTCCATATAACCTAATATTAATGCAAATCTCTTTTCAGGCAAAGTATTTTCTCTTTGACAGCGCAAGGAGTAAGAATCTTCACCAAACAGCAACGGTTTTTGGCAAGCTGTAAGTGCAATATCCTCTAATGTTTCTTTAATTTCTCTTGTTAATCTATCTTGACATCTAAATTCAGGTTCAGGAAAAAGTGATAATTGTTCTTGTTTCTTCATAGATTAAGAATATTAAAATAATTTAAATAGCTATTTGTCTTTGAATAAAGAACTAAAATCGTAACTTTTCTGAAATAACAAAAGATATAAATCCTATTTTCTTTCCAGAATTATGCAAGACTTGATCGCCAGATTAAAAGGTCTACAGGTAGTACATCATGGAGAAGTACAATTAAGCCATGGGGGAATTTCTAATCTCTATTTTGATTTCAAACAAAAAGCGTATGGCGATGCTGAAGCTTTCTATTTGATCAACAAATATTTAGGACAGCAGATCCCTAATCGAGTCAACTGTATTGCCGGAGGAGGTTATGGCGGAATACCTCTGGCGACCGGGTTATCCTTGATGTTCTGGAGAAACCAGACTTTAGTTCGAGATCAGCCTAAAGAACATGGAATTAAAAGAATATTTGAAGGATATACCCCTCAGGAAGCAGACAAGGTCGCAATTGTCGATGATGTTTTTACTACCGGAAGAAGTCTGCAAAAAGTTGTCGATCTTATCGTTCCAACTGGAGCAGAAATTATTGGCTGTTACGTTATACTCAAACGAGGAGAAGGAGAACTTTCGATCACCAGAGGGGAAGAAAAAATACCTGTGCCAGTGGAAAGCTTGTTAAGGGTAGAAGATTTGTTGTGACTTATTCTTGATTAGGAGTGCCTAAATACCGAAGCAGAAGTTGTCGTTGTGTAGCTACTAATTGACTTGGAGGGATTAAACTTTTTTCTCCAGTATCTGTAAGCGATACCATTATTGATTCTTCATAAAGCTTCTGAAGTTGTGGATCTTTTTCTAGATCAGCAACAACCAGTTCTGATATCCCAAAATCTGCAAAATAAACTACATCGACTGAACCAAAAGGAGGATCATCAGCCATTAAAATACCCCTATTTCCTTCCTCTTCTTGTAATATAACAGTAAAACTTTTTTTT
>JACPIL010000052.1:0-17085 GCA_016188105.1 Candidatus Woesearchaeota archaeon | reverse complement strand
CCGAATTGCTCGGCATTCTAATCCGTCTTCTAGCATAGGATAACAACTTCCTTTGCCTTTGTTCTCGTAAGATAGATAACTTACATGGACTGAGTATTTTGGAAATTCAAACGCACATTTTTTTTCCTTACATTCTCCGTAGAGATATTGGACTAACTCGGGAAACTGAGGGAGATCTGGTGGTATGTAATAACCTTTATCTACAATCTGAACACTTCTACCTTCAGAAAGAGTTACTTCTGTTTTTGAGGGCGTACAATGTAACATACCTAGTGCAAAGAGTAAGCTTTTACCTAACAAAAAATTCTGACCTATTGCCATATTGACTTATTCCATCGTATACAAAACTCTTCCCAGGTTATGGATCAAACTAGTCATTCTTTGCAGCCTGGTCAAAACTCGATTGTATCCAGGCACTTTTCCTACATTATCTTCAAAAGCTTCTAATTCCTTATCATGGCCGCGTTTCATTTCTGAAACTTTCAGCGCTAATTCTGTATCTTTATTATAGGCAGCTTTCATGGTGCTAAGATAATATTCATTCATCTTGCCTATATATTGCAGTAATTGCTCCTGCTGCGGCGCAGATAATTTCAGGCTTCGAGCATGTCGGGTTGCTCGTCGCACTTCGTCAGCAATTGCTTCAATATAAAAACCAATGAAGTGAACCCGTAACAAATCCAAGCCAGATAGCTTAAAGTTCTTCAATGCTTTCATGGGGTTGCGCAAATTGTACAAAATAGTTCTATAAAGCAAAAAGTATAACCTGTTCACATCATGATCGCGCTCATTCAAGCTTTCATAATTATCTTCACTAAAAATCTGTTGCGCTTCTTTCATCATGGTTCTGGTAACCAAATCCATTTTTCTGATCAGCTCTTCAACAGAAACAGAATCCATGTTCAAGAAATCTTTCGCTACAATGGTATCAGAAGTCTGCTCCATGATCTCTAAGGCAATCAGAGACTGCACGATGTGTTGCAACTCCTTTACTTTATTCTTGATCTCTTTTCCTCGCAAGACAATACGCGGATAATTTTGGATGTAGGTAGAACAAACCTCTCTTTCAATAGTAAAATCACTCTTCCCATCGATGTAAATTATCTTCTCCTTCTCTTCGTTTTTTTCTTCCTTGTCTTTTTTACTCAACAAAAGGTTTGGTCCATTCTCCTGTAGATAGACTAGGTCTCCTTTTTTGAGAGTATTCTGGCTGATCCAAGCCTTTGGCAAAGAAACTACAAAACTACTTTTCCCAAATGAAATTAAGCGGCGATATTCCATAACTTCCACCCCAACGCACCATTATATATACATTATGCAAACCTGCAACAGTATATACTGTGATATAGAAACGTATTTATATTTAAATGTTGTGTGATAAAACAATCATGTTATTACAAACTATTTCATATTTTTGGGCGCAGCGAGGTAAAAACTGTGAGGGGTATTGAAAATTACCTCACTTTCTTATTAACAATTCATTTTTGTCGTCTCCGCCCGGCTTATATGTCTTCAAATATGCCTATTGTAGGAGATAGCTCATGAATTCTCCAATTAAAACTGGTTCTTTAGCCACAATAATTACTATGGCTGGAGCATTTTCCACAGCTGGCTGCAGCGTGAGGCAGTATACACTGCTTGAGATAGCCTATGCTCGGGAAGATTCAGTGGCAGAAGGCATAGATTTAATCGGAGGGCGATTTCGGCACGGAGTAATAGAAAGAGACCGGAAAGAAGAAATTCAAGAATTACAAAGTGAACTGGAAAAAGCCGAAGTCCTTGGATTGTCACAACAGGAAGAAGAGTTGGAAAAAAAATTAGAAGAAGCTAAGGCTGCGGAAGAATCCCGAATGGGAAGAAGAGAAGAAGTCCGGATAGGCATCGATGTTTATCATGCTAAATTACCTCCCACTGTTAAAGAAACTCCCTCTTCTATCTCCCTTCTTCCTAACTATGTTAACCAAGCTATCCCCCCTATAATTGAGACTACGGAAAGCGAATTAATAAGATTAAGCCCAGCATTAGAGTATAAATTAGGTTCAATAGGAACAAATTTTCCCGGTGATGCTCCTTTACGGGATCAAGATCTTAACGATCTTTCTTTTTCTTTATGGGCCGGCATAGGTTATAATCTAGATTTGACAGTGAAGAATAAAAGTTATTCCACCCCACTTGGTCCTTTTAATGATATTCCTGGTTTTAAATTTGATGGAGCTCCTTACTTTGCATTTACTCCGGCAGTAACCGTTTTAAAATTACTTAATTTAGAAACAAGCATACAAGTAGATCCTGAAGGAAATGTTACTCCTATTGTTAGCGGAGGCGGTCAAATTCCTTGGTATAAATTTTGACACTGCAGAATAAAAAAGATTAAATATGAAAAAGATTTAACCACAGAAAAAGAGGGGTGTACAAAGATGGCGAAAAAAGATGGTGTAGCAACGGAAGTAGTAAAAAAACAAACATTAGACGAACTTCTTAATAATAACGATCCTCGAACTCACAAATCGAGAGCAACCACTTCTGGGAAAGTGCATGACGGCGCTAGCACTACTCTTTTTCTAGGAGAATTAGCCTTAGGGACAAAAGCTTGCGATCCTCGCTTCTATCAAGGCTTAGCTTATTTTTTAGAAGCTAACGGTATTGATCAGGAAGTAGGTCATGTGGTCATGAGCGGCGGTTTACTCCCTATGATTCCCACTTTTTATGGGGTTCAGATGGCCAGAGAGATGGTATTTCTTGGAAATAATTGGGATCAGGAGATTAACGATTTGTCAAAGATGGCTTTTAGAAGCGGCGTTTCTGATGAAGATAAAGATTTTATTCTAAAATGGGTTGCCTATAAGATCACTAATACCAGCCAAGCAGTTGAAAACTCTAGAAAAGTAATGGCCCCTCTTACAACTTTATTGAATGATGGTACGGTATGGCATTATCTGCATGGCGAAGAAGATAATAAGAATATCGAGATGCTGTTAGAGATTAATATAAATAATTATATCGATACACAAAAAGCACAAGAGCGAGATGAAAAGAAAAAAACAGGATTAGAACGTGAGCTTGTCCGGCTTCAAGCAAAAGCAGATCAATACGGTGCTCAGTCGCAGTTGTTACGGAATGTGCGTCAAGGCATAAACCCCAGCCATGATAAGGATACGGTAAATACTTATCTAGCTTCTTTCATGAAGGAAAAAAAGGAAGAGATCGATAAATTGGAAGATCCAGAGGCATTTAGAAAATTCCTTTCTTCAGTCAAATCTAAAAAAGCGATTAGCGCGAGAGTGGAGAAGCTTGATCTGCAATTAAAAAATCTGCGGGTAATGAATCGGGACAAGAGCCGGGAGCTTAAAGATGCTATCAATGCTCTTAATGCCAGAAAACGGGAAATGGAAGCGCCAGAATTCCATCGGATTACTGGGCGCCAGCACATTGAACCGCATGAAAACGAATTGCTGCGCATGGAAGCAAAAAGAGAATATCAAGACCATCTTTATAGTTCTCTTCCTGGTGTGAATATCAAAGTGCACGGTGGAAACGAAGTGGATTTACTTCTCGACGGCGTGTCGGTAACTTTAGCGCACAAGGTGCAAATCAAATCCTCGACCCCTGCGATAGCAGAGGTAAATAAGATGAGGACCATGATGTTTAATCGGCGACAACAAGGTTTACCAGTATCAGACATTAATGTCAGCTTCCATGGTGCCGGCGGGATGCGCGCAGTTCCGGTAAACACAAAACCGGAGACTATCGAGGCATATGTCGATCGGGAAACTCCCAGGATTGGCATGGCCATGCAACTTTCTACCATGCAGTCAGTTCCTTACTTAGAGACTTTAAAACGAAAAAGCATCAAGAACGATCATACTCGACGCTATGAAAGCGGCATGTACTCTTCCGGTGCAGTGTTGTATCGGGTTGAACCGACTGGCGAGCATAGCATGAGGATGATTACCACTGAACAGATGTTGGAAGCATATGTTGTTGGCGAGCAGATCAAGGAGTTGAAGAAACAAGTTTCAGCAGAAAAAGGTGATGGGAGAGAAAAACTGAAAGAGCAGGTAAAAAGCTTGGAAGCAAAATTAAAACTGCATCTCCGAAAATCAGCTATTTTTACTGACATACATCTTGGCGCTCCTAACAGAGAAGGAAGGCCAAGCAACTACGAGATGTTAGAAGCAGCAAATCGATATCTTGAAAAGAATGGCTGGCCGGATGACTTGATCATCAATGGCGACATCGCCCACGGCGCATTGGAACGCCATTTTGGCAGTAATGAGCAGTATTTAGCCAGGCCTCCAAGTGAAGTATCTGCTGAGGTTAAGAAAATAATGGGTAGTAACAAAAGTGAACCAGAAAAATCTGCCGCATTAGCGCACTTCTGTCAGCGGGAGGTTTCACAAATGCTTCCAATATCGATAGTGAGCTTGCAGATGCGGGAAATAAAACGCCGTGTGGTTCCCATGATCCACAGAACCTTGGACAAAAAAGAGGATAGCACAGTTACCGTAACCTCAGGAAACCACTACAACGAAACTACTCACTTCCTTGATGAAGCCACTGACATTTTAAATGCAGTGGATATGAAATACTTAGATGATTCTCGCTTGCGCGAATTTACTGGCTTTGGAGAAAGGTTTGGGATGGGCGAAGCAACCTTCCATGAAACAACTTTAGAAGGCGGCTGGAAAACCTATGCTTGCCATGGTCCAGGAAATGGCACTGACTTTGTACAAGCTGCGCTGAAGAAATTGTTTGGAGCTAATAAAGAAGTCAATGCAGCCTACTTTGGTCATGTCCATATTGCAGGCGCTGGGCATGCCGGAAAAACATTCGTTACGGTTGGAGCTGGATGGCAACCTTGGGTTCCCTATGTTGACCAGCTCGGACAACAAGCATCATTGCGCGGGGTCACTATAACTGAGCATGATCCGGCTAAAAAAGGATACTTCGGCTGGAAATTCGTCTTAGATCCAACCTTAGAACGGCCAGAATATATGGGTAAATGAATATAAAACATTGAGAGAGGTTTTATATCCGCCCAAAAAATAAAGTAGAGAATGAAGTACCGAGTGCTATTTATTCCGCTTGGCTTAGTTTTAGGTGTCACTGCCGGCATTGGTTATGCTGAATGCACTGCCAAGTCAGCGCTTTCTCAATCTTTTTCTCCTTTTCTTTTTCCTAAAAGGAGGTACAACACCGTAGAAACTTTCAGCAATGCCTATGACTCTTGCTTGCCAGTGCATACTTCTATAACTCTGGAAGAAAAATGTAATGGTTCATTTCTGACTGGCTGGTTTGGCTCCGGAGTTTTGTTGCAAGATTCGCAGACTAAAGATAAATATGTTCTTTCTGTTGAGCATCTTACTGCAGATGAATTTGAATCATGCAAAAACCCTAAAAAAAGAATAAAAGTAGAGAGCAGCAATACTACTGTGGAAGAAGCAGCTGCAACAACCGTGAAAGAAGATGAAAAAAATGATTTGATTCTCTATAAGGTTGAAGGCGATCTGCAAGCTACTCCATTTAAAGGAAAAATTGCTAGGGAAACGAATCAAGGCGATTATATGCTTGGCTTCGGCTTTCCTTCCAGAGAAAAAAGATTTTATATTGCTAAGATAGAGAAAAAAAAGGAACAGCACACAACCTTAGACATGAACATCTGGTTTGGCAATTCTGGCGGCCCAGCTTTTCTGTATACTCACGAAAAAATGGAATTAGCCGGATTGGCGATGCATCTTAGCGGCAATATCACCCCGATAGAAAAATTACAAGACTTCCTTGAAGGAACAGTATTAGAAGATGATTATCTTCAAGAATAATAATATACTAATATAATCATTCGGTTCTCTAAATCTTTATGAAGAACTTTTCCTTATAACACTCATGCGAGTCTTCTGTTCAGGAATTTCTGGTGCTGGAGCTAGTAGTTATATCGCTAAAGTAGTAGAACATGCTCAAGCAAAAGGTGAAACAATAAAAGTTTTTGACGTGGGAAAGGAAGTTCTCCAAGCAGCAGAGCGATATGGCCGTCCAGTAACTTCAGCTGGGATTCTTGATTTAAGCACTACTAGTCTTCGTTACCTAACCGGTGCAGTGTATGAAAGAATAGCCGGAGAGATAGACCAATATCCAAATTGCATCATTGATGGGCATATAAACTTCCGTTGGCGGGGAACGCTCACCACTGTTGTAACACCGGAGATGGTCGGACCGCTTAATCCTGATGTATACGTTACTGTCATGAATTTAGGCCGAAGCATCTATACTGAATTAAAAGATGGAAGGGATGTTCATAACCAATGGAAAGCTGAAGTAGAAAATGGGAATATTACTGTCGCAAATATTCTAGATTGGCAAAACATGGAAGTGAAAATGACCGAACAATTTGCTGGGGCAGGGCTTAGTAGAAAGAAAATGTATGTGTTACCAAGCCAGGATTCTCCAGATTCATTGTACAAAATCGTTACCAGGCGAACTACTGATGGGAAATCCGGCGTGGAAGTGGCATATGTCAGCTTCCCAATTACCAGTATAAAAGACGATGAGGAAAGCCGCCAGAAAATTTATCACTTCGTTGAAGGATTGCGGAGTTTCAGGAATCTAGCTGTCGTTTCACCAAAAGCATTAGTTCTTCCAGCGGATCCATCTACGATAGAAAATCAACATACTGTTATGCAGGATTTAGAATGGTTTGTTGAAAAAGCAGATTCACGAATATTTGTTTGTTTTCCCAAAAAAGTCCGCTCACGGGGAGTAGAGCATGAATCGATACGGGCAAAGGAAAGCGGCAAACAGGTTTGGTTTACTGCACCGCCAGAAATGAAGGACCCATTTACTGACAGCGCCATTCACTACCGTTTTTATTCCCCAGAAGAATGCATCGAGAAACTAGTCAAAAGCGGTATGGAAAGAGATTAATGGAAATCTTCCCCTAGAAATCCCATAGAAAACAGTCAACAGAAAAGTCTTTAAACTTATAATCTCTATTCTCTGTAATGAATTACCTCCAACGAGGATTGCGGCGTACTTTTCAAGCTATCCGAAAGCATAAACTTCTTTTCTGCAGCATCATGCTTTTACAAATACTTTTCATAGTTTTATTTGCCTGGTTAGGAGTCAGTTCAGTAGTGGAGATACTTGAAAACACTCGGGCGATTATTGAACCGCTCTCCAATGCAACTTATGATGCTCAAAAGATTCAGGAAGGTACGCCCTTTACTGGAGATTTTCGTTCTATCTATAATAACTATAATTCCATGTTGGAAAATATTAAGTTCTTTGCTCTCAAATCGTTAATAGTATTTATTATTGGTAATGGGTTGCTATGGTTGGGTACTTTTTCGCTGTTAGAAGAAAAAATGAACTGGAAAAAAATAATTCAGCAAGGACCCCAATTCTGGTTCAAGATGATCGCCTCTGCGGTGCTGTTCTTTGGTCCATTTTTAGTCCTTGCATATTATGTTCTCTTGCGATTTATTCATGGAAGCAGTGAATCATTCCGGGAGGTTATATTATTGGTCGAAGTTTTAATGGCCATCTTAGTTCTGATCTATTACTTTTTCCTTACTGCTCTTACTACTGCAAATGAAGTCTCGTGGAAAAAACATGCTCACACTTGGATACTGATCTCTTTTGCAAAAATAAAACAAACTTTTCCACTGTTTATCATTATTCTTGCTGCTCTCAGTCTAAGCTCTTTAGCACTGTATGGAGCTATAATCTATGAACAATCAATCGCCTTGCTTCTAGTTACAGGATTACTAGAAATTGCAACAATAGTGATAACTCGCCTCTTCTGGGTAGCGAGCATTTATGAATTACGAAATCAACCATAAACGAATCAACAGAAATGAAACGAATTATCATTGACACCAACGCCTGGATGGCCATCGCAGATTTTAAGATCGATTTATTTCACGAACTAGAAGAATGCTGCGATTTTTCATATAAAATTTACGTTCTGCAAGGCACCATTGATGAATTGAGAAGAATAATCTCTGAACAGCGAGCCCGTTACAGGCAAGCAGCATTGTTGGCAATCGGTATCATAGAAGTGAAAAATGTGCAGCTGCTTTCTGAACTGGGAAATGTCGATGACCTGTTAGTGCAACATTCCAAGAAGGGGGACTTAGTTTTAACTCAAGATGCTGCATTAAAGAAACGGTTGAAGAGACCATATTTGACGATCAGACAGAAGAAGAAAATAATCTTGGTTTCTTAAATGAAAAGAGCAGAAATTCCCGCTATTCATGGCGTGGGATGAATGCTGCAATAGATTTCGCTACTTTTCATTTTAGAAAATACGTCTTTTCAGGATTTTCTTTAACTATAATCCGCCATTATACTCGCAGCCAGCCAATTCTGCAATCGTTTCTAAATCTTGAACGCCATACTCCCATTCTGGGTTGCCTCCAGGAATTTCCCAGGCTGGGACTGCATATATTTCTTTACCTTTGCATTGGTCGAATATTTTGTATCCAGAATCATAACACTGAACCAGAATGTTCTCTTTAAAATAATCCCATTCTTCTCCTAACTCGTCTTCCAACTCTTCTTCCTGTTCAAGGCAAGGAACGCACCACCAGGCGCTATAAAGATGCACGTTTTTCTCGATAAGACAATCAGTAAGACTTTTTTGTTCTTCTTCACTGCTACATCCTACATACAATAATGCGCTTCCCACTAATGCAGTTAATGTTTTCCGCACTGATTTAAAATAATTCATTTTTCTAAATCTCACTGCAACATATATAATCATTTAGCATATATTTTATAGCCATTATTCTACAGTTAGTAGAAAAGTTGCAAGAATGAAACTCCCAATCGCAGAAGAGCTGCGGGATGTTAACCCAGACGGGAATAAAAAGGCCACGGAGCGCCATCAGAGAGATTTAGGACAGAGCCAAATAAAACGTAAAGTATTTAAATTAAGGTTCTTCCCAGCTTCAAAACAAATAATTAACAAATAATTAAAAGGTATTTTAAACCATCAACAGGTGCAACCCACATGATTGAAATTAGTTTATTGGCGATTATAATCAGTTTTGTAGCTTTAGCTTATGCCGGCTATCTTTCTTTTAGGGTTATGAAGATTAATCCTGGAAATGAAAAGATGAAAGAAATTTCCAACGCCATCAAAGAAGGAGCGATGGCCTACATGGCCCGCCAATATAAGACCATTGCCGTATTTGCGTTTATTATTTTCCTTGTTTTATTAAAATTATTTGAAACCCCTATAGCTTTAGGATTTTTATTAGGAGCGGTTCTTTCAGGAATTTCTGGTTATATCGGGATGAGCATCTCCGTCAGAGCTAATTCCCGAACCGCAGAAACCGCTAAAAAAGGGTTGAAAGAAGCTTTAGACGTTGCGTTTAAGGGCGGTTCAGTTACCGGAATGGCCGTAGTGGGACTCGCTTTGCTTGCGGTAAGTGTATTTTATTATTTTTATCCTAATCCTGGCATGTTGGTCGGCTTAGGCTTTGGCGCTTCATTAATTTCGTTATTTGCCAGAGTCGGGGGAGGAATTTATACTAAAGCCGCAGATGTCGGAGCAGATTTAGTAGGGAAAGTTGAAGCAGGAATCCCTGAAGATGATCCACGAAATCCAGCCACCATTGCCGACAATGTTGGGGATAATGTTGGAGATTGCGCCGGCATGGGCGCTGATTTATACGAAACTTACGTCGTTACTTTATTAGCGGCAATGTTGTTAGGAATCATTCCTACTGTCTCTGCCGGTTTTAATCAAGCGGTAGAATATCCTTTGATGTTAGGTTGTGTTGCCATCATTGCTTCTATTTTAGGAACATTCTTTGTTAAATTAGGAAAATCAGAAAATATCATGATGGCTTTGTACAAAGGATTGATTGCAGCTGGCATTTTTTCCGCGGTTGGCTTTTACGCAGTAACGTATTACACTCAAAATCCGATCAATTTGTTTTTAGCCGCAATCGTCGGTTTAGTGGTTACTTTATTGATTAACGTCATTACTGAATATTATACCAGCACCAAATATCGGCCGGTTAAAAAGATCGCTGAAGCATCTAACACCGGAGCAGGAACAAATTTGATTACTGGTTTAGCCATGGGTTTGGAATCAACATTGCTTCCAGTTTTAGTTATCTGTGGCGGAATTATTGCTGCTTATCTGTTAGCTGGAATTTACGGTGTTGCGATCGCTGCTGTCGCAATGTTATCCTTAACCGGAGTGGTTATTGCTTTAGACAGTTACGGGCCAATTACTGATAACGCCGGCGGTATCGCTGAAATGGCGGGCTTGGATAAAAAAGTCAGACACATTACCGATGCTTTAGATGCAGTTGGAAACACCACTAAAGCCGTTACTAAAGGTTACGCCATCGGCTCTGCCGCTTTAGCTGCATTAGCTTTATTCGCTGCTTTTTCCCATGAGATCACCGCAATCACCGGAACACCGGTCAGCTTTTTATTGACTAATCCTGGGGTCTTGGTGGGATTATTTATAGGAGCTTTGTTGCCGTTTATCTTTTCATCTTTATGTATGACTGCTGTTGGAAGTTCAGCTCATGAGATAGTGATTGAAGTGCGCAGACAATTTAAAGAGATCAAAGGATTAATGGAAGGAAAAGCTAAACCAGAATACGGCAAATGTGTCGATATCGTAACTAAAGCTGCCTTGAGGAATATGATTCTTCCCGCGGTGTTAGCTATTGCTGCTCCGCTTTTAGTTGGATTATTATTGGGAATAAAAGCATTGGGCGGATTGTTGATGGGAGTTATCTTAAGCGGCTTAATGATGGCTTTGTTTATGTCCAATACTGGAGCAGCCTGGGATAATGCTAAGAAATTGATCGAGAAAGGCTCAGGAAAAGGTTCTGAAGCTCACAAAGCAGCGGTTGTCGGCGACACTGTCGGAGATCCGTTCAAAGACACTGCCGGGCCGGCTTTAAACGCTTTGATCAAAGTCATGAATACTTTTGCTATTGTCTTTGCACCAGTATTAATAGCTTATGGATTCAATCTGTTTTAAATGAAAAGAGATTTAAGAAGTGAATTAGACAGTAGCCAAATATTGTTGAATAAGACTTTCAACATCGCTTAGTAAGGTACTGATTTGTTTATGATAAAAATCATTAGCCCCGGCTTCTATCCATTGTTGTTGAAACATTCTTTGAGAAGACATACCAATAATGACCACAGACAAATCTTTCTGACGTACTTGTGCGCAAACTTCATAACCAACTGGATGAGGCATCTCGGTATCTATAAACATAATATCATAAGTTGCTTTTTCGTGTGATGCTAAAACATTTTCCGGTCCAAAAAGGATCTCAACAAGAAATCCAGCTCTGGAAAGAGGTCTTCGGAGAGCGTTACATATACCTATATCATCGTCCACTATTAACACTTTCTTTGGTTCACTCATGTTTTTACATTAAATAGACAGAAAGCTTCGTCTTTTAAGACGAGGATTATAGCTTTCTAGCCTATTTATGTCACAATAGGCGGGGTTAAAAAAAATCTTCTCCTTTTCGAGTCACGCACTTTAGTGCGTGGTGGAGAAGATTTCCCGCCTATTCATGACTCAGAATGAGCATTATTTAAAAGATTTCTCTTCAAACCTAGCTTTTTTACTTTCCTATGCAATGTTTCTGGGCGGAGATTAATCTTCCGTGCCGTCTCAGCAATTTTCCAGCCGTACTCTTTCAACGCTTCAGAAATAAATTGTTTCTCAAATTCACGTTCTGCCTGCCTCCAGGTGAAATGATAGTGCGGCAAGATTTTAGCAATGTTTCTAGATAAAGCCGGCACTTCCTGATAGATCTTTTCCATTTTTTGCGGTTGGATAAGTTCTTTGTATTGATCTAAGGTTGAGCGAATGGCTCTATCAATGAAATGCTCTTGATCATCGCCCTTTATCTCAGCCTGCTCTTTATTTTTCTCAATAGTAATACCTAAATCTTTCACTACACGATGAATACTCCTCCTATCCAAGCCCAAAAATTTTGCGGACTGAGAAATATTACCTTTCTGCATCCGCAATTGGTTGCGCAAAAATTCTTTTTTGAATTTTACTTTTGCTTCCTGGAATGATGATGACGGGACATAAAATTTCATGGGCAGCGGATTCTGCAAGCGATCAGTGATATCTGATTCAACTTTAGGGATAGCGATCCCCCAACTTTTCTCCATGGTTTCTTCTAATAATACTGCTACTTTTTCTTTGATGGTTTCCTCAAGGTTTTTCTTACTCATCTTGTATCCGCCAAGAAGTCCCCGCAGGAAAACCATACAAAAATATCAGCGCAGCTAGAAGGATTTTCTCTTCTATTAAGAAATATCCACCTAAAAAAGCAAGATAATGGAAGAAATAAGCTATTTTTGATTTAAGTTTTAAATCCACTAAACATAAAATTACAAAAATTGCTCCAAAAACTGGAACCAGCGCTAAAAATGTAGAATACAAGGAATAGATGATAAACAGCGAGATGATGAGCAATAAAGCCTGGCGAAGATACTGAAAATATTTTTTTCCGCCTAAGAGTTCTTCTGCTGCAATATACGAGAGAGCTATCCCTACCGGAAAACCAGTCAGCGCCAAAGCCGCGATTACTAATTCAGTCAGCATGCTCATGTTTCAATTCCTCTTTAAAGCGATCCACAAATCGATCCCAATCTTCCTCTTTGATAACTGCACCGCAAGCGTTAGGATGTCCACCACCGTATCCATTAACTCCTACTAACGCTCGCTCTAAAGCATCTACAATCCGGAACTGAGCGCGGATGCTGGCTTTCATTTCTCCTGATTTTTTTCTGGCAATAATAATCACTTTCTTTGGATAGGTAGCAGCCAATTCATTAGCGATATTAGTTGTAAATGACCATTGCGCTGAAGTATAGGTAAAGAGCACGATTTTACTTTTGCTTACTTTTTCTTTTGCCGGAATTAGGACTTCTTCGTACTTTTGATTTATTTTTTCAAACCTCTTGTAAAGGAATTTTCCAGGAGCGTTTTCCTGTCCAAAAATTTCGCGAGGAGATTTGATCTTGCTCAGGACCTGGATAGATTTACGCACATCAGAAGCCTGTCCTTTTTGCAGGAAGAAAAATAATTTTACTAATTTACCTACGGGGTGTTGATAGAGTGTCGTAGCTAGGTCGCTTTTCTCGTTCAGCAATTCCGGATATTGAGCAATAAATTCTTCAATAAAATCGGGCATATACCAATCTGCTAAACAGCCGGCCGCCGCAATCCATAAGTCGTCTTGATTTTGGGAGACTTGGTAAGCCATACGTGTTGTTGGAACATAGGCGCCAGGATCTTTTATTCGCGGATTGAAATAATGTACATTATTGATTTTTTGCGGTTCATGATGATCGATCCAAAAAATGGGCCTCTTCACCTGATTCACAAATTCTTGGTCTAGGAGGGGAATATCTAATATGAAAATCTTATCTGGGTTGAGTTCTTGCACTTTTCTCGCTAGATCTAAACCTATTTTAGAACTTGCCGTAATCCGTATACCCTTCCCCTCACGATGGATTCGGTAAAGTAATAGAAACGCTGCTAAACCATCTGCATCAGCATCATACAAAAAAAGTGGATTTTTAGCTGAACTTAATTCATCTTGTAAGAGCTTAATCTGGGAAGAGCTGAGCATAACTGGATAATTTCTCTATAATTTTTAAAGGTTTAGGCCTAAGTCTTAATTTCAAGAAGAAGGCAAAAAATAGGTTTTATATAAAGAAAGTTAAAATAAAATGATGCTTTTAGTCCTTCTATGACTGATGCTGACCTATTTAATGCCTTTTTTGCTTTGAATCCACCAAGAAGTTGGATGGAATTTAGGATCTTTCTCCAACATTTTACGGAACGTGGATATGCTTGTGAAAGAGATGGAAACTTTGGTTCCCGACATGGTACTGAACCGATCTATATCAAGATACAGGCCTATGATTATGCTGATCAGCCTATTCCAAAGAAGTTTTATTACTTCATTAGGCCTTCTGAAGAGGAAAAGATGCCCGATACCCTGCCAGATCCTGGCAATCGTAAGAGGATAGTTGATCCTTTCAATTTCCCTGATGACTACGCCGGATGTCGGGAAATCGGCGATGGTAAGGTGGAAATTTATAGTCGGCTTCCTTCCCAGCTGCTGGCACGCTTAGATGAGAAGAGATTAAATATCTCCATAAAAGAAGTAGAACAATTTTATTTTAGTCATCCGGAAGGATACGATGCCTTTATTCGCTGCGGTATCAAGCGCTTCCAAAAATTTGCAGGAAAGCCCTACCGATTTAAATTAGATCATATCGATTTAGAAATTCTCGTGAGTCTGGAAGATGGAAATAAACTTAACAGCAAGTATTTAATACATTCTTCTTGGCGTAGCCACCAAGTGAAAGGAAAAAGATTAGAAAAAAAGTTATTTGATTCGGGATTGGTAAGAAAAATTGTCGGCAATGATTTCACCCTTAGTGAGGCTGCTCTGGATGGAGAATATGGTGCAATAATAAAAAAACATTTGCTGATTGAAATTTAGTTAATAACTTATTTACAATGGCGAGATAATGCTAACTAAATTTTGAAAAGTTATGGTTAAACTATTTACTACTAACTTAGGTCTATTTTATAATACACAATAGGGGAATAATCTCTTCCATTAGATATAGGGACGCCTTGCATATACGCATTTGCTCCAAATAAAGCAGCACCCTGCTGAACAAGAGCCAATTCATCTTGCCAATAGGTGATGCCTATTTTCCTTCCTACTCCGGTAAGATCCAATAACATAGGGAGAGAAACTTGCTGGGGCTTTACTTCTACCCCTCTAACTAGGATTTTTTCTCCCTTATGCGTCAGCTTTAATGGTCCTTTTTCCAATAAGCTACGTATGATCCCAAGATCTTGAGTAGTAGAATCCAAATCTTCTTGAGCAGATTGGTTAAAATATAATACTGGTACGTATCCACTGGTGTTGGGTCTGCGTTTTAGGCTGGCCCCTCCTTCGTATAAGGTTATCCGGCTGCTCAAATAGTATGCTGTAGAATCCGGAGGCAATCCAGAAAATCGATGCACTGTTGTTTCTAAGCCATCAGCAGGTACAACTTTTGGAACACTAACTTGAACAAAAGAAGTATTAGCTTCGCTTGGAAGGAAAATTTTTCCATCATTGAGATTTAATTCTTTTAAATCTCTTTTTCCGTTGGTTGTATCTTGGCTCATTTCTAATTCTTTTAATCTTCAATCTTTTTTATATTTTTATGGGCAAACAAAAAATAGTCACTTTTACTGGCGCTTCTGGCGCAGGAAAAGATACTCTAGCAAGATCATTAGGCTTTCCTTACATCATCAGCACTACTACTCGTCCCCCACGAGCTACTGATTGTCCAGGAGAATACGAACATGTAAGCCATAACCAGTTTTCCTGGCTGGCCCTTTGCGATGAATTTGCTTGGCACCAAGAATTTGCTGGAGAATGGTATGGTACAAAATTGGAATACCTTACAGCAGCGCAGATAGCTAAGCATCCTTCAGTTATGATTCTCATTCCTGAACGAGTTAAAACGCTTCGTGAAGTTGTCCCAACTGATTTAATCACTTCCTTTTACATTGTAAGTCCTGATGTAGCCGCACTTCGTGATCGTCTAGAAAAACGTGGAGATCGCCCTGAAAAAATTGAACAGCGATTGCGGGAAAGGGAATGGGATGAAGAAGCCAAACTTTCCGATATACCTTACATTTTTATCCACAATACCGGCACTATCGATGAGGCAGTGGCAGAAGTTAGGAAATATTTGAAATGAGATTTCTGCTCTTTTCATTTAATCAAATTATTGCAAAAGTTTTTCCGCATTCTTATACGCAAACTTCTCCTGTACTTCTGGTTTAAGTTTCCCAATAAAAGCTCTAGCAATTTTTACCTGCATCTGTCCAACATCCTGATCGTAGTTCCATACCGCATCCCCACGATCAGTACCCCACGTCACCTGATCTGGATATTGCTCAATAAGAGATTTCCAATGGCTTATTGCCTGATTGATGATCTTATCAAAGTTCTTGTTCGCAGTTTCTAGATACTTTTCTTTACTTTTTCCCACGTACAGTTCAAAAATCTCTCTTTCCCCGCCAAAAAACTCATCAACTCCGTAGTAGGCATTAGGATGTTTGCTGAGCACATCCTTAACTTCCTCAACCGAAAGTTGATCTCCGTGCCAGATGAAAGTAATATCGGGATATTGCTTCAACACTTTTTCAAAATTATCCTTATGTCCGTCACCGAGATGAAAATACACGACTAAATTGTGTTGTTTAATAATAGGGTAAATTTGTTGCAGCCTAAGAGAGTCTGGAGGAAGCTCAGGAGAACCACCATTTTCTCTAGCGTAGAGGCCTATTTCCCCATAACCTTGAAATAGATTGGGATACGCCGCAAGCATCTCCTTCAATGTTTCTGCATCTACGGTAGGAAAGCCGTTGGGATCCCCATCATTTCCGGAAGACATGATAAAGGGAGTGAACTGTTCTGGGTATTCCTGCATAGTTCTGTCCCAGATCTCTAGTTGAGATGGGAATATTTCTCCCTCGTAGGCAGGGAAGAATGCAAAATTCTTGTGGGTGCCTTCACGTTTTAGAGTGCAGGCGATTTCACTCATCTTGACGTTCCAGCCAAGCAAAGCTTGCGGGCCGCCAAAACGGCCTTCAGGATCCTGATCTTGCATTTGTTCATCTTCTTCGGCTGACCAATCTGGGATTGAAGGGATGTGCAGATGTGTATCCAATAAAGACCCTTGATAATAAGTATCAGGGTATTCTAATTTAGAGACGTCTGGACAAGAAGTTGGCGCCAGAGCTGATTCGATACGATTACGCCAGACTTGTTCTTCAGGAGAAAGAATTATTTCTGGTTGCTCAGGTTCAAGAGTAATTTGGGATTTATTTTCTGGTTCAGCAGGTTTCTGGACAACTGCCTCTTCTTTAGGTTCAATACCGGTAGTCTCAATTATTTCTTTGTTTTCCTGAATCTGTTCATTAACGGAACAACTACTTAGAAAAATTACTCCGAGCAAAAATAGAAATATTGTTATTTTCATTTTATTGTATTT
>JACPIL010000051.1 GCA_016188105.1 Candidatus Woesearchaeota archaeon | reverse complement strand
TGAGCATGACGCAGAACTTGCTTTTCCTACCATCGTCGGCTCGGGAAAGAACAGCGCCGTACCACATCACGTCACTTCTTCTGCAAAACTTCAGCAAGGATTTTTACAGTTAGATTTCGGTGCAGCATACAAGAATTATTGCTCCGACATGTCTCGGGTATTATATATCGGAAAACCAAGCAAAACCGAAAAAGATCATTATAATATATTACATCTCGCCCAAACAGAACCAATAAAAGCAGTAACCTTAAACAAACCTTTTACTGAACTCGATAAAATTTCCCGCAAGCACCTAGGAAAATTTTCATCATACTTTATACATTCTCTTGGACATGGTGTTGGTGTGGAAATTCATGAATCTCCTTCCTTCTCAGAAGATGCTAAGCAAACCATTAAACAAAATCATGTTTTTACTATCGAACCCGGTATTTATTTTCCCGGCAAATATGGGATCAGAATTGAAGACACCTTGTTATTTGATGGGAGGGCTAAAATTCTCACTACCTCACCTAAAGAATTGATAACCTTAAAATAAGCTCTTTTTAGACCAAAAACCTTTTAAAATCACAGAAAGAAATGGAACCTAAATAAGGAAATTTCCAAAACCTTTATAAATAAAGTCATGGGGCTGTAGTGTAGCCTGGTAAAGTTAAAACCAGCGTTACTTTGGGTTACTATCACTAATGGTTTGGGTGAGCTTCGGCGATGACCGGAAAACAAAAAAACCATTGAACCCCGGTTCGAATCCGGGCAGCCCCATTCATCTTCAAAATGTCAACTACAAAAAGATTCGGAGCAAGATACGGACCAAGTTTAAAGAAAAAATTTGCTCTCATCGAAGTTCAGCAGAGGGCAAAGCATAAATGCCCTTCTTGCAATAAAATTAGTGTAAAGCGTATAGCCGCAGGCATCTGGCACTGTCTTAAGTGCAAGATTAAATTTACTGGCAAGGCTTATACTACTAACTAAGGTGCTAAAAATGTATTACATTTGTTTCGACTGCGGAAAGAAAGTTGAGGATGAGTATACCAAGGTTAAAATACGCTGTCCCTACTGCGGCGGGAAAGTTCTTTATAAAGATCGAAGGACCGTGGTTAAAGTAAAAGCAAGATAAAATATTTATTCCTTTTCAAAAATGAGCTCAGCCATAAACCAGTTACAGCTACTGCAGCAAAACTTGCAGAACACCCAAATTCAGAAACAACAGCTTCAAAATCAGCTGTTAGAAATTGATTCTGCCCTTCAAAGTATGCACAATACTGAAAAAGCTTATAAAATTCTTGGCCACATTATGGTTTCCATTCCTGCCGAAAAATTATCTCAGGAATTGCAAGAAAAAAAAGAGGTATTTTCCCTCCGTTTGAAAAACTTTATAACTCAGGAAGAGAAACTTAAGAAAAACTTAGAAGAACTGCAGAAAGAAGCAGTTAAAGAATTAGGCACTAAAAATGGATGAACAGTTTCAAGAAATTATCGCGCAATTGGAAGCATTGAAGGAAGAATTTAATTCTAATAAAAAGATCAAAGAAAAATTAGACAATGTTATCGCTCTCCTTAACAAGAATGCTGATTTAGCAGTAGAAAAAGCTTTAATAGAATTGGAAGAATTGAATTCTCTCAATTTACCATCCTACCATAGGACGCAGGTTTGGGATGTAGTAAGCCTTTTGGAAAGCTTAAAGAATTGAAATTTTACTGATTCAATCTTTCTTTACCTTCAATTTCGACTTCAAGAATAAAGTATTGGGAACATACAAGGTATCTCCATGTTCAGTCTTGATCTCTGTTTCTAAATAGCCGATTTTTTCAACTCTGCCTTCAATCTCCCGTACTTCTACCCGTCTACCAACAGTGATCTTTTCATCTTTTTGCAGCACTAACCAAGCCACTAAGTTTGGGATTACGTCCTTCAATCCTACAATAAAAGTGAGGATTAACAGCATCAAGATTGCTCCTAGAATAAGATACAATACAATAGATCCAATACCCAGATGGTCAAGGAAAAAAACAATAAATACCAGATAAATAACATATGAAACAATAGCACTGATCCATTTTTCTAAATTGTAAGTTATTCCAACTTTACTCATGATATGATTTAGTTCAATTTCTTTCAGAATCTTGGACAATAATTTTTGGGCTAGCATTCCTAAAACAAACCCTACCAGTAAAATTATAACTCCTTCAACGATAAGGGAAATGTAAGATTTAGTGGTTGCAACCACGCCGGTAACTGTCTCATTAACCATATGCTTTTTTCTTGATGAATACTTCCGGTTTGGTCTTGTTTAATCTGATGTTGGAATCAAAAACTTCTTTCAAGATAGCCGGATGATGCTCTGGATGGGTCACATCGACGACCATCAATACTAGATCGGCATTGAGG
>JACPIL010000050.1 GCA_016188105.1 Candidatus Woesearchaeota archaeon | reverse complement strand
TCATCAATTAAAGCGGCCGCTTTTCCAAACTCCTTCTTGAGCAGATGCCTTCCGATCTGTACATTATGTTCAGAAAATCGCTGCTCATCAAAATAATTCTCGACATAACCTGCCTTTTCAACCTTCTCACTTTCTAAATCCCTAATAACAATCTCAAATGTATTTCCTTGCAGATCACCTAGAGAAATCGGTGTTTTACCATAACCACGAAATTCTAAATAAACATTTTCGATCTTTACTTTTTCAATCGCCTCTCTATTCACATTTGTAATAGAGATCATCTGCTCAGTCACTGCATGCTTATCCTTACTGCCGGCAAAGCCGATATCTTTCTCTTTGAGTCGTAATTGCCGAGCTAATTCTTTAACCACATCTAAGGTGTTTCTTCCGTTCTTCTTCATCCAGAAATAGAGATATTTCCCCTGCTTCTCGGTTTGGACCGAAGGTATTTCTACTACCACAAAGTCTTCAGGAAGTTGTTTGAGCTTGTACATAGTAAGAAATACGCCCATTTTTATTTAAAATTTCACTTCGAAATAAACAACTTTTGCGTTTTCCGGATTGTCGAAAAATACCACATTCTTACATTCCCTAAAAAACTGAAATGCCCCGCCTTGATGCTCTTTTATCCTCTCTCCATTAATCCTAATGGCATTAAATCCTTTTCCTTTCTGTTCAATACCGATCACAAAACCTTTCTTTCCCAGCCACAGATGAAAACCAGAAGGAGCCAAATATTCAGAATAATTCAGGCTGTTTGAACCAGCTTCATTCAGAAAATAAGCGACTTCATCGTCCTGATTTTTCTCCAGCCAATGATGTAGATCAAATTTGTTAAAGAGGATAGCACCGTACTTTTCATTTAAGACATCTATTATTCTCCATTTGGCATCGCCGTATTGTTCGATGACGGAATCAGAAATGAGATGCGAACGTATTGCTTCCATCGAGTATATTGGAAATTCATAACCTTCTCCTGAGAACTCAATGCTTTCCATTGCCTCTGGCAAGCTTCTGGTGAAATGGATGGCCATTTTTACCTAGAAAACGTAGTTGTTTAAAATACTTACAAACTTTTTTAAAAACCGATTATAATTACTAGTTCATGCCATACCAAGTAATTTCATTTTACAGATATGCACACCTGGAAAACCCAGAACAGTTGCGTGATCAACTTAGAAAATACTGCCAGCAAAACCAGATCTTAGGCCGAATTCTGATCGGAAAAGAAGGCCTTAATGGAGCGGTCTGCGGAGAGAAAATATCTATAGAACATTTCAAACATTTTCTCAAACAAAATTCCTTATTTCAGGATCTCACTTTCCGCGAACAAGACCATCCAGAAAATGCCTATCACAAATTAGTAGTCAAAGTGCGAAATGAAATCTGCGCTTTTGGAGCTGAAGTGGATGTAGTAAAAAACAAAGGAGAGCATCTACTGCCACAGCAGCTTAAAGAATGGTATGAACAAAATGAAGACTTCGTCATTATCGATGCCCGTAACGATTATGAATTCGAAGTTGGCCGATTCAAGAATGCCATAAAGCTTCCTATCAAACATTTCCGAGAATTTCCAGAAGCAGCAAAAAAGCTTGAACCTATTAAAGATAAAAAAATTGTCCTTTACTGCACCGGCGGAATACGCTGTGAGAAAGCTTCTGCGTATCTGAAAGAGCAAGGCTTCACGCAAGTATATCAGATAGAAGGAGGCATTATCAATTACGTCAATCAACTGCCAAACACCTACTGGGAAGGCGGCTTATTTGTCTTTGATGATCGCTTAGTGTCAGACATTGGACAAGCTATTACTTCCTGTACTTTCTGCGAAAAGGACTGCGAACAGTACATAAATTGCCATAACCTTGATTGTGATAAATTGTTCATAATCTGTTCAGGATGCCAGAAAAATATGAACAAGACCTGTTCCGAAGAATGTAAAAATGCACCAAGACAACGAAGAATAAAAAAGAATAATGAACATAAAAAAGTAATCGGTATCGTAGAGAATTATTATCCTAAATCAAAAGTGGCTTTGATCAAGACCACTGATGCAATTAATATCTACAGCAAAGTTACGTTCACCGGTAAAACCACAGAAAATGTCGTACAGGAAATAACCGAAATGCGCGATTATGAAGGACAGGAGATTCCTTTCGCTTCCAGCGGTATGCTTGTGACTATACCGATACAAGAAAAAATAAGAAAGAATGACAAAGTGATGTTAGCGTGAGAAAACAAATGATTGGATTAGCAGCTCTATTGTCTGCTTGTAGTTCGCAGAGGGAGATTAAAGAGCCAGTTATCC
>JACPIL010000054.1 GCA_016188105.1 Candidatus Woesearchaeota archaeon | reverse complement strand
CGATAGGTCAAAAATCCGCCGCCCCGGCTAAGACAAAATACAATTCCGTCGCGGGGTTTCACAAAGTGAATACCAACTTTGGGACGTTCGCCTAGTGTAACAGGCACCACAAATCATATAAACCACTGCTTCTCCGAGCTTTTCATGAGCTCAGAACGCAAACTCAGCCTTAAGAAATATCTTCTCGCATTTTTCCTCACCTTACTGGTCTTTTCTGGAGGTATAGTAGTTGGAATTACCCTGGAAAATGCCCGTTTAAGTTCCGCGGAACAAATAACCTTGCAGGAGAAAGTAAGTCTGCGCAGCCTGCAGTTGCAGCACAATTATATTGATTCTGGCATCACTGATTGCAAGACCTTAAACACTATCCTGGAAAACAACATCAATGAGCTAGGGAAAAAAGTAAGCATCATTATTGATTACGAAAAAAAAGCCATTTTTAGTGAAGAAGAATTTAACCTACAGTTGCAGGATTATTTTCTTACTGAGATTCAATTCTACTTGCTAGCCCAAGAAATTGAAGAGAAATGCCCGCAGAACAGCGTTAAGATTCTCTATTTCTATGACGAAAACCGCGATGATACCCAAGGAGACATTTTAGCCTATCTCAAAAAGCGTTTTGGTAACAGATTGTTAATTTTCTCTCTCAACTCTCAATTTCCTCAGGAACCTATGATCAATATCCTTTTGACCTATTACAATATCACCCAATATCCAGCTGTAGTTATCGAAGAAGAAGTATATCAAGGACATAGAACTACCGAACAACTGATGGATGATATTTGTAAAGAGTTTCTGGATATGAAGACCAATATTCCCAAAGACTGTGTAAGTTCTCAAAGAAATTGAGTCCAATCAAATCACTCTAAATCCCTTCGCCTCTAAGATTCTGGTAACCGATGCATCTATCTGCGCTAGCGGTATTTCTCCCCTTTCTACTGCTGCTTTGATCACTTGGATCATATTATAGATTTCATTCGGGTCTTTGTCAAAATTAAGAACCACATCATTCCCTGCTTTGAACACAGCTATATATACTTCATCCAGAGACCTATAATAATTTTTTAAGCCCAGCATATGGATCTCGTCAGAAACGATTAAACCATCATAGTTAGCTCGTAACTCATCCAGAACTTTTTTAGAAGCAACTGCGGGTATTCCTGATGAATCAATCTGTCCTGAACTGATGACATGGCTCACCATGATTGCTTTCACTTCACCCTTTTCTACTAAATATTGATAAGGATAAACATCCTTTTTACCTATTTCGGCGGCAACAACATATTTATGTGGATCCTTAACAATAAGCGTCTTTCCCGGGTAATGTTTAGCTGTTCCTAATACTTGCTGAGTCTGCAAGCCGGTCAAATAAGCTTGAGCTAATTCTGAGATCTTTGCTTCATCACCTGGAAAGGAACGACACTTCCAGATATCATCCTTCAGATCGACCACTGGAGCAAAATTAAGATTAAAGCCAAGCTTGTGTAAAAATTGCCCTTCTTCTACCCCTTTTGCAAAAGCTTTCTCTACGGTATCAACTTCTGATGCCGGAGTAAATTCACGGATAAAGCCAAACGGGCTAACACACCCTTCCAAATCAGCAGTCACAAAAAAAGGAATCGGCATCTGGTATTGAAAATCTATGACGGTGTTATTGAAGACATGTTCAGTCTGTCGAGAAAATAGATGTATGCCGCCTAACTGCAGATTCCGCCAAGGCCAATAATTCTGTGGATCTCCTACTACTACCACCATCTGAGCAATTTTTTGCTCTAGAGTCATTTTTTGCAGATCAACGATCTTATTATCGACATCAACCGGTTTTTGTTTTGGGATCAGCAATCCATTCGCTTTAACGACGTTTAAAATCGATAAGAATAACACTACTACTACCAATGCAAAAAAAACTTTCTTCTGAACGCCCAACCTCTTTTTTTTCTTCATCCTACCGAATTACCAATATGGCTGCTGTCGACAATAATTGTAAGCTTTGTTATTCAGCCAAATCTGTAAGCCTTCGCCACTACCACACATCCAATCTACAGTATCCTTACTTTCTGCGCGACATTGAAACTGCTGCCTTGCTTGCAGACAGCATCTATCGATATCCTGATATGGGGTGAGCTCTTCCTGCCATTGAATCATGCAGACTGGCTCTTCTTCATCCAAAGCATATTGCGCTTGTCCTAGAGTAGGAAGCTTTAATCCAAGCAACATTAACAGCAGAAGCATGGAAAGTAACCCTAAGGAGATATTGATAATGAATAAAGCTCTCTCTGAAACCATAGGAATGTTAAAGCAAAAAGGTATATAAATGTATTCTGGGAGATATCGTCTTATTCAAACGAAATAACATCTCTGGAATAAAGCTTAAAGAAAGAATAAAAGACAAAAGACTTATTCAAAATTTAAATACTGATTATTAGAATAAGCGCCTGAATTTAAAATTCTTATTCCCGGTTTAGATTCCACTTGACCAATTACTTTAGATTCTAAATGGTGGGCTTTAGAAACCTGCATAACTTTTTCAGGTTCCGGGGTTATGATAATCATTCCCTGCCCCATATTCCAGGTTTTGTATGCTTCTTGATCAGGAACATTTCCTCTTTCTTGGCAATATAACATTAATTCTGCTGGAGAAAATGGTTCAGAAAGTGTTGCTCCTAATCCAGATGGTTTTAGAATTCTTCCCAGTTTACCGGGAACTCCTCCACCAGTTATATGTGCAACTCCATGAACTTTCGCTTTAGGTTCATTCTCAAATCCTCCGAACATATCAACAACTGCGCCAGAATATATTTTTGATGGTTCTAAAGTCAACTTTGCAAGACTTTCTCCGCCATAGGTTTGAATGTGCCAATCCTCACCATGGATTGCTTTCATTATTTTTCTAACCAGAGATAATCCGTTGGATCTAAATCCAGTTTCTTGTAAGCCCACTAAATAATCTCCGGCTTGTATTTCTCTACCTGTAAACAATCTATCTCTATTTGCAAACCATACCACCGCTGCACCCCAATTATAATTGAACTGGCCAAATCCGCCGACTCTCGTTCCCAATTCAGCAACTTCTCCATTAACAATGGCCACATTTGCATCTTTTGCAGCATTGATATAACCTTCAGCTAATTGTCTAACCTGTTCAATAAAAGTTCCATGAACATTTCCTAAAGAATTTACATCCAGGATTGAACCGATTAAAACCGGTTCAGCGCCTCTGACCACTGCATCATCGCAAACCATGGCAAATAAATCATAAGCAATTGTCCTATGATCATTAATCCTTTCGGCTAGTTCCATTTTAGTTCCAACCCCATCAAAACCAATATGCATCAAAGTTCCGGATGGCAAGTTAGAGACGTCAATCGCTCTAACCCCGCTAAAATCATCAAAAGGTACAATCAATTCTCCAAGCTTGCCTTTCCTATTGTCCCAGGTTTGT
>JACPIL010000053.1 GCA_016188105.1 Candidatus Woesearchaeota archaeon | reverse complement strand
TAATAATGCTTATCCGCGTTTAAATTCACCGGCAAGATCGATCAATTCAACATGCCCCATGAATAAGCCACGGCAGCAGTAGCGCTCTAATCCCAGTGAATCCATGACTTTCTTTTGTTCTTCGCCACGGTCAACTTTCTCTTTATACTCTTCCCAGAGGTGTCCTACTGGTTTCCCGCAACTGAAGCATCGAATAGGTATGATCATTTTTGTATCCTCATCGGTATGATTTCTGTCTGGCTGCACGAGCTCTTGAGTCGTTTGGTTTACGAGTTTCTTTTCTTCGTACGTCAGCAACTAAGAGTAATCGGTCATATTCGTCAAAAGTTTTCTTTAATTTAACATCATATTGTACTAAGGCTCTGGCCATAGCTAAGCGGATAGCATCAGCTTGTCCATTCACACCGCCACCAGAAACATGCACTTCAAAGTTAACTTTCTGCGCATCTTCACCAGCAAGGGTTAATGGTTCAGCAATTCTCATTCGCAGTAATTCAGTGCCATAATTATGTAAGTATAAACCATTCACGGTCACTTTTCCATTTCCAGGCTTAAGAGTTGCTCTGGCAATAGCTTGTTTTCGCTTTCCTTGCGCATGTATGATTTCTTTTTTAGCCATGATAAATTCCTCTATGCTTTTCCATTGAGGTGTTTGCAGACCTCTTCAATGGTAGTGTATTTTAGATTCGGAAGTTTTGAGACTGAAGAGTCTTGAAGAGTGATTATTTCTTGGCTAGCAAACTCTGCAGGCAGGCCTTTATAACACATGATGCGTTTAAATGCTTCTTTTCCTCTGGCTTGTTTCCAAGGTAACATCCCACGAATGCTCCTTCTCACCCAGCGATCAGGAAGTCGGCTGTGAACTTGTCTTCGCATAGGATGACCACCCCAGCCACGTTTTTGTTTAGCTTTGGCAAAAGTACCGGTTTTAGCGCCGCTGACTACTACTTTTTCGCAATTGACAACTTTTACTTCTTCGCCCATTAGGGCATCTTTTGCTACTCGAGCTGCTAAACGTCCTAGGATCATGCCTTCGCCGTTGTAGATTTTCATAGTCTCATCCTAAAATCCGTACGCCTTTTCCTTCCGGATTCTTATGTAATAATTCTTGTAATGAAAAAGTTTTTCCTTTTGCTCCTTCAATTTTTCTTTTTGCTTCTTCTGAAAACATGAGCGCAGCAACCTCAACTTTTTTGGTTAGTTCGCCGACGCTTAATACTTTTCCAGGCACTACAATAGTTTCCCCATCCTGGGCATACTTATCAATTTTGTAGACGTTAACAATCCTGCGCTGCCGAGTTGGTTTTTCTAGGTCTTCCTTAACTCTATTCCAGAATTTACTTTGTAAAGCCTTACTCTCTAGCTGAACTAGCAATTCTTTCAATTGATAATTAGTAGGACCAGTGCGTTTAACCATTCTATAGTCGTTTTTCCATCTCCTCCACTTTTTCAAGTAGGATGTCCGCACTCTTGGTAAGCATTTCTTTACAGCTTAGTTGACCCCAGCCTTCGACGTTAAAAATAAGATTATCGGAGTGGGTCACAGAAATTCCTTTGTCCATCTCTGCATAGGTGTCTAGAAGTTTGCTTTCGTATACTTTTTCAGCCACGACTTCTACATTGTTTCCTTTGATCCTGAAGACTCCGTCACTGCAAACACTAGCTAATCTTTCTGGATTTTGAATTTTGCTTACTTTAAGAACTGGTTCTTTTTTATAATGTGCTAATCCGGGAGTCCATTTGGTATGTTCCTTTCCCTGGCCCATAACTGCAGTCATGGTAACGTCGATTTTCTGTTTTGACAATAATTTTACTACTGGCATCTTTTCATAGACAAAGGTGCACTTAGGATCAGCGCTTTCTGCTTCTTCAGCATAGACATAACCTTTCTTATTTGCTTTCAATTTTAATTGGAGAGTACAGGAAGCACTTTTTTCTGTAACTTCATCCTGATTTTTTGGTAATCTATAACTCTTAAGATCAGTTTTGATAGGGATAAGTCCTAACCGTAGAGCAAGCATTTCATCGTGTAAGGCAGAATTATTGTCTTTGATCTCAACTTCTTCCACGGCAAGAGTGGGAACTTCCTCAATGATCAATCTTCGAATAGCATTGGCAAATACTTCATTGCTTCCACTAAGTAGGAAAGAGAGCTTCTTGTTCTTTTTATCGTCTTTGAGTTTCTCGCATTTCATTTTAATCACTTATACTCTTCTTCCTCGTCTTCCACCTTTCATCCGGCAGCCATTATGTGGTTCTGGAGTTACTTCTTCAATTTTTCCAATACGTAATCCAGTTCTGGATAAAGCTCGAATAGCTGGCTGTGCTCCAGGTCCAGGATTGTTAGGGCCGTTATGTCCGCCTTTTGCTCGAACTTTTATCAGTAATCCGTTAATTCCTTTCTCTCGGCAGATCTCTGCTACTTTTTTAGCGCAGCCCATGGCCGCTGTCGGAGAGCTTTCCAGGCGATCAGACTTAACCATCTGTCCACCACTAGCGCGAGCGATGGTTTCGGTGCAAGTAATATCGGTGACAGTAATAATTGTGTTGTTATATGAAGAGTAAATATGTGCTACTCCCCAGCGAAGTTTTTGCGGTTCAGGTCGAGGCATCCTTTCTTCTTGATTGGTTACTTTCATTTCTTTTCTCATGCTTTTACCTCTGCAGGAGCTTCAGCGCTTTCTTTTCTTTTTTCAGTAGCTTCTTTGGTTTCTTTTACTTTCTGTAACGGCACTCGTTCTGGATGCTCAAGATCAGCTAAAGTGGAATTTTCTTTGAAAGCGACGGTGCTTTCTTCTTCTAAAGAGACTAAATAAGATGGAGAAGAAATTTCTTGTCCCAGTACTTGAATGTGGCGGTGAACAATATGTTGCCGAGCTTGTTTCATGGATCTGGCCATTCCTTTTCGGAAGACAATACTCTGCAAACGTCTTTCCAGGACATCTTTCAGTTCTACGCCTAAAATTTGATCTAGGTCTGCTCCAACAGGAAGTAAGCCTAAACGTTGTAACTTGGTCAGGACCTGAGCTTTTTCTTTTTGTGATTGTGGTTTGACTCTGGTAGCAATAAGTTTCTTAGCAATATCTTTGTACTTAGTTAAGAAGGAACTAGCGATGTGAATTTCTTTCTTTTTTACTAAACCAAATTCACGGGTTACTTTTTTCTCTGCTTCGATGTTTGCTTTCATCCAAGGATGTCTTGGTGTTGTATACTTTTTACGAAGTTTTTTAGGATCTCCCATGGTTTAGTTTATTTCTTCCCCTTATCGTCTTTCTTTCCTTCAGTGGCTGGAGCTGCTTTCTTTTTCGCTACTCCAACTACCTTACCTTTGTTCTTTCTGAAGTGCGACTTTGTTCTTTGACCTCTTACTGGCAAGCCTTTCTGATGTCTCATACCACGTAGAGTTTTAATCTTCTTGAGTCGTTTAAGATCGTTATCTTTGACGAAGCTGATTGTTCCAGTTATAAGATGCATATCCTCGCCAGTATCATAATCTTTCCGGCGATTGAAAAACCAAGAAGGAATTCCGTGAGCAGCAGGATTTTCGACCACAGTGTTAAGCTTTTTGACTTCTTCTTCGCTTAAATTTCCAGCTTTTTCCTCTTTGTCTACACCAGTGATAGTGCAGAGAACATTGGCAAAATTCATCCCTATTCCTTTAATTTTAGTAAGAGCAACACGAGTAGGCCGGTCCCCGGGAATATCTACATTAGCGACACGTACGATGTGTTTGAAGTTGGGTTTTTGTTCACTCATTTTAAATATAGTCAGAATTACGCTTATTGCTCTAAATTAGCCCTATGCGCGTTAACTCGGACTTGATTTTGTAATGTTATTAGGAGTTATTTATAAAGGTTTCTACTGCTGACTATTCTTCCACGATCCTGTCTAAATGTTGGAATACTTGTCTAAATCGTCTTTCTTCAGCATCTTTTACTCTATCATGATAATTTCGAGCTAGGAAGAACATGATTGCCTCCATATTATTCAACATGTAATCTAAGTTATACTTCTGCAGGTGGTTTTTTATCTCGGTAAGAGATCGTAGTTGGTACCATTTGATGGTTTTTTGAAGGCTTTGATCAGGACCACGCAGCTCCATCTGTCCCAGCCTTATCTGTAAATCTAGATAAGAATCTTTTTTTCCTGGATCTTCTGCCGTTTCAGGCGTGTATCCTGAACCATTAGTAACTAACAATTCTATTTGTTTCTGTAGGAGTGTTTTCATGGGGTTGAATTTAGATTGAGCCGGTCAATCCTCATTTGATAGTCTACATACAATTCGTCCAGCCTACGATCTATATCTGGAATTTCCTTCCCGGTCCTCAAAAGAAGACCATCATAGATTTCTTGAGCACGTATAAACTGATCATGGCCACGCTCTAAATCAGCGTCCACTAATTCCTCTGCCTTTTCAAGATGATGGAGCAGCATGCCAGTTAAACCATTATCGTTTCTTTCTCGATGTCCTTTGCGTGAGTTGAATCTAAACATTTTATCTTCAGAATGAGGATTTAATATAAAGTTATAGGAGAAAATATAATAAAAATATTATCGTAAACTTTCTACCAGCTCAGCTAATCTCTGGCTAGCCTTACCGTCAACAGAGAATTTTTTCCTATCCTGGGCGAGCTTTGCTTGTATCTCTTGATCAGAAGATGTTAGCATGCTTAAGATTTCTGCTCCTCCATTCCAATTATACATTGCTGGAATTGCGCCAAGAGCAACTGGCTGGCAAGTAGCACCCCAGTTTCTTCCAACACTATCTGGAAGGATCGCACCAGTATTCTTATCTAGAAGAGTTGCTTCCGTTAAGCAGGAACTTCGAGTAGCAGTTATAGAAGCTGCGGAAAGTATCAAATCTACGGTGTTGCAAGCCTTTGCTTGAAGATAGGTAAAGCCATGCTGTTCGGCCATCTCTCTGGTTTTATTTTGCACATATTCTTCTCCGGGATGAGGTTTCACTACTAATTTTAAATTAAGATCTGATGCGACTTCAAAAATCATATCAGTAGCATTCAATTCGTAGGAATAACTAAGGAGTTTTTCATCATGGGTTCCAGGAAACCTCTTTGAGTAATCGGAGTTAGGATGAATATTCTGGGTGGCATGAAAATAAACTTGCTGATCGGGATTTAATACCAATTTTTTGAGAAGGTCTGCTCTAGCTTGCGCGGAAAAGCCTTGCCGCAGTACCGCAAAATGATCGAATGCCGGCCAGCCTACGATTTTACTTCGCTTGGCTGCTTCTTCTAACATCTCAGGAGTTAATTCTTTTCCTGCAGTTTTCAGGCAGGTTTCATCCATCACCGCTAAAACAGTCGGTAGATAAACAGGATTTTTACCTAATCTCCCTTCATAGTTACCGTTTTGATCTAGCACGGCAAGAGTGGGAATTCTGGCTGTAGTAGCCGCTCTCAAGAAATGACCGTCAGGGGTATCTTTCCCCGATAATCCAAGTATTACCGCATCATAGCCTCGAACTAATCTGCCATAATCTTCTTCTGCCGGAGTAATCTGCTGGTATGGAAGCCCATTGAATCCCAGCGCTTCATTGTCATTTCCTGTCGCGTAAAGCGTTAGTTGATGTCCACGTGTTTGCAGCTCTCTGGCGATTGGCGCGAGAGCATTAGTTGATCCTCGTTGTTTTGCAGTTAGTAGTAGTTTCATGTTATATCTAAAAAGAGCTAGCATTTGTTTTAAAAGACTTATGGAACTATATATTGAACTATATATTCAAAACCTCAGATCAACGAGAAACTAACTGCTCCGGCCATAGCTGCATAGGAACCAATTATTAATACCTTAATCAGAGTGGCAAGATCTCCAGGCAGGCTGGCAAACAACCACAAGGCAATAAATTCAATCACCAACGAAATCACGTACAAGAAAACTAATTTCTTCCAAATCAAAGCAAGACCGTGTTTCTGCACATATTGTTTTTCATTCTTGTAGATCAATAACCAGGAGATACCGATGATAAAGATGAGGATACCAATAACATTCCACCACTGCAGCTTCTCCGCGAGAGAATCTAAATTGAGGATACTTCTTCCTAAACCTACGCCCAGAAAAGCACCAGCCACGCCCTTGATCAATTCCAGCAGATGCTTGCGCTTGAATTCAAAATTGCCAATATGGAACAATACTTTCTCGATCTTTTCTTCTTCGGCCAGAATTTTGTTTTCTTTACGTTCTATCCTTTCTTCTTGCTTAAGAAGTTTTTCTTCATTCTTGCGGATTGCACGAAGTTCTCGCTCGACTTTGCTTACTTTCCTCTTTTTTGGCATTAATAGAGAATTATACTTTTTTATCTTTTAAACTTTTGTGTTTTCAAAGTCGTCTTGGCTACTGTCTTCAACTTTTTTACGGCTTTTTGGTGCATTTTCCTGTTCTTCTTTCTCCTGTAGATGTCGCTTCCATTTCAAAATTGTATAATTCACCGGATTCTTGATCCTTGGACAGAAACTGTCTGGCTTGCAGATGCCGATTCCACGGTAATATGCTTCATTGTTGCAGTTAGGCGGCAATTTATCTCCGGCTTTGAATCCATGCAGCTGTCCCTTGATATAGACTTCTCGTAACGGCTCTGTGTTTTTAGCGTTCCATTGTTTTAGATACGCGTCAATCTCTTCCTTGTTCCAGCCGATCTTTCCTAAATAATTCATCAAAATAAACACACCGCGCTTTTTTCCATCGCCGATGCCTTGCAATAATAATCTCATGCAGGGCGGGAAAAAATTTTCTTTGATCGCACTGGTGACTTTAAATTCATCATATTCTTTTTTCTGATATTCTTTTTCTTCTTCTAATTTCACGTCAAAATCTAATGCTTGCACTAACAACTGCCGAGCGCTTTCTCCTGATACATTTCTATCTAAGAAGGTGAACATTGGAGTTAGGATAGAATCTGGTTTTGCCATCTCCTGTTGAAAATCCATCACTTTTTCAGGATCGATCGGTAAACTTACTAATCCAGATTTTTCATGTAAGCTGTAAGGCATTCTGTATAAGTGCCGTGAGGAGATTAAGACGGTGTCGATCTCCAAAAACTTATCTACGTCGAGCTTAGCGATCTTATCATTGAATTCATT
>JACPIL010000049.1 GCA_016188105.1 Candidatus Woesearchaeota archaeon | reverse complement strand
TCCTTGGAACAGATCCAAGCACTCTGGAGAAATCAAACCAATATCATTGTAGCTCAGGAAACAAACAGATTCCAAAACTGGACTGTGCAAGCAACACCAAATGATGGATTAGATGATGGGGTTATGCTGTTTAACAACATAAGTATTCTCAATGCCAAACCAGTTATTTCTCCTCTCATACTAAACTCTACCAATCCCAAAGCCAATCACACCGGAACGCATCTGCTCGCTTATCCGAATTCTTCTGATGCAGATAATGATTCTATCAAAGTGATCTACAACTGGCTGAGAAATGATACTCCTATCGCCTTGCTGAACATGCCGTTTGAAAAGATTAACGGAACAGATACCGATAACGCTTGGGATTATTCCGGATATGGACATAACGGTTCTGTGGTCGGCGCGACCTGGAATGCGAGCGGAGGTTACGACGGCAAGGGCGCGTACATGTTTGATGACAGCGGGGATTACGTAGAACTTACCGCTCACCTCTCCAGATTGGAAGGGCTCAGTGCCGGGACAATTTCATTATGGTACAGGTCCAATGATACCAATACCAATGGAGATTACTTACTCTCCATCACCGATAAAGATGTCTCTACCGATGTCATGATCTTTAGCGTAGGTGCAAGTACTGGCGCATATACTGATGAAGGGCTTAATTTCGTCAACATCCGTGGAGGCGCCACTGTTCTAAGTATGTTCGTCCGCGAAGGGGAGACCGCGTATAAAAACCAGCAGTGGCATCATCTTGCGGTGGTCACCGGCGACGGAGATAATAGGATGTATATCAATGGAGCGCGTAAACCTATAACCTTCGGAGCTGGCAGCGCTACCACTAAAGAATTTTCCAATATCAACAATCCTGATAGCTCCTTTATAGGAAGATATCATGTCGGAGGCACAGCGTTTGATAGCGCAGGAAGGCGTGATGACGTGCTTTTCTTTAACCGCTCGCTTTCTGAAGAGCAGATCGTCGCCCTCTACAACAACAGGACTGATAAGATCGTATCCAGAGAATTGCGGGTTGGTGAAAACTGGACCATAGAAGCGACCCCTAATGACGGATACGAAGATGGAGCGATGGTAACTTCAAAAAACGTGACTATCTTAGCTAACACCGTACCTTCCATCTCTTCTCTCATACTTAACACCACCAATACCAGCAGTAACAAGACTGAGGTCAACCTTACTGCCTATGTGGGTTACACCGACAGCAACAATGACTCGGTCAAGATAATCTACAACTGGCTCAGAGATGGAACTCCTATGACATTCCTGAATATGCCGTTTGAGAGAATCAACGATACCAACACCAATAACGCTAAAGATTATTCATTCAATTCCAACAACGGCACTCCTTCTGGAGCGACCTGGATCGAAGATGCCGGATATGACAGCAAAGGAGCGTATAAGTTTGACGGAGTCAACGATTACATCGCTTCTGTAGGCAATGTTTCCGATTTCACCTTCATGCAAAATACTGGCAACTTCACCATCGAAGCTTGGATCAAATTTGATGACTACACCGCTAATTCCTTGCAGGTGATCGCTGGAAATACTCCTACTACAGCCGAAAAAGGATTCCTCTTTACATACGAGAACAGAACTGGAAATTTAGGACACAACCATCTGACTCTGGCTTTATACCGGGGAGTCGCTGCCACGTATACAGTCTTGGCGAACAGCTCTGATTTCAAAATCATTGACAATAATTGGCATCATGTCGCGGCAGTAGGCAACTACACCAATGTGCTCTTTTATGTAGATGGGGTATATGATACTGGATCAAAAGGAGAGATCATCAACCTGCCTACAGGAAACGCTAACAGGGTTCTCGACCTCGGCCGTTACAATGGCGCTACCCCGGCAGGTTATTTCAATGGAACTATCGATGAACTGCGTATCTGGAATCATACTCTTCCAGCTGAACAGATTTTCGCTATATTCAACAACAGAACTAATATCATAGTATCTAATCTTACTACCGCCGGCGAGAATTGGACTGTCGATGCCACTCCTAACGATGGAGTTGATGATGGCGCAACAGTACGTTCTAATCAAGTGATCATATCATCTGGAGCAAACACCCTTCCTCCAGCTCCAGTCTTACTCACTCCGCCCACGGCAAATATCACCACCAACAGAACTCCTGCCTTTACTTGGAATAATTCTGTGGATGCCGACGGAAATACCGTAACCTACCGTCTGGAAATAGACGATAATCCAGCCTTCAACAATCTTGAAGTGAACGTCAGCGATATTGCCAATACTACCGCTGACAATACTACTTATCTTATCACTACCGAGTTAGCGGTCGATACAACCTATTTCTGGAAAGTATTTGCCTACGACGGAACAGAATTTGGAACCAACTCGACGGTGTTCAACTTTACCTTGCAATCATTCTTGGCTATCGATATCATCAACAATGCGGTAGCCTTTGGAACCCTGAACAATGGACAGAATGTTTCTACCCCGGCAAATGCTAATCCTTTCCGAGCAGAAAATTCTGGCAATATTGTTGCCAATGTAACCCTGACCGCCACTCCTTTATTTGGCATGGTAAGTCTCAACCAGCCATTTTTTGCATTTAATATTACTGCGAATGAAACTGGAGCGTTTAATTACACCCAATCATCTACAAATTGGACCTTTTTTAATTCCAGCAGCCCTTTCCCGCACGTTTGGAATTTAGACTGGCATCTAGCCAGCAATGATTTTATAACTCACGTTAATGTCTCTGTTCCCGGAAACGAATCAGGAGGATTAAAGTCATCGACCGTAACCTTTACCATACAATCGTAATAGTACACCTAAAAAAAGACAAACCAACATTTAAAAAACAAAAAAATGAAAACAAAAATATTATTGGGAATATTAATAGCCTTGCTTACCATCCAGACAGTGTTAGCGCTAGGTGTCAGGCCTGCCAAAACCAGTATCGCAGTTGACGACTTTGAGGGAGATAACATTCAAATCGAGGGAAAATTATGGGTTGTCAATAACGAGCACCGTCAATTCACGGTGGGGATCTATCTTGATGGAGAGATGGCTGATTTCGTCAAGCTCAAAACCAGCGAAAAAAAACTTACTTTTACTCCGGAAGATGATGCCAAAGAGATAGAATTTGAAATAAAATTCAAAAAAGAAGACGTCCCGCCGGGAGTTTCTACAGCCTACATCGTTATTGAAGAAACTTTGGAAAATGACAACCCTGACGTGGTGGCTTCAAAAGTGGTCTTAAAACATAAAATACTTTTCCAAGGGCCTTATCCAGACAAGTATATTGAGATGCAAGTGAACTTTCACCAAAAAGGCAAAGATATTGAATTGGTATCAGAAGTAAAAAATCTGGGGAAAAAGGACATCGAACAGCTGCAAACAACATTCTACGTCAACGACAAGGAACAAGAGCAACAGGAAGCAGAGACAGAAACCACTTCCCTCCCAACTACAGAGTCAAAATTGCTTAAAACTACTATCGCTAAGGATAATTTTGCTGAGGCGGGAGAATATGAAGTGACTGCAGTTACCAAGTATGATGATCAAAAAATAGAACTCTACAAGAGTTTGGTCATCGGCAAGCCGGAAGTGGAGATAAGCTATTTTGATAAATATTTTATCGCCAACAAAGTGAATCAATACACGCTTGACCTATTGAACAAATGGAATAAACTTATTCCAAATGTGTATGTGGATGTAAAAGTTCTCAAGGAGGATAAGGAGATAGATAATTTCCGGACTAAATCGGTCGATATAGAAGGAGAGATGATCAAGAGGGTTTCAGATTACCTCGATGCAAAAGATAAAGGGCCCGGCTTATACACTTTTGAGATGACCGTCAATTACTGGAACTTAGTAAGGATGGATCAGCGCACTTTCACCTTTGAAAGCAATCTGGTAACAGAAGAGGATGCAAAAAATTTAAACATTGCACCGCCGTCGCTAACTGGGGCGGCTACTGGATATGCGAGCGGAAGTTTTGGAGCTATCGCGCCTTGGGTGTTAATAGGGATATTATTAGGAATAATTGGATTCTACCTCGGCTGGAGATATCTGAACAAAAAATCAAGCGATGGAAATTACAATAATGGAAATAAACCGTCATAATTATGATTGAGAATTATGATTGAGAACTTCTCTATTTATTATTTATTATGATTATTATTATGATTATTCATCCAAATATTATTCATCCAAAAATTTTCTTGAGAAAACTTTTTTGCGGATTTTCTTCGTGCAATTCTTTAAGCAATTCTTTCTGCTTCTTGTTTAATTTAGAAGGAACCACGATATGCGCTTTCACCATCTGATCGCCAACTCCAGAACCTGAGCCGTAACCGGACAAGAAAGGCATCCCTTTTCCACGCATTCGGAAAGTAGTTTCACTTTGTGTTCCTGCAGGAATGGTTAAACTAGCTTTTCCGCCAAGAGTGGGAACTTCAATCTCATCACCCAACGCAGCTTGAGAAAAAGAGATCGGAACAGTCAGATGCAGATCATTTCCTTTTCTTTCAAATACCTGATGAGCGGCAACTTGTACCTGCAAATATAAATCTCCGGAAGGGCCGTTCTGCTCTCCTACTTCACCTTCACCAGCAACGCGCAGCCTCATCCCGCTGTCTATTCCTGCTGGGATAGAAACTTCAATTTCTTTTTTTCTTCGGATAAGGCCCTCGCCTCCGCATTTACTGCAAGAATCTTGTGGAAGTTCGCCGCGGCCATGACAATAAGGGCATGGGCCGGTTTGTTGAAACAAGCCGAAAGGCGTTCGTTGTGTCCTCTTAATGTAGCCTGATCCATGGCAATGTTCGCAGGATTCAAAAGTATGCGCGCCTTTTCCCTTACAATCGCTGCATCGTTCCAGTTTGTTCAACGAAATGGTTTTTGTGATCCCAGAATAAGCTTCTTCAAGAGTTATTTCCGTCTCGTACAATAAATCTGCTCCGCGGCGCGCTCTTCTTTTTCCATCGCCGCTTCTCATCCCGCTTCCGCCAAACAAATGATCAAAAACATCATCAAAGTCTCCAAACATTCCTGATCTAAATTGGGACATGATATCTGAATAATCGAATCCTTGCTGGAATCCAGCTCCGCCAGTTCCTCCAGCCCCTCCAGAAAATGCCGCGCTGCCGAACTGGTCGTACTGCTGTCTCTTTTTATCATCGCCTAGCACGGAAACTGCTTCATTGATCTCTTTAAACTTCTCCTCGTATTCAACCTTTTTTTCTTCCGGCGCTCGATCGGGATGATATTGCAGCGCTAACTTCTTGAAAGCTTTTTTTATTTCTTCCTTGGAAGCGTTTTTTCCGACGCCAAGAGTTTGATAGTAATCTTTGGTCATTGTTGTTCCTGATAGATAGCTTTTATCATATTCTTATTCTCAAATTTTCTGCTGATCTCCATTCCCAGATCATCTGGGGTAAATGCAAGATGTGAAAATATTTTCTGCTCCTGTTCCTGCGCCATCTGCTGGTGCTTCTGCCAGATCTCTTGGCTGTGTTGATAGCGCTGGCGCAAATAAGCTACGCGTTCTCGAACGGTCACTACTCTTTCTCCCAAAACGCGAAGATCTGCATAATGAACGACCATCTCTTCCCAAGTGGGAGTATCGTTTTTGGAGCTGCTTACTTTTTTAAGAGAGGAAGCTAATTCAGGATAGATCTCTTTAAACAATTCATAGGCAACTTCGCCCTCGTAATGCTGAGGGAATTTTTGCTGCATTTTTTTCCAAAATTCTGCCTGTTCAGGAGTAATAACCGCTTCTTGATGAAATTTATTTTTTCCAAAATCAGTTATAACTATCATCTTGCACAAATCATGAAAATAAGCCAGGCAGCTTACAAATTCGATATCTATGGGAAAATTTCTTTCTTTCAGCCTCTCAGCTAAAAATACTGCAACTTCACGCACCTTGCAGCAGTGCTTGAGGATATTATCTGGCACTTTGTATTCGGTAAAGTAGTTCAGGCATTGCTGTTCTGTTGGAAGCCTCATGGCAGTTTTCATAAGAAAACAAAAAAAAGGAAGATAGTTAAAAAGTTATGCCTTCCCCTCTTTCTTATCCTTAGCTTTTTCAGTGAATTCCGCATCTACAACTTTTTCATTGCCTTCTTCAGAGGATTCTTCAGCAGAAGATTGCGATTGCCCTGGAGCTTGTTTTGCTCCTTCTTTTGCTGCCATCTCTTGGTAAATCTTTGATCCAATCTCCTGCACAGTTTTGTTCAGCTCTTCGATCTTAGCATTGATGGCAGAGACATCGCCTTCCTTCTTAGCTTCTTCCAGCTCGGAGATCTTCACTTCAATTTTCTTCTTGGTTTCGGAATCGATTTTATCCTTAAACTCCTCGAGGACTTTCTTGGTCTGGAAGAGTACCGCTTCAGCATTGTTGTCAGCTTCGATCTTGGCTTTTTTCTTGGCATCTTCAGCTTCATTCTTTTTAGCTTCTTCCTTCATCTTTTCTACTTCATCTTTGCTGAGATTTCCAGTTCCAGTAATTTTGATCTTGTGTTCTTTACCAGTTCCTTTGTCTTTAGCGCTGACATGAAGAATTCCGTTTGCATCGATGTCAAAGGTAACTTCAACCTGCGGCACTCCCCGTGGAGCGGGGGGGATTCCAACTAAGTCAAACTGGCCGAGATTTTTATTATCGACAAACATAGGGCGTTCTCCTTGCGCTACCCTGATGGTGACCGCAGTTTGATTATCTGCAGCCGTCGAGAAAATCTGCGACTTTTTGGTGGGAATAGTGGTATTTCTCTCGATAAGCTGGGTAAATACTCCACCCAAAGTCTCGATACCCAAAGATAGTGGCGTTACATCTAACAATAATACGTCTTTAACATCCCCAGCCAATACTCCGGCTTGGATAGCTGCTCCAACCGCCACTGCTTCGTCTGGATTGACAGACTTGTCTCCTTCTTTTCCGGTAAGTTTCTTCACCAATTCTTGCACGGCAGGGATTCTGGTTGATCCGCCGACAAAAATTACCTTATCTATTTTTGAGGTCGGCAAGTCTGCATCCCGTAAGGCATTTTTTACTGGAGTTTCCAGCCTTTTCAAAATATCAGAGATTAATTCTTCGAATTTAGCTCGGCTTAATTCTTCTTTGATGTGTTTTGGCCCATGCTGATCAGCAGTGATGAAAGGGATGCTAATTTCAACTTTCATCTTGCTAGATAATTCTATCTTTGCTTTTTCTGCTGCTTCTTTCAGACGCTGTATAGCGACAGCGTCATTTCGCAGATCGATGCCGGTAGAACTTTTGAAATTCTTGATTAAGAAATCAATCACTAACTGATCGACATCATCTCCGCCTAAGAAATTGTCTCCGGAAGTTGATTTTACTTCAAAAACTCCGTCCCCTAATTCCAAAATGGATACGTCAAAAGTACCGCCGCCAAAATCAAACACTAATATAGTGTGCTCTTTCCCCTGCTTGTCTAATCCGTAAGCTAGTGAAGCCGCAGTCGGTTCGTTGATAATTCTCAGAACATTGAGGCCGGCAATTTCTCCTGCATTTTTAGTCGCCTGTCTTTGCGCATCATTAAAATAAGCAGGGACAGTGATCACGGCATTTTTTACTGTCTGTCCTAAATATGCTTCGGCATCACGTTTTAATTTCTGCAAAATCATGGCGGAAATCTGTTCTGGAGTATATTCTTTTCCATCAACTTCAACCTTTTCATCAGTTCCCATCTTTCTTTTGATAGAACGGATGGTATGTGATGGATCAATGATGGCTTGATTTCTTGCTACTTGCCCGACGATAACTTCTTCATCTTTAAGATGTACTACGCTGGGAGTGGTCCGTGTTCCTTCCGCATTGGGAATTATGGCTGGCTTTCCGCCTTCCATAACTGCTACTGCAGAGAAAGTTGTACCTAGATCGATCCCGATAGTTGGACCTGAAACTTTGCTGTTTTTTTGTGTGTCTGTCATTTTTATTTTCCTCCGATATTATTTAATTTTTAGATTCGTTTTTGCTTTGATTAGTTTGGTTCTGACTATTCTGGCTATGGTTTGGACCAGCACTGATCTTTACTTTTGCATGTCTCAATACTTTACCATGCAGTAAGTATCCTTTCTGAAATTCTTCCATGATTTTATTGGCCGGCAGATCTGAAGGCACTTTCATCAGCGCTTCATGATAGTAAGGATCAAAGTCTTTGCTTTTGGTTTCGATGGCAGCGATATTATTGTTCTGCAAGATTTGCAGTAATTGCGCATAGATCAGTTCCATGCCCTGAATAAACTCCAGATTTTTTCCTTTTTCACCGTTATCAGGCTGGGCATTTTTGATCGCTAATTCAAAATTATCTAGCACCGGCAATATCTGTAATATAATATCTCGGGCAGCTATTTTTTTGATATCTTCTATCTGAAGCTGTACTTGTTTACGATAGTTTTCGAAATTGGCATGAGTACGTTGTAATAAATCAGTTAATTCTTCTACGGTCATGGGGGAAGCTTTTTCATTTTGTTTTTCATTTTGTTTTTTTTCAGGTTCTGCAAGCTTATCCTTGCTATGACAACTGCCGCCGCAGCATTTTCTCGCTTCTTCTTCCGCTTTCGGTTTTGTTTCCATGATTCTTCTTTACCCCCTTCCCCCACCTTTTTGTTTATCTTAAGTCAACCTAGTTGGCTTGAAATTGAACTTTTATATAAATATTTCGGAAAAAGCTTAAAAATCAGAGAAGTTTTCAAAGAGATGATGAAAAAAGTCACGGTCATCAAAGTCCGCCGCTTGGGCGAGGGAAATGTTAATTCAGACTTGCAATGGCTGGGCAATTCTCTCGGATTGTTCAATCTTCGAGACAGGGACAGCAGCTGTTTTAGGATATTTATTACTTTGATTAAAAAATCAAATCATGATCCGATCTCTTCTGATGAGATCGCAGAAAGATTACATCTGAGCAGGGGAACAGTTGTCCATCACCTCATCAAGCTGATGGATTCCGGGATAGTGGTTCGAGAGAAAGAGGGATATTTATTGCGGGAGAATAATCTACAGCGGCTGGTTTTAGACCTGCAGCGGGATGCTGAATCCTTATTTGCAGAATTAAAAGAAGTCGCGAAAGAGATTGACGAAAGGATGTGATTTAATTTTTTCTAGATTATTATCTGCTGAAGACAAAGTATTTATAGAGTAAAATATTTCTTTAAGCAATACATGGAACTAAAAAAGGGGTTGTCGATCCTAGTTCTAGTTGCAGCGCTTTTAGCAGTAAATATTTTCACATTCTTCACTATTCCTTCTATTACCGGAGAAGCAACCAGCGATACCAGCGGAACTGTTGATCTTTGTATCATGAAACCGCCAGAAATTACCGCGATCGCCGATCAGACCGCAACCTCTGGAACTGCGTTCACACTACAAGTGCAAACTACTTTTTATGGGCAAAATACCAGCATAAATTATTTTGATGATACTTCTCTGTTTAATATCAATGGAAGCGGATACATCAGCTTCACCCCGGCTGCCGCCAGCGTTGGAACTCATGATATACTTATTACCACCCAAGACAGTTCCAGCTGCGATACTGCCTTGAATGATTCTGATTCCTTTGTGCTTACTATCCAAGCCGGTGGCGCAGGAGAAGGAGGAAGTGGTGCTGGCGGAGGAGGAGGAGGTGGAGGCGGCGGTGGTGGTGGCGGAGGAGGAGGTGGACCGCCTAAGAAAAAAGAGAGACTTATCCTTGATCTCAGCGAAGACACCATCAAAGTAGCACTAAAACAATCGCAAAAACTTAGCAAAAAGCTGACCGCAACCAATAAAGGGGATGTCAAACTTAATGTTTATATCACCAACCCTTTTGAAATAATATCGCTCAGCCCGGCATTCTTTTCCCTGCTTCCAGAAGGAAGCCAGGATATCTGGCTGGTCTTTAATCCCTCATTAAATGCGAAGCCCAGCGTTTATACAGATATTATAGAAATAATCGGCTCTTCTGAAACCCAGTCGATAACAAAAGAAGTATTAGTGGTCCTGGAAATTGAATCCGAACTAGTTTTCTTTGATGCCAGCCTTGATCTCCAGAAAAAGACCTTTAACCCCGGAGAAGAAGCCAAGGCAACCATAACCATCTATGACTTAAAAGGAATCGAACCAAGCACCGAAGTAACCTTGATCCACACCGTCCTAGATGCAAATAATAATATCATCTATGAAGTTGAAGAAAAAGTTTCCATCGACGAGAGAGCCTCATTCTCTAAAAACATCCCTTTGTCGGAAACCCTTCCCCCCGGCCAATATGTTTACACCCTGAAAGTGATCTACCTAGACTCTTTTGCCAGCGCTACGGAAATTTTTACCATTGAAGAAAAACCTTCTGCTTTAGTCGGCTTAGCAGCAAGTAAAGGCGGAAAAGGTTTCCTTATAGCAGTACCAGTCATGGCAACAGTAATTGTCGGCATACTCTTCGCCTTATACTTCACCCAGCGTAAAATTAGAAAAGGCAGAACCACAATCATCAGGCAAAAAACTATCAAAACCATTATCCGCCCGAGAACAGTCATCAAACCAATTATCAGACGCGATGTCTCTGGATATAAACGCAAACTGGACCTGCTGAGAGAAGGATACCGGCGAGGGTTCATCAAGGCTGATACCTATCGAAAGGGAAAGGAAAAGCTGCATGAATTGATGAGGAGATAGTTTTTCGAGAGGATTTTAATAAAAAGCGGGAGTTGAGCCTGCAAAAGATTTATAAACAATTACTATTTAATTACACACATAAAAAAGGAGCTGACAAAGCTTGAGAACTCTATGAAAAAGGGAAGCGCCAAAAATAAAAGGTCTTCTGGTAACGGCGGCTTGAAAAGCCAGCACAGCTTATTAAAGGGAGCGCTTAGGGACCTAGATAAAGAGTTGCGCGACTTACGTTCTGAAAAAATGAAATTAGAACGAAGGATGCAGTCTTTCACTAACGAGATCGGCTCAACCCAGAATAAGGAAGTGTCTTTACGCAATCAGATTTCTGAACTTATGAAAAAAGAAGCGACATTGGAGAAGAAGAAAACTTCTACCAAAGACAAAGCTTCCATGCTGGAAAAGAAAATAGAAAAAGTAACGGCGATCGAAAGAGAGTTACGCGCAGTATAACTTTCTATTTTTGGTTTTTCTTGAGAATAATTTTGCAGGTTATTTATGACTCCGTATTTCGCAAAAGAAAACAAAAATCAACCAAGATTTGATAAAAGAGAATTTTGAATAATCCATAAAATTTCTCAAAAGAAAAATGTAGTAAAAGAATTTAGTAAAAGAAAAGAATAATAAAAAAAATTAATCCGAAGCTAAGCGCCAGATCGCTTTCATTCCCACGATAATCGCTCCGGGAACAACAAAGACAACAATGTTGCTTAAGCTTGGCCGCAAGATGTCTCCAATTCCGTAAACGAGATTTAGATTGACGATGCCTGCCAACATCAAAGCAACGGCAGCAGTCAAGAAAGGAGTGGTTTCTTTTGCTGATAGATTAAATAATCCCACCAATGTTCCTAACAAGACAAAAGTTGTAACATAGACGCGTGATGCTTCCGGACCTAGTAAATTATCAAAAACTCGATGGAATATTCCCACCAGAAGAGCTAGCGAAATTCCTACGAAAAAAGCATAATGAGCAAGACGATGAAGCTCTAATTGCCCCCGACTTTGTAATGATTGACCTCTTTTTTGTACCATCCTATCCTTTCACCTCTAATGATAGTGCTTGAATGATGTTACTATGAAATACATTTCCATATATAAATCATTCGGTCGATGATAATGTAAAGAGCTTTCTTTTTTTAGGGCATCGGGCTTGAAAACAAAAACAACACAGCAGACGGCAGTCGTCCAAAGCTACGCTTTGTCCTCGCTCGGCAGCCCGGACGGCGCAACCCCAGCCTCGCCTGCGTCTCTGTGTTGTTTTTTAGATAGAATTTTATATAAACAAGAAAAATTAGAAATGCATGATTGAATTTACCCTAGAGAAATGTAAGACTAAAGCTGCCTATTCTGCTAAATTGAAGAAGCAGCAGAAGCTGGATTTACAAAAAATAAAGAAAACATTTGAAATAGTTTTGGAAACTCCTATTTTGTTAGTAGTAAAAGTAGGAGGAGTTGAAGTTATTGTCCATGGCTATGGAGAATTGTTGTTTAAGAATTGTCAAGAAACAGATTTGATGAGAAAAATTGCTGGACGGATTTATGCCGCAGGATTAAATAAATAAAAAGCGCCCCAAGTCGGATTCGAACCGACGATCTGATGGTAACCACTCATTGGGAATAACAGCCATCCGCTCTAGCCGCTGAGCCATTGGGGCATAATTTAAATTGTGAGACAATTGATTTATAATGGAAATCAGCAAAGGCATTCAAATCGTGGACACAGCATTATGGTTTGAAGCAGAAAAAGTGCTGATAATCAATGATCTACATATCGGCTATGAAGAATCATTGCATCTTAAAGGAGTTCTTGTTCCAAGAATGCAGCTGGAACAAATTATGGACAAGCTAAAAGCGATTCTACTAAAAACAAAACCAATAAAAGTAATTATCAATGGGGATTTGAAACATGAGTTCGGAAAAGTTCTGCGCCAAGAGTGGAGAGAAGTACTTCATTTTCTTGATTTTTTATTGGCGAATGTAACAGAAGTCATCATCATCAAAGGAAATCATGATCCCATCATCAAACCAATTGCTGATAAAAAGGGAATTTTGGTGGTGAACGAATGTAGGATTGGAGAGACTTTAATAGTACATGGTGATGAGCTGGTTGAAACCGATGCAAAACGTATTGTAATCGGGCATGAGCATCCGGCAATTACTATTCGCGAAGGCAGCAAATGGGAGAAATACAAATGTTTTCTAAAGGGAAGCTGGAAGGGCAAGGTGAAAGATGGAACAAAAGACCAAAAAAACAAGAAAGAAGCCAAAGAATTGATCGCCGTGCCAAGTTTTAATCCGCTGTTGGAAGGGACAGATGTGTTGAAGGAAGAAGTACTTAGTCCATTTCTTGAAAATATAAAGAATTTTGAAGTGTATGTGGTGGGAGAGAGAGGAGTATATTTTTTTGGAAAAATAAAGAACTTCAAATAAAGGTTATCATTGCTTCATTCGGGCTTGTTTATTATATCCCGCTTGCTTCTGCTGGTGATATTCACAAAAAACAAGCCCTTCAACAACTTTTCTGCTGCAGCGGACACAGATCCCTTTCTGCTTTTTCTCGTGATATAATGATTTGCGTTCCTTGAGCAATCTTTTTTTATGGCCGTAATAGAATTTCAAAAAACGATTAGAGTAATCTTGATCCGATTTTTTTTCCAACTTTGTTTCTTTTATCTCTTTCAGCTTTTGTAATATTTTTTTGAAAACCATTTTATCTTTCTCTCGATCTGCACTTCTCACCGTTGACAGGTAGAACAATAACTTGTTCCTCTGCCGCCGATAGTAGTTTTTTGCAAAGAGTGACCCTTTTCGCACTTTTCTTTCTGGTAGACTGCTAAATAATTCTGAAACCCGCCGCTGCCTTCAAGGTTGCTGTAATTATCAACCGTAGAACCGTGATGTTTAATCGCCTGCTGCAAAATTCTACGTATTTCGGTGTAAAGAGCTTTTGCTTCTTTTTCTGACAATGAACCTGCCTGCCGAAATGGCGAGATGCCTGCAAAATACAAGGCTTCCTGAGCGTAAATATTACCTATGCCGGCAATGATTGATGGATCCATCAAGGTGGTTTTGATATTAGCTCTGGATTTTTTAGCGAGAGTTTCTTGGAAGATCTGGAGAGTAAAACTTTTTTCTAAAGGTTCTGGACCATGCTTTGCTGACAGCGCTTCAAGTTGTTTTTTTGTGGCTAGCTTCATATGTCCAAACTTACGGATAGAGTTGTGGGTTAAGACTGACCCGTCAGAAAATTGAAATTTTGCTACCATAAATCGCTCATGATTGTTGGAATTTATTTTGTTAGGATTATTTTTTCCTTCGCTGTCCATGAAGTGAAAATGTCCGGTCATCCCCAAATGAGTGAGCAGATATTGCCCATTACTCAATTCAACAATGATATATTTAGCACGGCGTTGTACTGCGGCGATGGAAATGGAAGAAAGACCGCCGATTCT
>JACPIL010000003.1 GCA_016188105.1 Candidatus Woesearchaeota archaeon | reverse complement strand
TTTTATGCTTGACATCAAACTAGTCCGTGAAAATCCTGCTCTGGTAAAGGCTTCTGAAAAAAAACGCGGTAGAAATCCAGAAATTGTTGATCAAGTTCTTAGATTAGATGAAGCTTGGAAGGCAGAGCTCAAAAAAGTTGAAGAATTAAAACATAAACGTAATATTGTCTCCCAGGAAATTAATCAAGCCAAAAAGGATAAAAAGGAAAAAGATGCCGCTAAAAAAATCAAGGAAATGCGGGATGTGGTTGAGGAGATTAAAGAGCGTGAATATAATGCTGATAGCCTTTTACATCAACGTAATGAGAATCTGAAAAAAATAGGTAATATTCTGGACAAAGAAGTCCCTGCTGGAAAAGATGAGGCTGACAATAAAGAACTAAAAAAATGGGGAAAAATTGTAAAACCAGCCTTCCCATTAAAAGATCACATTGAATTAGGATTGGAATTAAATTTATTTGATTTGGAAACCGCAGCATCCGTTTCTGGGGCGCGTTTCTATTACCTCAAGAACGAAGCAGTATTACTGGATCTAGCCCTGCAACGTTTTGCTGTTGATGTGCTGCTTAAGCATGGTTTTTTGATGCATTGGCCGCCATTTATGCTCAATAAAGCAGCGTTAGAAGGCGGAGTGAATCTTACTGAATTTGAAGACACAATTTACAAAATTGAAAATGAAGATCTCTATCTTATCGGCACTTCAGAACATCCGCTTTTAGCCTTAAAAAAAGATAAAGTTTTGCAAGAACAAGAATTGCCTGAAAAGATAGGCGGCATCAGTACTTGCTTTAGAAAAGAGTTAGGCTCGCATGGACGAGATACCAAAGGAATTTTTCGCGTACATCAATTCAATAAAGTAGAGCAGATTGTGATCTGCAAACCAGAAGATTCAGCCAAGTGTTTCAAAGAAATCCAAGCTATCTCTGAATCTATATTTCAGCAATTAGAAATACCTTATCGGGTTGTTGCAATATGTAGCGGCGACATTGGAAACAAACAAGCATTGCAATATGACATCGAAGCCTGGTTCCCAGGACAGAATGAAAAAAAAGGCACTTATCGTGAAGTAACTTCTTGCAGCAACTGCTTAGAATACCAAGCGGTAACTCTCAATACTAAATTTGTCAATAAAAATGGGGAGCGCAAATACGTGCATATGCTAAATAACACTGCTTTGGCCACTTCTCGAGTGATAGTAGCAATTCTCGAAAATTTCCAGACTAAAGCAGGAACAGTAAAAATTCCTAAAGTTCTTTGGCCGTACATGAATGGGATTAAAGAAATTAAACCAAAGAAATAAATAGTTTTTTACGGATAAAAACCTCTCAAAAAAACATCTCCAACAGCATCTGTTATTTTCTCCAAAAGTGAAGATAATTTCCCAAAATTCTTTTTAAAAAACTTGTTTTTGCACAAAGAAGCCAGAATACCAAAAAAAACAAATAAGAACAAAAATCCTAGTGTTACGATAATGATGATGGTGAGATCTTCCAATGGTTTTTCTTTAAATAACCAGGGTATATTAATTTTTTGCAAAAAAGATACCGTTGTACTATCCAGTTTTTGCTACACAACCCTTCTTTATTTGGAAAATGTGTGGTTGTTTAGAGTTATATAGTTTCGAGATAATAGATTATAAATTATAGATAATCCTAATCAACAGAAAGATATATAAATTTGAACATCGTACTTGAAATCAAAAAGGTGAACAGGTGTTGAAAAAAAGACAAGTTCTAAGAAATCGTAGAACTAGTGGGAGTTAAGTATCTTTAACGTGGGAATTTATCTCATCTCAACTGGTGGATTTGGACAAAAACCAGCCAAGGAACAGGCCAGTTATGGAGAAGTAGGTATACGCATCGTAACTACGCCAACTGAACTTGATAATCTAGAGGTTGAAAGTGATGATTAAAATTCCAGATAGTTTTCTTGTTCTATTGTTATTGTTTGCGGTAGGCGTGACCGCTTTAACTACTATTGTTGGTCTTAGTCAACATTTTGGGCTACAAGCAGGCGGCTTATGGCTAAGCGGAGCAGCTTCCAGCACTTCTCTTGGTGAGGTGAACCTAACAATTAACACCGTCACTGCGTTTACCAATCAGCGTACTACTATCGACTTTGGTTCCGGCTATGTTAACAGCAGTTGTAATTTTTGCGGCATGGACAGCAACGGGCAGAACATCTCTTATTATACCAACGGTTCCAACATCAGTTCTAGCGGTTATACTGCAACCTGCTGTGTTACTTTTAATACTTCTCAAAGCCTAGGTTTTTTGCTTGAGAATACTGGAAACGTTAATCTTTCTGTTGGCTACACCTGCGGTGCAAATTGCACCCACGCCAGTTTTATCGGCGGCGATCTCGCTCCCGGCATGGGCGGCTTACAAATAAAAGTAACTCCCAATGCTGCTAATGCAATTAGTCCGGGCTCTTGGCAACAAGCTGGTGAAACTGGTGCTTTAGATACCGCTGGATCTTGCCAGGGGGGTAGTAGTGGTTCTGGATTATCTCACTCTATCGGTTGGAATATTACGAACAGTAGCAGTTATACTAACCAAACCAATTATGGTCTTTTTGGTAACAACACTTATGTCGTCCTAAGTCCAGCTGGCCATTGGTTGTGCGGCAATGCAAGCCTGTACTGGCTAGACTCTGCTGATACCAAAGATGCTGCTGTGGTTGACATCAACGTTACTGTTCCAGCGACTGCTCCTATCACTGGTATTAGGAATTCAGTGAGATTAACCTTTAACGGAACTTCAAGCTAACCTTTAACGGAACTTAAGCTTCTCAACATAAATTTTAATAAAGAAGAGGAGCGAAAACCTTTTAAGTTCTTTTTTCTTTGCTAATCCAAAAGAGAGGCTGTTGATGAAGAAAAATATAATCTATCTGCTGTTGCTGTTTTTTGTACTTCTTTATTTTCCCTCAGCTGAAGCGCTGAGCCTTATTGGAAAAAGTACTGGCCCGATAACTTATATTCCAGGAACATTTCAAGTCCATCATTATGCCTACTCTGACACCAATACTCCAGTTAAAATTTATGTGGATGCCGGCCCATTTTCTCACATCCGTGTTAGTGAAGTCGTCGATAATCAATTTGATCTCATTTTTGATTTTCCCGCTGAAGAATACATCCCCAGCGGTGAGTACCGGCTGGCATTATCAATATCTGAAAATTCTGAAAGCACTGCCGCGATAAGCACCCAAGTGGCAGTTTCAAAGATATTTTTAGTGAAAGTTCTCTCGTATGAAAAGGATGTTAATATTCATCTTAACGCTCCATCTATTAATCAAGGAAATAATCTAACTCTTTCGCTTACTGTGGAGAGTGTTGGGTATCCTGACATTGATGCTGTACAAGGTAAAATAACTATCCATAACAGCCAACAAGAACTTCTTGGCACAATTTTTACTGAAACAAAATCTTTACCGGGATTGGAAAGCCTTAGCTTTACACCTACCTTTGATAGCAGCAAGTTACCCTCCAGCGCCTACGAAGTTCGAGCTATTGTTTCATATGATGGGAAATTTAAGACGGCAAATACTACTTTTCAGATAGGTAATATGGATCTTCAGCTCCTTAATTATAGCTCTTCTTTGCTTCCCGGATTCAATGATTTTTCAATAACGGTGAAAAATAATTGGGGAAACAGCCTTCGCAATGTCTATGCAAAAATCTTTGTTGGACAACAGGAATTGTTACAAACCCCAAGCATGAATCTAGAACCGTGGCAAGAAGGAAAGATGAAAGCGATTGTGCAAATCCCTTTTGGGCCAGGCGTATATCAGGGAATATTAAAATTATTTTTTGAAGGCGAGCAAAAAGAAGTTCCGATCACTTTGCAAGTTGTTGCTCCTACACCGACTCTATTCGTTTCTGAAAAGAAAAATTTTTTTGAGTCCTTTTATTTTATCCCCACATTAGTGGTATTGTTTATCCTCCTCGTCATCCTATCATTGTTGATCATTCAAAAACGTTTTGGGGGGTATAAACAAGATGCCGTTTAAGATAAGCCAATTTAAAATAAGTAAATTTAAAGTAAGCCAGAAAATTGTTGTTGCGTCACTTGTTGTGTTACTTGTTTTGGGCATTACTCTGCTAGTTATGTTAACTCCATTACATTGGTCTTCCCCGTGTGCTAACCGTCAAGTGGTCGATTCTTCTCTTTTTGTAAAAACCATTCCTACCAGAGCTTACTTTGGGATGAATACTGATAGAGAAAGTCTTAACTTCGGTGGTGCTTCTCCGGGAACAGAAATAACCCGTTCCATTTTTGTACAATACTCGAAAGAAACCGATGTTATTGTGCGGATGCTGGGGGATTTGAGTTCTTGGACGCTGATTAAGCCCCAAAGATTTCATCTTCCTTTTAATCATAGTGAGCAAGTTTCTTTTACCGTCATGGTACCTACCTGGGCTAAAGACGGAAATTATACTGGAAAAGCAGAATTCTGTTTCAGAGAATAATTCTAAAAAATAAAAGCGCCACCGCCCGGACTTTCACGCTGTTAAACTATAAAGCTATGTCGTGGGGTCAAGCGAAGCGCGTGCCCCACTTGAATACGACTCGCCTAGTGTAACAGGCCATTTGAACCGGGAATTCCTTACGGAACAGGATTAGCAATCCTGCGCTATACCGGATTAAGCGACAGTGGCACTATGAGAACACTTTTGTTGTGATTTTTAAATATTACTATCCTAAAAAGCAATAAAAAAGAGTAAAAGAATTAATTTATTCTCCTTCGTCAGTCATAAGGGTATTCCGGTGAATCTTGGCAAAGTAAGGAACTGCTACCACATAATCCTCTCCAAATCCAGCAATATCTCCTTCAATAGCTTCGCAGGTTTTCCTTAATTTTGAGATGGCTCTTTTTAATTCAACCAAATCTTTTTCTCGCAAGGGCTTGATATTGATCAAAGCGATGGTTGATCCTTCCCGTAATACATCAAGAACGGTTTTGATATCTTCAAACTCTTCCATCACGAAAGGTCGAACTAGTACTTTAGCCTTATCCTCTTTTGAAGCTCCGCTCTCTAATTCAACATAACTTTCGCCTTCTGGAGCTTGCTGCTCTTCTTCAGGACGCATAAATTTTTCCTTCAATTGTAATAAAAAATCTTTCATTTTCCACACCCTCGCTTTTTGTTATAATTATGAGTGAAACTTAAGGTCATAGAGAAACAGACTTATATATAAATGTTTTTATCTTCGGATATTTAGATTGTGCAGACAGCTTATTTATTCGCCAATGCGGAAAATATTGGAATAAGCTTTGGAAAGCCTGCTTCCTTTTTTACGCTTGAATTCTATGGTTGCCCTGGGTAAGCTGAAAGTTCCTAAAATATTTAGTTTTGCTTTTATCTTGTAGGTAATCAAGCGTTGTTCATGTCCATCAAGCTCGGCTAACGACCAGACTACTTTGGTACCAGATTTAGTCTGTTTCATCTCCTGCGGCTTAAGTGTTCCGAGTTCTAAACCCTTGTCAATATTAGCAATGCTGGGAACGAGATCAGTTACGACTACGTCTTTAACTGGTTTCTTAGAATGATTTTTTAGTTCCAGGGTGATTTTGACTTCAGAGAGTGTGCCGTCTTCTCCACTCCGAGCGGTAATAGCAGTTTTCTGCACGCTAACTGGGGATTGCACATAAAAGTAAAAGCCTGCAAAGATGAGCAGTACCAAAAGCACATAGGCCGGTATTCTATAGTTTGTCGTTACAGGCAAAGCTACCGATTCATTTGGCCCGAGAGTAACCTCCCAAGCTAAGTAACGCTTACCTTCTTCAATCATGGTTTTTCCATCGCTTTGAATCAAGAGCATTTGCCACAAGGAAATAGGAGTTTTCACAATCTGGGTGTTACGTACGTTTCCTGAATTTCTAGCCACTACCGTTTTAAACGATTTCAAGTATACGGTTTCCTCGGAAGTTGTTACTTCAAATGGTAAGATTAATGAAAGGACTTCTATCCGCTGTTCGATGATCTTTACAGTCTCTCCATTGCGTTCAAAGACAAAGAAAAGAGTATAATCTTTTGGTTGCTGGTAAGGATTAGGGATAATGCTGAATTCGACCGTCTTTTTTTCTAAGGGCGGTAGATCGACTGAAACTTCTTGTTCAAATTCAGGAATATCGGTTTGAATCTTAATTTTTAATCCCAACAAATTTAAGGGATTTCTATTCTCGAGAAATAATTTTACTGATTGTGCTTCTTGCGGATTAATTTTATCATTCATATCCACCGAGGCCTTGATTGCTGGAATGTAATCTACCGGTTCTTTTGGTTTCAGATACATTTTCAGCGCTTCGGTATAAGATTCTCCTAAGTCGCTTTGAATGGTAACATGAACATAATAAATTCCCGGGGGGAAATCTTCGAGAGGTTTGGCGATAATAGTCGTAGTATATGATTTTCCTGGACCTAACTCAATAATTTTATCTTTCAATGGGGAAGGATCGACGTTCCATCCTTGACCAGATTGCAGAGAATAAATACTGTAGCGCTGAGTATTTGCAGCATTGTTGGTGATGGTCAGCCTAAATGAAGCCTGCTCGATGGTGCTAATCTCATTTTTTATTGGTTCAGAAACGATGCTTGATTCTGCAAAAACCAGAGCAGAAAATAGAAATAGCAATAATACCTGCAACAAAAAAAATTTTGTCCCTCGCACTTTTTTACTACACCTCTTTAAATACCATTAATTGCAACTACTATTTAAAGAATTCGTTTTTTCTTCTCCGCAACATTTATATATTCTGTTCTTTTAATTTAAGCTCAGTAAAAGAGATGTAGATAGATGGTGGAAGAAAGCGCCTTCCGGGGCATGATCGGATTTCTGAACAAAATAGGTGTATACGATGTCATACTTCCTTTTCTGTTAGTCTTTACTATTATTTTTGCCATTTTAGAAAAAACCAAAATCTTTGGTACGGAAAAGATCGATGGCAAAGAGATGACTAAAAAGAACATCGATGCCATGGTCGCCTTTGTGATAGCATTCTTGGTTATTGCTTCTACTAGGTTAGTTGGGATCATTAATGAAGTCATGGCCAACGTGGTGTTATTGGTAATCTTAGGCGTCTGTTTCTTGTTGTTAGTGGGAGTTTTCTTTGCCGGAGACAAAGAGTTTTCCCTTGAAAAATTTCCTACCTGGCAAAATATATTTATGGTTTTGATGTTTATAGGTATTGTCGTAATTTTCCTCAATGCTTTAGGCTGGTTGCATTACCTAGAAATCCTATTTGAAAATTGGAACGCAGAATGGGCATCATCGATCATTTTCATAGTCATCATCATCGGCTTCATCGCCTGGATAACGAGAACACCGAAAGAGGATTCAAAAAGTGATAAAAAATAAGAGTGTGGAGGTTACACAATGGTCAGTCCAAGCTTTACTAATTTAGCGAGATACTTTCAACAATACGGAGTGATGGATTTCCTGCTGCCGTTTTTGTTAGTATTTACAATAATCTATGCGGTTACCGGCCGGATATCTTTGTTTAAAGAAAAGAATTTTCGGATTGTTATTGCTCTAACTTTAGCGTTGGTATTTGTCGCTCCACATATTACTGGCAGCTATCCCCTAGGTTACGACCCAGTTCAAGTTCTGAATGAAACCCTGCCTAGCATTTCTCTTTTATCTGTTGCTGCGGTGATGGTATTGCTATTGTTGGGAATCTTTGGAAAAGGATTTTCAGAAGCCGCTGCACCGTTGATCGCCCTAATTTCATTAGGTTTTGTGGTCTTTATCTTTGGCTCTTCCCTAAATCTGTGGAGAGGCCCTTATGATGTCTTCTCTTGGTGGAGTCCGGAAGTAACCGAGCTAATGGTTATCCTGCTTATCTTTGGGGTTATAGTCTGGCTGATTGTCAAAGATCCGGGGCAAGGAAGTTTTGGTGCCAGTGCTAAGAATGCTTGGAAAAGCGTCGGCAGCATCATAGAAGATATCGGTGGTAAAAGATAAATGGCTACACCGCTAGATTTAGGGTTATTGAATGTTGTCGATTTTATTTTTCCCTTTCTGCTAGTCTGGGCTTTCATGTTCGCGATGCTGCAGAAGACCAAGATCATCGGCGATGCTATGGTCGTCAATGCGCTTATCGCTACCGTGGCCGGATTTACAGTCCTGCTTTCTCGAACTGTTGTCGATCTGATTAATTTCATGATCCCTTGGTTTGCCATTGCCATAATTTTCTTCATCTTGCTGTTGCTCTTGTTTATGATCATGGGCTACAAAGAAATAAATGCTTATCAAGATCCGGGAGTGCGCTGGGTGCTTATCGCAGTCGGCATTTTAATCGCCTTTGCCGCTTTTGGAAAAGTATTAGGCCAGTCATTGCTGGAGCAGGCTGCCCAACCAGCAGAAGTTCAAGCTGAGGATGGCGGAGGAGTCGCTTCTGAAAACTTTCAACAAAGTGTTTTTTTAACCATCTTTCATCCTAAAGTATTAGGATTACTGATTGTCTTTGCCATAGCGGTATTTACGGTAGCTTTGATGAGTGGGTAATTTCTTAAGAACATTTTTTAATTATTCTATGTTTCTCTATCTTATCTATGGAAAAAACTCAATGTGCTGGTGGAGTAGTCCTCAATAGTAAAGGATTAGTGCTGGTAGTAACAAATAGGCAAAGAAAATCCTGGTCTTTGCCGAAAGGGCATATTGATACGGGAGAAGATGCTCTAACTGCTGCCAAAAGAGAAATCTATGAAGAATCTGGAGTAAAGCAGTTAAAACTGATCAAAGCTTTAGGCAGTTATCAGCGGCATAGGACTGCTTTAGATGGAGGAGATGATACTTCTGAATTAAAAACCCTTCATATCTATCTCTTTACTACTAAACAAGAAAAGCTCGCGCCCCTAGACCCACACAATCCAGAAGCAAGATGGGTAGAGAAGGAAAGAGTTGCAGAATTGTTAACCCATCGGAAAGATAAAGAATTTTTCAGTAAAGTGATGGAAGAATTATAGGGGATTTTGAAAAACTATTCAAAATACTTCTTAGAAGGCTTTGCGGGCTTAAAGTCTGCGAAGAAACAAATTATTCAAAGCCTTCTATAGCCTCTTGTTGCAATATCTTTTTAAAACAATTATTATTACGCTTTTCATATACTATTGGAGGATTGAAATCATGGGTTTGGAATTAATGCTTGGATTTGATAATAAAAAGGAATCTTCTCACGGTGTGCAGATTGGTTTTAAGAATGAGTCTTCTTATCCGCATCATGTTTTACAGATGGGGTTGTATAATAAAACCTCCGAGACTGAATCAAATACTTCTTTTGTTGGCGCAAAAGTAGGTGTTGTAAACTATGATGAAAAAAGTATGTGGGGAGCTCAGGTAGGTATCTTATCTAATACAGGACAATTACGAGGTCTTCAACTTAGCGTCTTAAATACTTCTACTGAGATGTATGGAATTCAGGCGGGAGCATTAAACGCTACCTTTGGTTTTGGTGTTCAGGCAGGATTTATGAATCTCAGCGGAGAATTTACTGGCTTGCAAGCGGGGGTAATTAATTCTACCTTTAGGATAATGGGCGATAA
>JACPIL010000056.1 GCA_016188105.1 Candidatus Woesearchaeota archaeon | reverse complement strand
GTCATAGTGTTTCATTCTTGACTTCCATGCATTTGCAGAAGTCTTTAGTGTCTCTTTTGTTTCATCAGTAGTAAGGTATGGTTTTACCCCCCTTCTTACTCGGCTTACCTTTTGATTGCCATCCATATCAAAAATTGTGGCATATCTGATATTTTCATCAAGATCCATGATTATATCTATGAACTTTTCATGGTTCATCAGTTGTATTATAGGCGCTTCGAACTGAAATATTTTATCTTGAGTTTAAGGTGATGCAATCAAGTTTAAAGTAACTTTAACGCCTCATTGCGTGGAACTGCTACAAGTGTTTGAGTTTGTGCAACCTCACCAACACTTATTCCAAGTTTTATGGCCTCTTTCTCGCTTGGCGCCTCATAAATCCACACAGAATCAAATCTTCCCAAGGTCCAATAGGTTCCAATTATTTTTACACCTGCAGGCAAGTTTTGCATTACTGTATTGCCTACCTCAACTACATCCTTTGCCTTTTTTCGAAATTTAATCAAAGTTATGAACATCATTAACAATAATTACATAAAGTATTACTTAAGATTGATCTGAAAGTATCAGAAAACTTTAAAGAAAATATCTAATTTGTTTTACAAATATTTGCCAAAATAAAGTTCTCTTTTTCCATTGCTGGTTTTTACTGCAAATGCTCTTGAGCAACGAGTGCAGATCAAAAGCATGGATTCTGTTAATTCCAACTTTACATCAAATCCTAGTTCTTTACAAAATGGACACAATGTTCCACTCATTTTTGGCGGTATCTCCTTTTGTAGACATTTTTGTATTTTAGCTTCTTTTTTCTTTGTGAATCTTCCAGATCATGACTCAACTATTTTTTCATTCCAACCTTACAAAGACCTATTCTACAGTTGTGGCAAACATAATCATCTGCTTGGTTTTGGCAACCACATGAACAGGTACATGTATAGTCATTCAACTAAGACCACACAACTTCATTACCTTTTTTGCAGTCTTGTCAATTTCTACATCAGGCTCTGCTGAAATCAAGAGCACATTGTTGTTTATTGGAAAGCTCATCATAACTGACTTTTCTCTTCTTGATGCAGAATACTTTACTTTCCCAAGACTGTAGTCAAACTCCATTCTCATTGAGACCCGAAGGGCAAGCTCCATGTACATTTTCTGGCGTTCTGCATCGTCTTCAAGTGGCAATACTCCTTTTTTGAAACCGCCTGCAACGAGTCTTCCCATGCCATTTATCAGGCCTGCAAATCTTATTTCATCTTCTTGAAGCAGTCTGTCACATTTTTGCTGGAAAATTCTGTACTCTTGCAAGTTTTGTGGTTTCTGAGATTTTACATTTGCAGACAAAACATCATTCATACTATTTGTTACGTTATTCTGTCTAATAACAGTAGATTAACAAATGCTAAACATTCGTTTAAGTAATGACAATAAATTTAGGATTATACTACTGATAGCTGTCCTTGCGCACTAACAGACCATTGACGTGAAATCTTACTCTGTGGTAGTATCTCAAAATCTATTGGCTCAGAGCCAAACTCACCTTCAAGTGAATCTGCAAGATCAAGTGTCAGTCTCAAGGTGTTTTGGTTTCCTTCAAAATCAATAACCTCGCCAATCAAAACCATCGAGTCTTTTTCACCAGATGGACCAGAAGAAGATACGCGTGCTTTTCCAAAAGCTAAATCATAAATGTTTTCTCCAACAACTATTTCGCCACCAGTTACCCTAAACTTTGATATCTGTGAGCCAGTTGGAAGGTTTTCAAGGAAAATCTCGCCTGAAATATCTGTTGTAATTGATTCATCAAAGAGTGATGATGCGGTTCCATCAAAGGAAATAGAGTAAGTGTTAGTTACTAGATTTTCTCCAACTGTTCTACCAAAATACTCACCTGAGTCAACCATATCTAGCAAAGTTTGAACTCGTTGTTCTAGTTGGACAATTCTTTGTTCAAGTCTTTTGATTATCTCTTCTGCTCGTTGCAGTGCTTGATCTTGTTTTTCAGCTATTCGAGTGCCGCGTTCTTCATCATTTTCAGCTAGTCTTTTTTCAATTTCTGCTCGCTTCTCAGCTAGTCTGGCTTCTCGCTCTTCTTGCTTTTCTGTAATTCTTGCTTCTTTTTCAGCTAGCTTTGCTTCTCTTTCTTTTAGTTTTTTATCAAAATCATCGTCACATTCTCCAACAAAATCACCATGTGCAAGATGTCTTTCAAGAGCAGCTCTGTCTATTGTAATGGTGTGGGCCTTTCTTGGGTTTCCTGGAGGCACATGGCATATTGTTACTTTTCCAGACTCTTCATCAACATCATCTTCTATCTCTTCGTCTAATTCTTCTTCAGCTTCTTTTACTTCAAATATTATTACGCCTTCAATTTCCTCTACTGTAAGACCTGTTCGCAAAGCAATCTCTTCAATTATTTCTCCCCTGTCTGTAGATTCCATCTCAAACTCTGTTTCTTCACCATTAATCTTTACTTCGATGTCTGCTATTCCGTTTTCTATCTCTACTTTGATTTCAGTTTCTTCTGATTCTTCTTCATTTTCTTGTTCGTCTTCTGCTCGCTCTTCGTTTTCTGCCTCATCTTCTACTTCAGTATCATCTTCTGCTTCATCCTCTGTTTCGTTTTCGTCATCATCGTCTTCAGTTTGTGCAAACACAAGACCACCTGAGCTGCTAAAATCAAATCCACTGATTGAAGGCTCTACTTTATTATCAAAATTTGAAAATGCAAACGGATTTCCAGCTAATCCAAGTACTAAAACTGCCATCAAAAAAAGTGGCTTGTATATCAT
>JACPIL010000055.1:6726-18660 GCA_016188105.1 Candidatus Woesearchaeota archaeon | reverse complement strand
GGTTTATTGGAAGTTGAAACTCCTGAAGAGAAAAAAACAGAAACAAAGGCTGAAAAAGCGGATGCTGAACAAGCCGAGGAAGAGTTTAAGCATTATCGTTCCATAGAATTATTTGCTGATGCTTCTGATGAAGAACCCCGAGACGAAATACTTTGGCAAGCTTGTGCGAATTGGGTGGGAAGAGAATGTCCAACCAGAGATGATGACTGTGATGAGGACAATTTCAATTTCCAGCCACTCACCAAAGGGTGCTGGGTTATGGCAGTAGAAGATGACGGTATCGATGATTGCGGTCAGGCCATAGCTGATGAAGGAACAACCATTTCGTTGCATAAATTTAGCAATTTAGATATAGATTTAACTAACGGTTATCAGTCTATAGATGATGAGCCGGATCCTAAGATTCTTTTTTCTTGGAATTGGAAATCAAAACCGGAATACGGCTCCTTGCTTTGTAAAGAAGGATTTTGGTATGGATGCAAGGGACAGGAAGGAAATGATTTAACGGTGGGCAGCCAAACTTATACTTGTACTGGGAGCGAATGGGTGAAGTCTTAATTGAAATTTCTAACTTGGTTTTCAAGGAAAGGCCTTTCAAAGAAAGGGATCATGGTCAGTTTTCTGACCACTTTAATTCTTGCCCTGATCATCTTTGTTCCGGCTTGTTATCTTTCTTCAAAAATTTTGTTCAGAACCAGCGAGCAGGCTAAGGATAATTATGTTGAGTTTGTCAAGGAGTTAGTGGATTTTGCGAAAGATGCTCCTCTCGGAGCGCGGAAAAGTATTATATTGATCATGGATGAAGCCACTGCCATCGTTTATTTTGAACAGAATAAGCAGGAAGTCATTGTAAATGTCGATGCTAGGTTTGATTATTCTGATTTTACTATCCATTTACAAAAGCCGGGGCAATGCAGCGATGCTCAAAATTGTTTATGTCTTATTCGGAAAGCTAATTTTGATGTTACTGCTATTGACGATGTAACAGTTACAGGATTAATGGGCAAAATAGTTGTTATTCCTCAACGAGTTATTTGCACTGATCTTGATTTCAATCTGGAGGTAGAAACGTGCAGTATTGGAAAACCGGAAGCAGTAAATTCGTATGTCTGTTCGAATGGTTTCATGATTGAGAGGCATTTGACAGATGAGGCTTCGGTAGCAGCGGCTAGCTATTATGAACTGCCGAGGAGAACAGTTTTATATTTTAGCAAATTTGAGGATACAGTGCGTTTAGAGGGAGATTATGGTGGGTCGGAAAGCAGCTAGTACCTTGATGATTGTTTTTGAAGTATTAATGGTCCTTTTTGTGATTTATTCGTATCTGCAAATAGCAGAGAAATATGCCAGTTCTGAAACCACAAATAAAATTAACATTGCTGAAGATATCAAGATGATGGTCGATACTCTAGTAGGAACGCCAGGAGATGGCACAGTGCAATACCCAGCTAATGTCTCTAAATATAGTTTTATTTTAAGTTCAAGTTCTATCACTGTTTTCATTAAGGGGGAAGGAGAGCAGCAAATTGTTACTCGACAATTCTTCTTGCCAGTAGGATATACTTCTTTTGGGACGGTAGAAGGAAAGGAGACTTTTTGCTTGGAGAAAGAGAAGAGGCGTATTTTATTACGTGAATGTGCGTTGGTAAAGGAAACTGAAAACGTTCTGCCAGCATTTGTTGCTGAAACTGATGGGCCTAGTTTCTATGGTATTCCTATCACTGGGGATAAAATAGTATTTGTGATCGATCGATCAGGTTCTATGGAATTACCAGCAGTATGGCCTTTACCGGAAGAAGTAGTACTTGACAAGAAGGTAATACAAGAGATGGATGTAGCAGAATGGCAGGTAAAATCAATGTTACAACAATTATCGGATGGAAAATATTTTACGATCATTTTATTTAGCGATGTTGTAACTGATAATATGGTTTTTTCGAAAACTTTTATTGAACTTACGCCCGAAACCAGAACAAAGGCTTCAAAATTTGTTGAAGGTTGGAAACCTTTTGGAGGCACTGATTTACACACTGCCTTAAAGAAAGCTTTAGCGTATGAAGGAGTTGATACCGTCTTCTTGCTTTCTGATGGTTCTCCTAGCGTAGATGTTACGGAACCGGCAGAACTTTTAAAGAAAGTTAGGGAGTTAAATGTCGGTGGCACTAAGATTAATACGATTGGGACATTCGTCATAAAAGATGATGATCCAGTTCCGGTACGAGAGACAAAAGAGAAAGGTAAAGATTTATTAGAAAAATTAGCTGCTGAAAACGGAGGAGTTTTCGTTTTACCAGAGGAATAAGATATGACAGAAGACAGTGTTTTTGAATTAGCCAGAAAACAGATTTATTGGATGATTGCAGGTGTGTTAATTACTATTACAGTTATTGCTTTGGTGTTCTTATTTTCTAGTTATCAGCGGCAATTGGTAGAAGTACCAGAAGAATTGCGGGCAGAATTGATAAGTTTGCGGTTCGTGAATACACCGGAATGTTTTACTTATCAGGATCCAGTAACCAACAGAGTATTTCCGGGGGTTATTGATGTCAATAAATTTACTCAGGAGCGATTGGACAGCTGTTACCGTACTGAGAATGAAAGAGGATTCAAAGATTTTAATTTTGCGCTGGAATTGGAAGGTTATGCTCCTATTGTTGATGGCGAAAAAAAGTTATTGAGAACCAACAATTTTTTTAATAAGGTAGATTTTACTTTATTCAAGGAAGTGTATGTAAGAACAGGCGATAGTCTAGAACCAACACGGATGGTTATTCATGTGCAAACAAGGATTTGATCGAAATGTTTATTAAAAATAAGAAAGGTATGATGGATGATTTCTTTGACCTATTATTCACTTCTCTAGCGCTCTTTTTTATCATCTTTTTTGTTCAAGTTATCTTAGATACTGATGCGGAAACAAAAACTGAAATTACGCTTACGGAACTGCATAATTTTGAGAATGATGTTCAGCTACTGCATCTTTTGGATTATCCGCTTTCTGATGGTAAGAATCAGAAAATGCGAGATATAATCTTGCAATATGTTGATGCCCATAATGAAGCGCTGTTTAAGGAGAAGATGCGTGAGTATTTTGAAAAAAATAATCTCGAAGGGCGAATTGCCGTCTATAATTCGCAAGATTATCTATTAGATAAAGAACCTTTATTCTCTTTTAGTAATGTTGTTTTTGGAGCAGGAAAAGTGAGCGAAGTGGAATTACTTACTGGTAATGCTGGCCATGATTCAATTACGGTGGTGCTGACAACATGAAATCAAAGAAAGGAGCGTTAGTTCATTGGATTGTGTTAGGCTTGCTGGCGGCTATCGGGCTTTTTGCCTGGCTAACTTTTGAGACAGAACTCGGAGTTCAGATCAAGGGTGAATGGCAGCTTGACTATCTTAGAAATTTTTATGTGGAAGGGCAAGAAGAATTAGTCCAGAGAGATCAAGAGGCGCTCTTTGCAGGTAAAGAAATTGCTTTACTGTTAGCCAATAATGGAGGATTTGCTGAATCATCACCCTGCGGGGTTATAGATGAAGTTTATTATTGGAATAAAGTTGGCTCTTTTTGTTTCTTGGAAGTTGATGCAGAAGTAGATAAAGCTTTCAATGTCTTTTTTCAAAAAAAATATGGGAAGGATCAAAAGTACACAGTTTCGCATCAAGGAAAGGAATTAGTGGGAAAGAGCGAGGAAGCAATAATTCTTGCAGGACCAAAAGCTAAACATACTATATTTCCTCATTTTCGAGTAAATCTTGGCTACAGTTTTGATGACTATTTTCAATTACAGAATGAGGCTAAGAGTATCGTAGATCTGTGCAAGTGGAAACCGGATTTACGGCTATGTCTAGAGGATACTAAGTTGCCGCATTGGAAGTTTACAAATTGTGATACAGATTCATACACTGAAGAGAACCGAAGAGTGGTTTTCTGCAGCGAAAGTCCAGGAAAGTATACTATTCTTCGGCTGGATGGTTCGACAGTGCCGGTTAGGTATAGGTTTGGATTGGATTTTACGACTTCTTAGGCAGTAGTATCCTCAACCACATAAAAACTTATAAACCGTTTTTATCTTTTCTTTGTTAGGGTGGTTGCATGTACAAAATACCTTTAGCAGAAATCAAACAGAAAATTCTTACGGGAGGCAAGGTTACTCTGGAAGAGCTAGAACAAAGAATTAAAGCGAAAATTAATGAGCTTTCAGGGCTGATCAGTGAGGAAGGCGCTGCTCACATTATTGCCAATGAATTAGGGGTGGAATTAGTTAATAATAGCACTAAAAAACTCAAGGTTAAAGAGATTTATGCCGGGATGCGTAATGTGACCGCGGTCGGCAAAGTAGTGCGTAAATTTGAAGTGCGAGAATTTTCGAAAGATAATCGCTCAGGAAAAGTTTGCTCCTTGGTTTTAGGGGATGAAACAGGAACTATTCGGGTAGTGTTTTGGAATGACCAAGTAGATGCATTACGGCAAGTTTCTGAAGGCGATATTCTTCTAGTCAAGGACGGATATGCCCGGGAAAATAATAACGATCGAGAAGTCCATTTAGGAAATCAAGGCAGTATAGTTGTTAATCCAGAAGGGGAAAGTGTTCATTCGGTGAGAGAAGGTACATCTTATCAACGACGGAAAATAGAAGAATTACGTGATGGCGAAGGCGGCGCAGAGATAGTTGGCACCGTAGTACAGATATTTGATCCACGCTTTTTCAATCTTTGTTCGCAATGCAATAAGAAGGTTGTAGAGAGCGGCGGTAATTATCAATGTAATGAACACGGTTCAGTTAAGCCGGTTGTTTCGTATGTGATGAATCTAGTCTTGGATGATGGAAGCGGAAATATCAGAAGCGTTTTATGGAAAAATCAAACCAATCATTTGCTAGGCAAAACAGAGGAAGAAGTTGCTCAATATAAAGATAGCCCCACTACTTTTGAAGAGGTCAAGGCGGACCTTTTAGGGGAGCAGTTGAAATTGCTGGGGCAGGTAAAGAAGAACGATATGTTTTCTCGTCTAGAGTTTAATGTGCAAATGGTTTCTCGAGCTAAACCAGAAGAAGAGATTGCTAGATTAGAGAAATAGGTCCTTCATGGACGAGAAAGTCCAGCGAAAATTAATTGGAATGGGGTACGAACCTAGAACTATCGACAGGGTTGTTTTAGGAAACTTGCCTGATTATCTTGTTTCTCTTGGTTGTGAAGGTACAACTTATTACAAAGGATTGTTATTATTTGATGGTTTAGTACATTTTCGTTCCGCAGGTACTACTATGGTCCTCTTTAGTGAACAGATGACCATTGTTTCTTCAAAGATTAATCCGCATTCCTTGCATCTGAATGCTTTGGAAAGAAAGTATAGAGAAGAAGGCATTCAATTGAAGGGCATTACTAAAGATACCATCACTTTGACCGGAATATTTAGATCACAGCATAGGACTATGTGCAGTCTTGAAATTGATTACCCTCGGGATCATAAGACCTGTCTTGAGTTTTGGCTGGCTGATGAGATGTGGTATATACCAAGAAGGATCTAAATGCTGGCCACTAGACAACCCACTGGACAACCACTAGACATTCTTTTTGTCCAGTGCATTAGGGCTTAATCTTTCAAAATTTTGCGTTTTTAGAAAGTTAAGGCCTCACATTTCATGCACTGGACAACCCCGGCTGGAACTTATAAGTAAGCGGCGATGCTAAGATCTCAGCAACTCAAAATGGGTTGTGCCTCACTGGGCTGAGTTCTGGCAACAGAATTTGGCACGGGTTGAAATAAAATGCGAAAGCAAGAGGTCATAAAAAATGACACAAAACACACAGGGAAACTTTCCTGAAAAAAAATTTAGAGCAGGAGCGATTTCTGCAACGGTATGGCACAATAAGGGCCAAAAAGCAAATGGGGAGGAATCAGAATACAAAACAATCTCTATTGAGCGTAGTTATACCGATAAGGCCGGAAAATGGCAGTCAACCAATTCTTTCCGTATTACTGATCTGCCTAAAGCTCAAGTAGTATTACAGAAAGCGTACGAGCATATTGTATTGCAAGAGCAAGATTTATTTAAAGGAGGTGCAAATTAATATGACAGAAGCAAAAGTGGTATTAAAAATGGAAAAATTAACTTTAATGGATTTGCCGGGAGTAGGCGCAGCAACTGCGGAAAAATTGGAAAGTGCAGGATATCATGATTTGATGTCTGTAGCAGTTTCTAGCGTTGGTGAACTGATAGAGGTTACCGGAGTTTCCGAAGCGGTTGCTAGAAAAATGATTAATTCAGCTAGAGATAGCATGAAGATGGGCTTTGAAACTGGCATGGATATTTTGCGGCGCCGGGAATTGGTTACAAAACTTTCTACCGGCTCAGCAAGTTTTGATACTTTGATGGGTGGTGGGTTTGAAAGCGGCGCCATAACAGAATGTTTTGGAGAATTTGGATCAGGGAAAACGCAAATAGGGCATTTACTGACGGTCAATGCGCTGAAAGAAGATTCTACTGCAACCACAGTGTATATCGATACCGAAAACACTTTCCGCCCGGAAAGGATAAAGCAATTTGCGGAAGCAGCAGGGATGGATGTAGAAGATGTGCTTTCTAGAATAATGGTGGCCAGAGCCTACAATTCAGATCATCAGATGCTGTTGGCAGAGAAGATTGAAGACTTAATTTCCAAACAAGGTAAGAATGTGCGCTTGTTAGTGGTTGATTCCTTGACTGCGCACTTCCGGGCTGAGTTTATAGGCCGGGGGACTCTTGCAGAACGACAGCAAAAGTTGAACAGGCACATGCACGCTTTAGCAAAAGTTGCCAGTGCTTACAATGTCTGCGTCTATGTCACTAATCAAGTCATGGCCAAGCCCGATCAGTTCTTTGGGGATCCGACCACCTCTATCGGCGGACATATTGTAGCGCATGCATCTACCTTCAGAATTTATCTGAGAAAAGGTAAGAAAGGCACTCGGGTTGCGAAGTTGATAGATGCTCCGAATTTGCCAGACGGTGAATGCTGCTTCGAAGTCTTAGAAGGCGGAATAAAAGACGCGAATTAGGATTTGATAGATCTTATTTTTTTTTATTTTTCTCTTTTTGCAATAATTCCTTCTTTCTTGTGCCAATCCATGACATCTTTCACTGTTTGTTCTGTGTATGGAAATTGTAGTTCGTAGCCTAAGTTAAGAATTTTCTCCGGACTAGCAGAATGATCTCCAAACCCATACATAATTTGATACTGTTTTGAGATTTTCGCAATAGGTTGCACCAGCCATCTCTTTAAGGGAATTCTTTGAGTAATCGCTTTCAAGGCCGATTTTTGTAATTCTTCTGGTATTTCCTGCCATAGCATCTCTAATAACTCTCGCCCGGTGAGAGGAGTTGTGTCTGAAGCTAAGTATGATATTTCCTGAGCATCATTTCCTTTTGGGAGAGTTTGACGATGCATCAAGTAATCACAGATTCCAACTACGTCTTGGGAATGCACCATTGATGCTTTATGTTTTCCTCCGTCAGGAAGAAGCATAGCACCTTTAAGTAGCATGTCGATCAACTCGACATTTCCATAATTGCTGTAAGGGCCAAAAATTCCAGCAGGATCTACAATAGCTACTTCTAAGCCACTTGCTCCATTAAAAAATGCAGCAATTTCACGACTGGCTTGTTTTGAACGGGCATAAGGGTCAGCAGGTTCAGGTTTCTTTTGTTCGGTAATAGCATAATTTGAACCTTCTTCAGCGACTTGATTATGCCCATAGACCGACATGCTGCCAATATGAATAATTCTTTCCACACCATTAAACAGTGCTGAAGACATTACATTTTTTGTTCCGGCGGCGTTTACGTTCATAAGTAATTCAGGGTCGGCGCTATGATTAAAAAGTGCGGCAAAATGGAAAAGATATCTGGTATTTTTGATTGCCTTTTCCAAGGAATTTTTATCATTGAGATCGGCTGGTTCAAAGCGAAGAGCTCCGCCATATTGTTGTTGGTATTGATCAAGCCACCATGGCTCTTTCATATCTGTAGCGAGAACGCCTTTTCCTTCTTTGAGTAAATGCCAAACCATCTGCGAGCCAAGAAATCCCGCTGCACCGGTCACTGCATATAATCTTTGAGGATTTTCAGTCATATTTTTTGTTATAGATGGTTCTTAATTAATCTTTTGCAACTTTATTCGAAATATCTTTTCAACACTAATAATTATTAAAAAGGGAAACTCGTCTGGAAAGATATGGTTTATGAATTAAAAGCAAATCCGATTATTGGCGTAGTCGGTCCTGATTGCAGCGGTAAGGGGACAGTTGCAGCGTATCTTCGAGATCAGCAGCGCTTTGAATGTTATTCTCTTTCTGATATGTTACGGGAAGAAGCAGATGTCCGCGGATTGGATCGTAAGACCGAAACGCTCATCGCTCTAGGTAGAGAATTGCGAGCAGAGCACGGAAATAGTGTTCTTGCTCAAAAAGCGTTGAAAAAACTTAAGCCCAATACGCGCTATGCCATTGAATCGATAAGGCACCCAGATGAAGTAAGAGCTTTACAGGGAAAAGTGAAGTTCACGTTAGTGGCAGTTGACGCTCCCTTGTATGATCGATGGCAACGATTTAACTCCAGAAAAAGGGAAGGAGAACAAATAAGCGTGGAAGAGTTTGCTGAGCGGGATAGACGTGCATTTTATAGTCCCGAGGAAGGTGGACAACAAGTCGGAGTTTGCATGACTATGGCGCAGCATCATATATACAATCATGCAGCTGTTACGGCGGCAGAGCTTTATTCTCAGGTTGATAAAGTATTGCAGAGACTGGAGCGCCTTGGCTGGGATGAGTATTTCTTAAACATAATGGATGCAGTAGCAAAAAGAGGAACCTGTGATCGAGGAATGGCTGGCGCCTTAATAGTAAAAGACAGGCATATTTTAGCTACCGGCTATGTTGGTTCTCCTTCAGGTCTAGAACATTGTGATGAAAAAGGTCATTTGATGGAAGGACGGATAAACCCAGATAGTTCTACATCAGAACATTGTATCAGAACTGCGCATGCTGAACAGAATGCGTTTGCCCAAGCGGCTAAGCATGGTGCAGATGTCCGTGGCGCAACCTTGTATGTTGGGTTTGAACCTTGTCGTGATTGTACTAAGTTAGTCATTAATTCTGGGATTGAAAGAGTAGTAGCAAGAAAAAGATACCAGAAAGGAGAGTTGGCTCGGGAATGGTTGAAGAAAGGTGGGGTAACGTTGGAAGTTCTTGAAGATGTAGTGCAGGGTTATTAGGTAATTTTTACAACAGTAGCTTTTTATAGTAACCTTCTTTTTTGAAGCCATTAAATCTTAGGAGGAATGTATATATGAATGGAACTGAAGCTCCTGTAAAAGTAGGAGAAGAATATGATGTGATGATTTCTGCCGTAGGCGGAAAGGGTGATGGAATAGCGAAGGTTAAAGGGTTTGTGCTGTTTGTCGCTGGTGCAAAGAAAGGCGACTATGTTAAGATAAGGATTACCAAAGTTTTGCCGAGCGTCGGCTTTGCCGAAGTGGTTAAAAAAGTAGAAAGGCCGGAAAATAGGAAATATGCTACTGTTTCTGCAAGAGAACTAGAAGAACCAGATGAAGAACCAGAACATAAGTATGAAGAAACGGAAGATTTCGGCGAAGAAAAGTAAGCATGAAACGCTTGTTTGTTGCTGTACTTGTTTCTGAAGAAGCTAAGGAAAAGATTAAACCATTACTTAGCGAGCTTTCTAAAACAAGTGCGGATCTGAAACTTGTTTCTCTTTCTCATCTTCATTTTACCTTAAAATTTTTAGGTGATGTCGATAAGAAACAGATTCCTGAGATAGAAGAGAGATTAGCTGGAATAGCTGGAAAAATAAAAGGTTTTGAAATTTCTCTAAAAGGGGCAGGTGTTTTTCCTCCGATGGAAAGGATAAGTGTGCTGTGGATTGGGGTTGAGGATTCTGAATTAGTTTCTCTTATGAAAGCGGTAAATAAGGGATTGGATTTCGTTCGGAAGAATGATCATGAGGAGGAAGTTGTCCATCTGACCATTGCACGGGTTAAAAGCAGTAGAGGAAAGAAAGAGTTGCAGGAATTTGTGAAGAAGTTTGAGAAGAAAGAGTTTGGCACTATGAAAGTTGATAAGATGATTCTGTTTGAGAGCGAGTTGAAGAAAGAAGGGCCGGAGTATAAGGTTGTGAAAGAATTCAGATTTCCCTAACTATTAAAGTACACTACCAATACTCCAGCTATTATCATCAATCCACCGATCACCACAGAACTGTTTAAATGAGTCTGTCCCAGTATCAGCCAGGAAAACAATACAATAAAAATGGGATAAGATACTTCTATTATTCCAGCAAGAGTGGCATTTTTTGCTGCAACACTTGAGGCGATGGCAAAGTTTCCCAGAGTGAACGATATTATCGAGAGAAGTATGAAAAACACTAATTTTTTGTTGGTAAGAATAGTATGAATATCTGTGTTCAAAGTACCCTTGGCTACGCCGATTAATAAAATAACGATGAATGCTATTACTAGCTCGCAAGCAAGTAAGGTGTATACAGACATATATGCAGCTACTTTTTCGACTGCTACATAATTGAGTCCCCAAAGTAATGAGGCCATTATTGCCCAAATTATCCATTGCATACTTAATAATAAGTTCAGATGGTTTATATATTTATTGAGGACTTGAGCTATCGACCAAAACCCTTAAAAGTCTATATTCCTTACTAACACAAAAAGAGGTTGTAAGAATGTCCTACGTCGTCTGGTTTAAGGAGCTCAGAAAGGATTCTATTGCTATTGCAGGTGGGAAGGGTTCAAATATCGGCGAGATGCTTACTCTCCATCTTCCAGTTCCCAACGGTTTTGCGGTGACTGCACAAACCTACGGAAAATATCTTGAGAAAACTGGAATTCAGCCAAAAATACTAAAACTTCTTGAAAATTTAAATGTAGAGAATACTGATAAATTACAAGCCGTATCAAAAAAAATTCAGGAGTTGATTATTTCTACTAAAATGCCTCAGGATATGGCTGAGGAAATCATGTACACTTACGAGATGCTTGGTTCTGAGAAACAAAAAGCTACTGATTTAGTGGAACCAAAAGAAGTTTTTGTGGCGGTAAGGAGTTCTGCCACTGCAGAGGATTTACCGGAAGCCAGTTTTGCGGGACAGCAAGCCACATTTTTGAACGTTAAAGGAAAAGAGAGCGTTGTTTCTTCAGTATTAGCTTGTTGGGCTTCGTTATTTACAGCTCGAGCGATCTATTACCGAGTAAAAAATAATTTTGATCATAGTAAAGTGTTAATCTCTGCTTTGGTACAAAGAATGATAAATTCAGAAAAATCAGGGATCATGTTCACAGTAAATCCTGCTACTAATCATGCTGATGAAATTGTGATTGAAGCAATTTATGGTTTAGGGGAATTAATCGTTGGAGGGGAAGTAAATCCTGATCTTTATCTGGTCGATAAGAAAACCCGTGACATCAAAAAAATCGAAGTGCGCAAAAAAGATTACGGCCTGTTTAGAAGCGATAAAGGTGAAAATGAAAAAAAAATCATTCCAAAAGATCGACAGGAACGCCAGGTCTTGAATGAAAAACAGATCAAGGAATTAGCTCGTTTGGGTAAAAAATTAGAAGATCATTACGGGAAACCTCAGGATATAGAATGGGCAGTTGAGAAAGAGGAAGTGTTCATAGTACAGACCAGAGCAGTTACGACATTCAAAGCACATACGGTTGAGAGACCGGATATTAATGATGAGAGTGGAAAAATTTTATTGAATGGGGAAACAGCCAGCTCCGGCGTTTACGCTGGACCAGTAAAGATAGTGCGTGATCCTTCTGAATTGAACAAAGTACAGAAGGGAGATGTTTTAGTCACCGCGATGACTACTCCTGACATGGTTCCAGCGATGCAAAGAGCAGGCGCGATAGTTACTA
>JACPIL010000055.1:0-6690 GCA_016188105.1 Candidatus Woesearchaeota archaeon | reverse complement strand
GACTTGTCATGCCGCGATTGTTTCCCGTGAAATGGGGACGCCGTGCATTGTGGGGACAGAGCATGCTACTGACTTATTGAAGGATGGTGAAGTGATTACCGTGCATGCTACGCGGGGAATTGTCTATGAAGGTAAAATAGAAATACAAGAAGCAAAAAAAGGAGTAACTGAAAAAGCAGTTTCAACAGCGGATCTAGTAACAGCAACAGAGATTAAAGTGATTATGGACCTTCCAGATTTTGCGGCCAAAGCAGCGGCAACTGGTGCAGATGGCGTCGGACTGGTCAGATTGGAAATAATGATCGCTAACGGCGGAATACATCCCGCCGAATATATCAGGCAGAAACGGGAAGAAGATTATGTGTATATGTTGAAAGAAGGAATCCGGAAAATCGCGAAAGCGTTTGTACATAAACCAGTATGGATACGCTGTTCAGATATGCGTTCTGATGAATATCGAAATTTGCAAGGTGGAGAGAAAGAACCGCATGAAACTGATCCGATGATCGGCTGGCACGGAATTCGAAGATTATTAGATGAACGCAAAATCTTACAGGCAGAATTTCAAGCTGTGAAAGAATTACATGATGAGGGTTTTGATACAGTTGGAATAATGCTTCCTTTTGTTATCAGAGTTGATGAATTGCGAAGAGCAAAAGAAATTATGCGCGAAGTTGGCATAGAGCCGGTGAAGGACATCGATTTTGGAGTAATGATAGAAACCCCCGCAGCCTGCTGGATAATTGAAGATTTATGTAAAGAAGGAATAAGTTTTGTTTCTTTTGGAACTAATGATTTGACGCAATTGACTTTAGGGATAGATCGCAACAACGAACGAATTGCTCATCTATTCAGCGAAATGCATCCTGCCGTATTAGGCGAGATAGCTAAAGTAATTCAAGTTTGTAAAAAGTATAAGGTGAAAACCTCTATCTGCGGCCAAGCTGGCAGCAAAATGGAGATGGCTGAATTCTTAGTCAAGCAGGGAATAGATTCAATATCTGCTAACGCTGATGTGGTTGACGAGATCAGGCAGGTTGTGGCAAGGGCAGAGAAAAAGTTATTGCTAGATGCGGAGAGAAAAAAGTTTTAAGGTTTTATATTCCCTTTGGTAATGTCAGTGCAGCAGCGAAATCCTACACTATAATCGGTGTAAAAATCGCCGTGGTCAAGAGTATATTCTGCACAACTTTCTGTTGTTGGACGCGCATAATGGGAACCAACAAAAGTAACTTTTTTAAATGGTTTGGCTTCATGAAGGTCAGAAACAATTTCGTGCGCATTTCCGACCATATCGTAAACACCATATTCATTGGTGCATTCAGGAAAGGAACCAGTAGCCCGTTTAAAGGGCAGACCATTTTTGTCGACAAGAGCACTTAAACGTGGATCTTTCATTTGCCAATTAGTACTTCTTCCTAGGATTTTAATCGGCCAAGGCTGACCTAAATTACATTTTCCGGATTGATATTGCAGCCCGTAAGGATATGCTTCAGGCAGCTTTTCTTGTTTGTTTTTTTTAAAGGCTGGCCCGTTCGGCCCAACACAAGCTTTATACCATTCTTGATGACTGCAAAGACGTTTACCAACATAGTCACATGCTTGTTCTGCAATGTATCTTCCAATGTAGGTGGCTGGAATTTTACCTGCTTGGGAAACGGCAGCCGGTTTAAAATCTGGATTTTGCTCTGCTCCTCGAAGAGGCATGGGCAAATTATCTAAACTTTTAAATTTATTATACTGCCAATCAGCATCGTAAATAAGTTCTTGTGTAGGCATGTAATGAGGCGATGCCTCTGCGCCGGTATTTTGATCTATAATTGACGCTTCATATCGGTCGATACAGAATTTATCTTCTATGTTAGCCATCCCTTCTGGGCAGAGAATTTTTTGTGAATTGGAAGCCTGCTCTTCAGAAGCAGTTTCTTCAACTTTTGTTTCTGGATTTCCTTGAGAATTTACTGAGCTGACTGAGTTTGAACAAGACGCTAATAGCAATGAACTGAGCAGTATTTTATTTTTTGATTTCATGCTTTTGTTTTTATCGGTATCCTGGCGAATTTTTTACATTCCAGGCAGGAAATAATTACCTTCCCTGCTCTGGTACGTATTCTGGAGTTTACTCCCGGTGTTAGGTATCTATAACAATGCTTGCACATCTTGCGTTTTAATTCTTGTGGAATTGAAGCATGCACTTTCATGGCAACTTTTCTGGCCAGAGAGATGTAACGATTGGCAAGAGTTTTGTTTTTTGGAAAAACTTCTTCAGCCTGCTGGAAAAGGATTTTAATACGCTGAAGAGCGATTTCTTTCTGTTTGTGCTTGGAAAGGAGGGGTTTTGACATAACAGGAAAGAAATTCTTTTAAACTTTAAAAAGTATTTCTCGATTATGGTCAAAGGGCGTCCCATCAAAAGCAAGATCCGGCAGAATGTAGTAGAGATCCTGCATTATTTAGGCGAAGGGTACGGCTACCAGGTGGCTAAGATTTACAATGAAATTTTTCCTACTGCTACCCAGAGAAGTATCTATTACAACCTGCAGAAAGGGTTATTGACCAAAGAGATTGCTGTACATAAAATTGAACAGGAAGAAGGGGAGTTTTCTTGGGGTAGCATGGTGGAGAAAAAGTATTATTCCCTTGGGAAGAATGCCGAACCTAAAGGAGAAAAAAGAGTGAAAGAGTATTTGAAAACATGGAAAAAATCAAACAAAGAAACCTCGCCGAGCAAGTTTACAAGCTTTGTCGACAAATTCCGCAAGGGAAAGTAACTACTTATCGAGAAATTGCTGCTGCACTAGGTACGAAGGGCTATCAAGCTATTGGGCAAGTTCTGAAGAAAAATCCGTATGCGCCGATCGTCCCATGTCATCGGGTGGTGAAGAGCGATGGAAATCTTGGTGGATTCAAGGGTTGTCTGCAGGGAAAGGAAATAATTGAAAAGGAAATGCTGTTGAAGAGAGAAAAGGTAACCTTTAAAGATGGGAAAGTTGATTTAGAAGAGTGTTTATTCAGATTTTAGATATTTAGGTTCAGGGCTGTTGATAGTGATGGATAAATCATGATGAGTTACTCTTGAGCAATCTTCTAAAACTTTCAAGATGGGCTCCATCTCTCTCCCATATCTTTTGTAAGCCTCAACAATCTTTTCACGAATTTCCGGAGTAATTGGCCCAACTTTTGGCAAAGCTCTTTTTTCAAAGCAATAGAGTAAATTATTATAAGAGCAAGGATAAATCATTATTTTCCAAATAACAAACTGTTTTTTAAATATTTCTCTTCCAGAACTTTTTTAAAGGTGAATAATAGTGTTGCATAAATGCCCCTACATACTTTTACGGCAACCGTACTCGAGAACAAAAAGCTGACTGATGATGTTATTCTGCTATCTTTCAGCGCCCCTAAAGAATTCAGCTTCCATGCCGGGCAATTTATAACTTTGCGGTTGGAAAAAGAAACCGAATTTAGACTAAAATCTTATTCCATTCTTAGCCCGCCTTCCCAGAAGGGTAAAATAGATTTGTGTATCAAAATAGTAGATGGAGGTTTTGCTTCAGAAGTTTTGAAAAAGGCTAAAAAAGGCGATTCTTTCCAAATAAAAGGCCCATTGGGCCATTTTGTGTTTGAGGAAGATGATAAGAACAAGGAAATATGGCTGGTCGGTGGGGGAACTGGAGTTGCGCCCCTCTACAGCATGCTTAAAGAACATCTTGCTAATGTTAAGAATAAAAAATTTGTCTTGATTTTCAGTGTCAAAGAGAAAAAAGACCTTTTTCTACATCAAGAATTCGAACAATTGGCGAAAAAGCACTCAAACTTCACCTATATTCCTACCTTGACCAGAGAAAAATGGAATGGAGCTACCGGTCGAGTACAAGAACATCTTCCCGATAATGTAGAAAACAAAACTTTTTATATTTGCGGTTTAAAGGAGTTAGTGTTGGAAACCAAAGAGTTTTTAATGAAAAAAGGAGTGATCTTGAGGAATGTTAAATCTGAAAGATATTCTTAATGGGATCAGTTCAGAAAGCAAAAAAATGGAGTGGGGAAATATGAAAATAACTATAGCTAAAGAGTTGGATAAAACACAGGATGTACTTTTTTTAGGTTTGTTTGAGGAGGATAAGGATAATGGGAAATCTTTCAGTAAAGAATTAGCCGAAGAAGTTGAGGAAGCAATGACTAGAAAAGCTTTTTCACGAAAATTTGGAGACATTTATGGGGCGAAATTTTCTCACTCTTACAAGAAAGTCGCGGTGGTTGGATTAGGAGAAAAGAAAGACTTTAGTGTGGAAAAAGTTCGCCAAGCGCTGGGAAAAATGGTTACCACCACAAAAGGCTGGTCGTTTTCTTCGTTCTGTACTAATGTAGTAGAAAAAGTTAAAACTGGCGCTGACGCCGAGTTGCTGGGAAGAGCGGCTGCAGAAGGATTATTGTTAGCAAATTATAATTTTAATAAATATTTGGCAAAGGATAAACAGGAGAAGAAAAAACCCCTTAGCATGGTTTCATTACAATGGAACGGCGGAAATGATTTTAGTGAAGGATTAAAGGTAGGAAGAGTTGTCGTCGAAGCAACCAATTGGGTCCGTGATTTAGTAAATGAACCTGCCAATGTTGTTAATTCCGAATACATGGAAAAGATGGCTAAGCAGGTGGCTAGCCAATATGGTTCTGTGAAATTAAAAGTCTTGAATAAAGCCGAGCTGGAGAAGGAAGGCATGGGTTCTTTACTGGGAGTTAATGCCGGAAGCCAGAATCCGCCTAAACTATTGGTTCTAGAGTATACTGGTTCTAAGAAAGGAAAGTATACTGCTTTTTTGGGAAAAGGAATTACTTTTGATAGCGGCGGTTATAACTTGAAGCCGACTAAATACATCGAAGACATGAAAACGGACATGGCTGGGGCTGCAGCAGTGATGGCAGCAGTGAAAGTTGCAGCAGAATTGAAAATTAAGAAAAATTTGTTAGGAGTCATGCCATTATGTGAAAACATGGTTGATGCCACTGCGCAGCATCCTGGCGATATTGTTCGGGCGTATAATGGTAAAACCATTGAGATAGGAAATACTGATGCAGAGGGACGATTAGTGTTGTGTGATGCGTTAGCGTATACAGAAGCGAAGTATGCTCCAGAGGTAATGATTGATTTAGCAACTTTGACAGGCGCATGTGTTGTTGCGCTTGGATATTACGCAGCTGGAGTGATGGGCACTGATACAGAGCTGCTGGGAAAATTAAAAGATGCTGGAGAAGTTTCTGGAGACCGAGTCTGGGAGCTGCCATTCTTTGAAGAATATCAGGACTGGATGGATGGATCTATCTCAGATTTGAATAACATTTCCACAAAAGGAAAGGGATACGAAGCAGGTTCAATCACTGCGGGCGTGTTTTTAGCAAAGTTTGTAGAGAAAGCCAAATGGGCGCATGTGGATATTGCCGGTTCAGCGTATTGGATGGTTGATGGTGCGTATCTTAGTAAGGGAGCAACAGGTTCAGGTGTGCGATTACTTTCGTATTATTTGATGGGAAATCAGGAGAAAGAGTAGAATTTTAGGTGGTAAAACAATGAAAAATGTTGCATACAGTCTTGCATTGAGTGTTGGATTATTGAGTTGTCCGGAGGATAATTCTAATGAAGTTTGTCAGAAAAACTTGGTGGAAACTAAGCAACTAGCAGATGATTACCCAGTGCTTAGATTAGAAAAAGGACTTGCTGCTCAACCATGGTGTGGTCATACTAATCAGGAACAAAACTGGACCGATTCAGGGAGATTATACCAAATGCCTCTAAGTGCAGCATCAGCCATTTGTTTAAATCTGGAATCTCGTGCTGCCTCCATTGTAAGTGAACACTACGGTTCTATGGGAAAAGCCTGGGCTAAAAATAATAACCTATGTGAGGGGGATTTTAGACAGAAAGTGATGGATATCCAAATAATTCAAAAGTTTATCGACGAGGAGAAATAAAACCCGCAAACCTTTAAATAATACTCATTTTCTTTTCTTTTCTTATGGAAAAAGTAGTCATCCTTGGAACGGGAATCGCGGGTTGCACTGCAGCTATTTACGCAGCGCGAGCTAACTTGAATCCGTTGATAATTTCTGGCCCAGAAGATGGTGGGCAACTTACCTTAACTACAGATGTAGAGAATTTCCCTGGATTTCCGGAAGGAGTGCAAGGCCCTGCGTTAGTAGAGATGTGCAAAAAACAGGCCGAGAAGTTTGGCACTCGCTTTAAAGTGGATATCGCTTCTGAATTCAAGAAAATAAAAGGTGGTTTTGAATTAAGTTTAATCGGTGGTGAGAAGGTACAGACAAAAACTCTGATTGTCGCTACTGGTGCATCGGCGCGATGGCTAGGCATTCCTTCGGAAGAGAAGTATAAAGGCCGAGGTGTAACTACCTGCGCTACCTGCGATGGAGCTTTCTTTAAGGGAAAGGAAGTAGTAGTTATCGGCGGCGGGGATTCTGCCATGGAAGAATCAAATTTCTTAACAAAGTTTGCAACTAAGGTTACAGTTATCCATCGAAAAGATTCCTTTCGGGCGTCTAAAATCATGCAGGATCGCTTTTTCAAGAATCCGAAGTGTAATGTGGTATGGGATACCGAAGTAGTCGAAATTCTTGGTGATGGCAAGAAAGTAAATGGTGTGAAATTGAAAAATACCAAGACCGGAAAAGTTTCTG
>JACPIL010000048.1 GCA_016188105.1 Candidatus Woesearchaeota archaeon | reverse complement strand
GAACAATTTTCAATCGTTTCATTTACACAAACCGAATCACATCTCTGCACCGTTTCATTTTTACAAGCAGTAATTGTTTCATTCACACAACTTCTCTCTTCACGACAATTTCCAACAGGAATTCCAACTATTGCCCCGGTAAGGGAATTATCGCTGCGGTAGTGATCTAATTTTTCCAGGAAGGCAAGGAATTTATCGGTAATGGAAAAGCTTGGAGCATTTGAAGTATCAATAAATTCTTGCGTTACATCATCGCGCAGCCCATATTGCGCCATCAACCCTGCAAATGCCAGAGAGAAGATCAGCAATACTGCTATTCCTCTCATCCTGGTCTTGGCCTGTTTTTGCTTTTCCTGTTCCAGCAGAATCATCTTCACTGCGATCTCCCGCAGCTCTGCCTTCGCCCTTTCTAATTCTTTGGTTTCATAGTCCAGCAAAACCCGCAGCTGCTTGACTGCTGCAGATTTTCGCTTCTCTTTTTCGATATTATACAAGTAAAGAGTTTTTTCCAGTTTCAGCGCTACTGCTTTCGCAGCTCTCTCTACTGCTCTCTTTCTCAAGTTCAATGCTTCTAAATTATAATCTAGCTTCATGTTTATCTCTGGCTCGTTTCATGAGTACGGCAATAGTATTCGGAGTTTTGCGCAGCAGTTTCGCAATTTCTTTATTGGAAAGATGATAAGCTGAATTCAGATAGAAAACAACACTTTCAAGAAAACTGTAAGAACGGTTATTGAATATCGAAAGCGGCAGCAGATATTTTTCTTCTTTCACCAGAAATTTTTGGTTTCTTCTTTCCTGCGCTCTCTGATAGGTAGCCCAGATGCTTTTCTGATCTCTTTTCATCGTCTGCGCTATCCGCTGAAAAGAAAACCCTTCGTTCTCTTTGAGGAACTTATAGAGCGCCTCTGCCGGCTCCAGCGAATGAGAAAAAATCGACAACGGCAGCTGCGCTTCCTGCTTTGCTTCTTGAAAAGTTTTGATCAGATCCGGAAGCTGCAAATTCTGTTCCTGCTGGAGTTTTTGCAATACTGCTTTTAACAATTGCTGAGAACTTAACCTAGTTAAGATAGTATCAAATAATACACCTTCTTTTCCCTCTTTTTTCAAATGAGCAGGTAGAGCTAAAATGGTTTATAAATCTTTCTTTAAAAATTAATAATTATTAACAAAAAGGGAAATTCAATCTTAAAATATTTATTTAAATCCCGTTTTATTTAGTTTTATTCTATTTCTATTAATTTTATTCTTGTTATGTTAATGGGGTTCAAACAGGTCTACCCTGCAGGGATTAATGGCAAAGATGCGAAAGAAATTAGGTTAGTCCATTTTCTGAATATCTCCCCCATAATACCCTACAATAAAACCACAAAAAGATTTATATATCTACAGTATTATTTATCATACGTATGTATAATAAACTTAGAATAACCGAGAACAGCTTACAAGTCTTATCCCTATTTACCAATGATTTTAGGAGAGAGTACTACATTAGGGAAGTTGAGAGATTGTTAAAAATAAGCCCCAGAACCGCACAGCTTATTCTTGAAGATTTAGAAGATAAAGGGATTATAGAATCAAAAACTAAAGGAAAAATCAAGACTTATAAAATAAATCCCAGTGAGTTTACTAAGAGGTATCTCGTTTTGGTAGAACAATACAAGGCAATCGCCTTTTTAGAAAAAAGACTTTTGATTAAGGAAATCATAGAGAAAATAATCCCCCATATCAGCGGAATTGCGGTTATTTTTGGAAGTTATGTCAAAGGATTAGAAAAAGAAGGTTCTGATTTGGATATTTTTGTCGCTGGTGATTATAACCAAGATGAGATAACAAAAGTTTCAAAAAATTTAGGCATAGAAATAAGTGTAAGGTGCTATCCCCTAAAAACTTTTGAGAAAAATTTGACCAAAGACATTCTTCTGAAAGAAGTTTTAAAAAACCACGTGGTTTTTGTTAATGTAGAGCAATTTATACGGGTGGTTTTCAAGGATGGATAAGATAAAATGGTGCGCAGGGAAGAAAGAAGGATTAAGTTTAATTGAGCCGAATTCAGATCTTGCCAATGCCTACATTAAGAAAGCTGAAGAAGCTCTTGAGTCAATGCGAGTGAACATTATTAAAGATTGGAAGATTTCAACCGCATATTTCACCATCTACTTTTCGCTTTATGCTATTTTGATGAAGATCGGCATAAAATGTGAAATTCACTCCTGTACTATTGAATTTGCAAAAAGATTCCTTAAAGATTATTTTCAAGAATCAGAATTTGATTTTATGGAAAAATCTTTGAAAGCAAGAGTTGATTCCCAGTATTACATTGATAGGACTGTTCCAGACGAACAATACCATAAGATGATTCAGAAAGCTCCAGAATTTTTAGTTAAGTGTAAGTCAATTATTATCAAATTAAACGAAAAAAAGGTTAATGAGATCAGAGATACATTCCAGAAGCGGTTATGAGATTGACAATAATAATCCTCATTTTTTGGATATCTTCTTCCAAACCTCCTTATAATATTTAAAGGTGATCACTGCAGCGCTCCTTCATTGTATCCCTCCAAGCGCTAACTGACTTTTTCGACAGAGCCAATTTTTTCCAAAATCTTTATAAATAAGCTCCGTCCCCAACAGTCAAACCAATAATACCACTGGCTCGGCTCTGATCATGATGAACCGAATTCTGCCCAGTGGGAGGTTGTTATGAACAAAGAACAAGTCCAAAAAGCGCTACAGGAATTACAGAAGCAGCCTAAACGCAAGTTTGTCCAATCTTACGATTTAGTCATCAATCTTAAAGATCATGATGTCAAACAACATCCAGTTGATCTCTTTGTCACTCTTCATTACCCTCGAGGAAAAAAGATCAAGACTGCTGCTTTTGTTGATCAACAACTAGTTGAACAAGCGGCTAAATTCTGTGATCTATCGATTCGTGAAACTGATTTTGAAAAATATAAAGACAAAAAAGAAGTCAAAAGCCTAGCCCAGAATTATAATTATTTTATCGCTCAAGCTACTCTTATGCCAAAACTAGCAGCTATTTTCGGTAAAGCTCTCGGCGCTCGAGGAAAAATGCCTAACCCTAAGTTAGGATGTGTTGTTCCTCCCAACGCTAACCTTGAACCATTGGTAAAGAAACTTGCTACTACTGTGCGCCTTAGCGCGAAGAAAGGAACCAATGTACAATGCCATGTCGGAAAAGAAGACCAGCCAGAAGATCAAATCATCGATAATATTTTGACTGTTTACCAAGCTACTATCAAACAGTTGCCTAATGAAGCGCAGAATATTAAGAACGTCATGTTAAAGTTGAGTATGGGAAAACCAGTGAAAGTATAAGGTAAGAGAATAATAAAATAATATAAAATAATAAATAGAAAATGGTCAGCCAACAAAAAAAACAACTTGTACAGCAGTTGATTAAAGACATTGACCAATATCCTATTGTCGGGGTACTTAATTTACAAAATTTACCTGCTCAGCAATTACAAACCATGCGCGCCATGCTCAAGCAAAAAGGCGTTAAGCTAAGCATGACCAAGAAGAAATTATTGGAGCTTGCTCTTGACCAATCAAAAAAAGAAAATCTGCAGCAATTAAAACAAAAAATCCGAGGAATGCCTGCCTTACTCTTTACCAAGGACAATCCTTTTGCTCTTAATGCGCTTATCGAAAAAAATAAATCTGAAGCTCCGGCAAAAGCAGGCCAGACCGCGCCCAGAGACATCATTGTAAAAGCGGGCCCTACCAGTTTTGCGCCAGGGCCGATCATTTCAGAATTAGCCGCTGTCGGTATCAAAACTAAAGTAAATGCGGGAAAACTGGAAGTGATCCAGGATACTACCGTCGCTAAGGAAGGAGATGTTATCTCTCCAAAAGTTGCAGAAACCTTAAAGCGCCTCGACATCAAACCCATGGAAGTTGGTTTGAACTTAGTTGCAGTTTGGGAAGAGGGATTAGTATTTGATGCTAAACAATTGCATATCGACGAGAAAGAGTACACTCAGAATGTGATTCAGGCTGCTACCTGGGCTATGAATTTAGCGGTAGAAGCAGCCTATCCTACATCAGAAACTACGGAAATATTATTACAGAAAGCTTTCCGCGAGGCAAAAGCGGTAGGAGTAGAATACGCAATCGTGAATAAAGAAACCAGTGACGAAATAATTGCACGTTCAGAAAGGCAAGCTCTCTCCTTAAAGAGGGAAGCCAATCTATAAGTAAGGATAAATAAAATTAAAAAACAAAATTAAATATTTGGAGGAAAACAAAAATGGAATACATTTACGCCGCAATGTTGCTTCACAAAGCAGGTAAGAGCATTACCACTGATGCCGTTAAGGCAGTCTTAAGCGCAGCTGGAGTTCATGTTGACGAAGCGAGAGTAAAAGCTCTAGTGGCTGCTCTTGAAGGTGTCAATATCGAAGAAGCAGTCCAGAAAGCCGCTACTGTTACCGCAGTCGCCGCTGCGCCTGCTGCTAGTGCTGCTCCTGCCGGGGAAGCTAAGAAAGAAGAAAAGAAGAAAGAAGATGGCAAAAAAGCTGAAGAATCTGCCGCTGCAGGTTTGGGCGCGCTATTTGGCTAAGTCTTTCTTAATTTTTCTTTAATTTTTTTTATTTTTATCTCTACAAAGATATGGAAGCCAACCACCACCAAGTGTCTGAACTTCGAACGGAATTCCGAGAGAAGAAAAAAGAATTTTCTATGCTGCGTTCGCAACTTGCTTCTATACACGCTGAAAAAGAAGAATATTTCCGCCAGCTGCGTTCTGCGAAAGAATCGATCAAATCTGCTTTAGCCAAAATTAACTCCATTAAGCAGGAACGAGATAATCTAACTAAAAAAGTGCAGGAATTAAAACAGGAAAGGAATAAATTGAATCTCGTTATGCAGGAAAAATTTACTCATAAAAAAGAAGCTGACCAAAAGAAAAAAGAATTGACAGAAAAAGCAGAACTTAAAGGAAATCCTTCTAGGATCAAAGCGATCATGGCGCAATTAGAACACCAGCTGGAAACGGAAGTCATGCCTTTTCCTGAAGAAGAGAAAATCAGGAAAAAAATAAAATTGCTCCAGGTAGATTATAAGAGATTGACTCAGCTGGGAGAAATTTCCAAAGACATCCACAACGCAGCTGTCGAGGCAGCAGAACATCGCAGAAAAGCGCAGCAATCCCATCAAGAAGTGCAGGATACTGCGATTCTGTCGCAAAACAAGCATGAACAGCTTACTGCTCTCTATCAGGAGCTTAACCAATTACGTGAAAAAGAAAAATCGCTAGCTCAAAAGTATTTTGAACTCAAAAATCAACATGAACAAATGAAAAAGCCCTTGGAAGAGACTTTTTCCAGAGTTAAAGAACTTGGCAAGATCTTTAGCGATGAAGAAAAGAAATCTTTCAGCCAGCAGATAAAGGAAAAAACTGCCGAAGTGCAAGAAAAGATAAAGAAAAGACAGAAACTAAGGACTGAAGATATTCTTGCCTTTCAGGCTTTGGATAAGAACTGATTTATTTTAAACCAATTTTTTCAAGCTAAATGAACGCTTTCCGTAGTAAATCTGCCTTGGTGATAATCCCTACTAGGGTGCCTTTCTCTTTTACTAAGACCAGAGAGTAATGTTTTAATAAACTTGAAACTACTGAAATGCTGGTAGTCTGGGGAACAATTGGCGGAGCTTCATCCATTATTTCTGCCACTGTACTATTTTTTAATCTCTCCGCGTGCGCCAATGCGGAAGATTCACTTACTACTCCTATGATATTATCTCTCTCCACAACCGGAATTTGAGAAATATTTTTCCGGTTCATAAGTTTAATAACTTCTGCAGCTTTCTCTGAAGGTTTAACCGTGATGATTTTTTTGGTCATGATCTCATCCAAAGATAACTCTTTTTTGGCAGAGAGCAGATGTAGAGCTTCTTCGATTTGTTTTACTTTAGAATAGGCAGGGTCAACTCTCCCAGATTCTATCTTTGCGATCAGCGATTGGGAGACACTTGCCTGTTTTGCAAATTGGTGCTGGGTTAACCCTAAGGCCTGGCGCATTTTCTTAATGTTCTGGATTTCCATCATGATTCTCGAAATTGATTTTGACTATATAAATATTACCAAAGGAATAAGGGTATTGATATTTATTCCCCAGATGATTATTCTTAAAGGAATAATATTTGCAAGAAAGTTTATATTAAGAATAGATCGTGAATAAAATAAATACCAATATGGAGGAAGAAATGAGATCAACAACCGGAATATACGCAAGAATTCCAGAATCGGCCCAGCGGATTATCGATGATGTACTGAGTAATCTAGTGGCTACCGAAGATAGGGATCCCGCAGAAGTACGCGATGCCCAAAATGCTATCATTGATGTGCTTACAATTGCTAACCAAGAGAGCAAAGGAGAAATATCGCTTTCGGGCCTTTGCGGATATTTTACTGAGCATGGAGAAGCTTTGCAAGGAACAATTGCTGGAGAAGAGATGGCGGAATTAGCACAAATATTCTATGATCTTTCCATTTACAAAAGTAGGGAATCTGCAAAAAAAAGACAGAACCTTCCCTTTGCTCCGAATGATACAAGAAATACTTTTGGGAAGTATAGATGAAAAATCAAAAGAGCATTATTTCACTAACTTTATTAATTCCCAATTTAAATAAACCATGAGGTGGATCATATGAATACAAATTATTTTTTTACATCTGAAAGTGTTACCGAAGGACATCCAGACAAAATCTGCGACCAAGTTTCCGACGCAATCCTTGATGCAATTTTAGAACAGGATCCCTTCGGGAGAGTTGCAGTAGAATGCCTTACTAAGACCGGCTTTGTGGTCATAGCAGGCGAGGTTACGACGTCAGCAATAATCGACGTGCAGAAAATTGCCCGTGAAACAGTAAAAAGTATTGGATACAACAAACCAGAATTAGGTTTCGACGGAGAGACCTGCGGAGTCTTAGTTGCTCTTTCTGAACAATCACCAGACATTGCTCAAGGTGTTGATGAAAATGCTGGCTTATACCAAGAACAAGGCGCAGGAGATCAAGGATTGATGTTCGGATATGCTAGCAACGAAACTCCGGAGTATATGCCCTTGCCGATCATGCTTGCCCATAAATTAACTCAGCGAATAGCAAGCGCGAGAAAACGTGGTGAACTCTGGTATCTGCGTCCTGACGGAAAATCGCAGGTTACAGTTGAATACGAAAATGGTGTGCCTAAACGAGTAGATACAGTGGTTGTTTCCACTCAGCATCATCCTGATGTCAGCCGGGAAAATCTTCGTCGTGATGTTATCGAAAAAATAATTAAGCCGATTTGCTATGAATGGATCGATGAAAACACTAAATATTTCATTAATCCAACCGGCGCATTTGTTATTGGCGGTCCAGTCGGTGACGCTGGCGTAACCGGCCGAAAAATTATTGTTGACACTTACGGCGGCTACGGCCGTCATGGCGGCGGGGCTTTTTGTCTTGCCGGCAATTCTTTAATCAATACTGAAAAAGGACTGTTTAAAATCAGCAAATGTCAGCAAATAGGTGAAAAAGGATTGCTGGTAAAAACAGACGTACATCCCATGCCTGCTGGTGCTTGGTATGATAATGGCGTAAAAATAACTGAAGTTCTTATAACTGAAGATGGATATCAAGTTGAAGCTACTTTGAATCATAATTTCAGGATAATTGATCAAAACGGAAATTATGTATGGAGACCGGTTGAAAAAATATCTTCTGGAGACAGAATTGCAATTCAGACTAAAAATAGGTTATTTGGCGATAATGTCATACCAAAATTTAAATTCACTCATAAAGAAGGAACAGCTCCTCGTCGTGTCAAGCGATACACGTTTCCAGAAACTCTAACCGAGAACTATGCGTATCTATTGGGTTTGCTAATCGGCGATGGCCTATGCACCGACAGAGGATCCATAAAACTGTGTGTCTGTGAAACGGAAATGCAGAATATTGTCCAGAGAATCTACCGCCAAATTTCTGGTGAGGAAGGTAAAGTTTATGGTCACTGGGCCTATCTTGGTGGAGTTGAATTGCGAGCATATTTAGAACATTTAGGGCTCACCAATGCCAAATCATTTGAGAAAACTGTTCCACGGGCGATTTTTAACGCTTCAAAAGAAAATTATGCAGCTTTCTTACGAGGACTTTTCGATACTGACGGAAGCGTGCGCATTGATGGAAGAAATAAGAATACCATTCGAATCCATCTGGCTACGACCAGCCGAAGATTGGCTGAAGAAGTTCAGTTGCTATTACTTAATTTTGGCATCATTTCAAAAATATTTACAGTTTCAATGACTGAAAAAAAGGGATACATCGGAGGAAGGAAAATTAATTCGGTGCACACTCGCTATGATGTTACTATAAAAGGAAGCAAGAGTGTTCAATTGTTTAAGGAACATATTGGTTTTGGACTCTCCAGAAAACAAAAAACTTTAGATGAAAATGTTCCAGCTAAAAGAGATTTGCAGATTATTCCAAATCAAAGAGAAAGAATAATTCGGTTATTTCAGAAATTGCCATTATCTGAACAGAAAAAAGATTTTTGTAAAATTGGTCGCCTGACCAGAAGTTCAGAAGGCAAAGCCACTAAAGAATTGACTTATGAGAAAGCGAGGGAATTTATCGATGCCTATGGACAATTGTTGAATGCTGAGAAAGATTTTACAGAACTGCAGGAATTAATACTCATGGAGCACTATTACTCTCCTATTAAAAATAAAATTCCTTCTTTTGCCCATACCTACGACTTAAACATACCCTATTCACATACCTTTACTGCTAATGGGTTTGTTTGCCATAATTCTGGCAAAGATCCCACCAAAGTAGACCGCTCCGCAGCGTACTATGCTCGATATGTAGCAAAAAATATTATTGCTGCCGGTTTGGCTGACCGTTGCGAGGTTCAGGTTGCCTATGCCATCGGTATAGCTGCGCCGGTAAGCATATTTGTTAATACCTTTGGAACCAATAAAATTCCGGAAGAAAAAATAGTAGAAGCCGTGAAAAAGCACTTTGATTTCCGTCCAAAAGCGATTATTGAACAATTACAGTTACGGCGGCCGATTTATCGAAAAACAGCCGCTTATGGGCACTTTGGCCGGAATGATCCGGACTTTACTTGGGAAAAAACCCTCCTCTCTCAGATGGAAGAGGCTAATGATAAAGTTCTTATGACTTTACGTCATTCACGAAAAGCCTTTCTAGTTGAATATACTTGTGGGTTTTTTCTGCTTGCGCTTCTGCTTATAGGTTTGATAAAACAAATTGACCTGCCTGAAAGTATAACTTACTTGCTTTCTGGACTAGGATTTATTGGTCTGGCTGGAACAGAATTACGACGATATTTTGGTGATCGATATAAAATCATGCCCACAAAATTATCTGTTACCAAAGGTGTGCTGAAGATTAGAAAAAAGAATGTCTATTACCAACCGCTTGGGTTTATTCCTGATCTCAATATTAGGCAGGGTGCACTACAACGGCTTCTCGGTTTTGGAACAGTTCACCTACAGGTTGGAAACAGCAATCTTGAACTCAAAGATATCGATAATCCTCATCAAATTTTGGAGATGTTGGAAAATTTAATCGAAGAAACGCGAAAAGCTAATTTAGTGCGGCAAACCATGCGCCAGTAATTTTATCAAAAAACATAAGTTGAAGCACGAGTATGTTTATTTTTGATTTTTTATTCTCTCTAGTTCTCTCAGCCAAAGCAAACCAATTTTAATCATAAGTCTGTTAAACCTATCAGAAAGCTTGTATGTTTTTTTGAATAGATCATATTCTATCAATCCCATTCCCCGCATAGGGGTAAGGATCCGATCGTAAAACTGTCTCTTATTATAAGACATTCGCGATTCTTGCTGTAATGGCGATTTGCCTTTTTCCTTAATAATCGCTTTTCCTTCATGAAGATTGCTGGCAAATAAACCCATCTCGGTTTTTCCTATTTCCCCATCATTTTCTGCCATATATTTTATGAGCATCTTAGCTACAATCTCTTGTTGTTCAGTAGCAAAAATAACTTTGTAGATGTCTTCAGGCAGATTCTGTTGGTCAATGAGAATAACCATAATCAATTAATAGTATGTTAATATATAAATATTACTTATCAGTATACTGGTCTATTTAAACCAATGGGTCAAGGTTTCTTTGATCTTTTCGCCCTTTCCTTCTTTTATTTCTTCGTCAGTGAATGAAACACAGCGTACCTTTGCTTCCAGCGAAGGCCTTGTTTTTGTCAAATTTTGCAGCAGATCGCTGTAATTACCGCCCATCTCAAAGCCTCCAAAATTAATCATTCCATTATAATAAGCTCCTGCTTCACAGACAAAAAGGGCGCTGCAACGCGGAATGAGAAAATCAGTAAGCGGATTTCCTGCTTCCGGAGCTTCAAATTCATCTTCTAATTCGGGATGTTCCTCAACCCATCTTTGATATTGTTCGACATATTCTTCACTGACCTCTATCCCGTAACAATCGCCGTCAGTAAAGTGTATCAAATAGAGATTATACTCTGACTCTGGGAAATCACTTTTGGCAATTTTTGTTGCCAAAGAAAGTCCAGCACGCATATCGGTTCCGCCGCCGGCCTGGACAGAATAGAAATTTTCAGCCGCAACTTCTTGGGCCACGGAATCATACTGCACATAGCGGTGGACAACACTGTCGTAATGTTTTTTGATCCAGGCGTCAGCCCACCAGCCGACATTCTGTAGAAAATCAATCACATTGTACATCGATCCCGAATAATCCAAAAGATAAATCACTGCTGCCTTTGTAGATGGCTTGGTTGCTTCCTTCGCTGATCTGTATCTCTTATCATTGTGGATGGGAATTATACGTGGATCATCAGGATTATAATCACCGCTGGTAATCCCGCGCAGAAGACCTTGGCGGAAAGTTCTCTTACCATGGCGCAACGCTTCTGGCCCGACTCGCTGTATGCTGGTGTATCGATTATAGGATTTTGCGCCTACCTTTCCTTCAAATTTATCTAAAAGATTAGGCAGTTCCAGTTCCTCACCCAACATCTCGGCTGCCTCTTCCAAGCTTAACTCAGTAAAATCATGCTCTCCGGTACCAGAACCATGGCCGGGTCCTCTTCCCATACCACGGTTCATTCCCGGAACTGGATCACCCTCTTCTCCATCGCCCTGCGCTACACCGCCAGTATCATTTAATCCGAAACGGAACCGAGGAATATCTAAATTACGAATAGGTACTTGGAGTTTTTTTCCATGCGGTCGCGGTACAATAATTGATTCAGAACTGAAATATTTTTTGAGCCCCTCTTTTTTTAATTTTTTTAATTTTCGATCAAACTGGGCTTGATCCTGTTTTATGCTCATTTTTCCTTTGAAATTGATTCTCTTACTTAAACTTTTCACATACTCGGCAGCTTTCTGACTAAGCCGGAACCTCAGAAAACTTTATAAATAGCCTCCTTCCCTACCTGTGATATGGGAAGAATTAAAACCACTATGATCAAGCGGAAGACCAAAGAGCTCTTAAATCTTCACGGTCAAAAGTTTACCACTGATTTCGAGCAGAATAAGACCTTGACTAACCAATATACTCGCGGTGGAAGTAAGAAGATCCGTAATATCATCGCTGGATACATGACTAGGCTTAAGAAACAAGAAGCTTAATTATTGTTGCAACGACTCTTGCAATGACTTTTTCCACTAAGCCACTTCTAGCAAAACTCTTATATACTATTTTTCCTTAGTATAACAAAAAGAGGTAGATCTAATTGCTTCCAGTTAAGGACATCAAACGACTCCAAGAGATAATCGCTATTTTCGTTGAAGAGGGTTTGGGCTACTATATCAGCAAAACTCCGTTGCAAACGAACTTGCCCTGGCATAAACGTATTAAACCTACTCTGCCGCTTTCAAACAAGCAGCGGCAAGCAGTCAGATTGCGAAGAGCCTTTGAACGGTTGGGCCCGACATTCGTCAAGTTCGGCCAATTACTTTCTCTGCGTCCAGACTTAGTCCCTAAAGAATATTCTGAAGAATTTGAAAAACTTCAGGATCATGTTCCGCCATTTTCCTACCGCCAGGCTAAAAAAATTATTGAAGAAGATCTTAAGAGGCCAATAGAGAAAATTTTCAAATCCCTTGACAAAAAGCCTTTAGCCTCAGCATCGGTTTCTCAAGTGCATAAAGCAACTCTTAAGTCGGGAAAAAAAGTAGTAGTAAAAGTACAGCGGCCGAACCTCCGAGAAATTATCGATACGGACTTAGATATCCTCTTTCATCTTGCTCACACCCTGGAGAAGCATTTTCCTAAAATTAAAAATTATCACCCGGTTGATGTGGTTAAGGAATTTACTCTCTGGACCAGAAAAGAATTAAATTTCGAAATTGAAGGGCATAATGCAACTATCTTGAGAGAGAAATTAAAAAATAATCATCGCCTATTTATCCCCAAGATGTATCCAGCTTTTTCTTCTAAGCGTGTTTTAACCATGGATTTTGTAGAGGGCGTAAAGATAAATGATTATGCTGCTCTGGAGAGATATCATATTAATCGCAAAACCCTGGTTATGACTTATTTCACTTCTATTTTAGAACAAGCTCTGCTGCATGGATTGTTTCATGCCGATCCGCACCCTGCAAATATTTTTGTCCAAAAAAATGGCAAGCTAGCCTACATCGATTACGGCATCGTCGGAGAATTAAATCCTACTGACCGAAAAAAAGTTATCCGTTTCATCACCTCCGTGAATGATAAAGATCCCAGTAAGAGCATTGATATCATAGTTTCCTTAGCTAAGGATACCAGCAAAGCCGACCTTCCAGCTTTCAAGAATGAAACCAGATCAATATTGGAAGAAGTCTACAAAAGTTCCATTAGCGAGAAGAGCATCGGCAAAGCATTGTATGAAATTATTGGAAAAGGAGCCCAACATGGCGTTATTTTTGATTCCAACCACGTCTTAATGGCTAAGTCGCTCTTCCAGGCGGAAGGCTTAGCAGCAAGCTTGTATCCGCAATTTAAAGTTTCTGAAGGGCTAGATGAATTTACGGAAAAATATTTACAGGAAACCTATACTCCGACTAAAGTAGCTAAAAAAATAGCCGGAACATTATGGAGCCAAAAAGAATTGCTGGAAGATCTTCCTGAACATCTGCTTAGAATTATGCAGAAATTGGAAGAACCAGAACGGCCTACCCAGATCGATATTTCTCAATTGAAAGAATTAGAACAAGAATTTGAATATGTTAATCGGAAGAGAGTGATCGGTATCATTATTTCTGCTCTTATCATCTCTTCGGCCTTACTCTTTTATCTTGAAGGTAGAACTGTTATCTGGGGTATTCCCGTAAGCTTGGTGATGTTTGTGACGGCTTTACTTCTTTTGTTTTATTTTATTATCACTCATAAAAAGGAGGTTTGAATATGGAAAAGAAATTGAAAACAATTGTTAAAACCGGCTACGGCCTAGGTTTATTGAGTTTAACCGAAGCTAAAAGAGTCGCTTCAAAAGTGAAAACGGAATTAAAACTCAATGATGAAGAAAGCCTCAAGTTAGCTAAACAGCTGATGGCTAATTCAGATAAAGCCAGCAAAGAAGTGATGGGCACGGTAGGAAAATATTTTGAGTCGGCTCTGCTGAAATCCGGCGTGGCCAGTAAAGGAGAAGTAAAAACGGTGCGCAGCTTGTTGAAAAAAAGAGCACAGCGAGTGAAAAGCGCCATGAAAGAAAACTTGAAACATCTAAGAAGACGGGGAAAGAAATAATTTTTCTTCCCCTCTTTATTCTTTTTATTTTTTAAATCCTTTTTATGCTATTTATTTCTTACCCTCCTCTTTTCAAGCCCCCGAAGCTTTATAAAGAAACTGCCTTTTTAGCTTCTCATGGTTGCGAAAAAGAAATCTGCCAGCGGCGAGTCTAAGAAGGCAGCTCCCAAAGCTGTCAAAATTAAAAAAGAAGATCCTGTTCCTATTGCAAAAATTGCAAAAACTGTTCAACCAGAACTCAACATCGCTTTAGTCGGTCACGTCGATCACGGTAAAACCACTCTTACAGAAAGATTAAGCGGCAAATGGACCGATACCCATTCTGAAGAACTGAAAAGAGGGATCACTATTCGCCTGGGTTATGCTGATTTTTGCATCTATTTCTGTGAAAATTGTCATTATTATACCAGCAAATTGAAATGTCCTAAATGCAACAACGAAACAATATTTCAGCGAAAAATATCTTTAGTCGATGCTCCTGGACACGAATCATTGATGGCGACCATGCTTTCCGGCGCTGCTATTGTTGACGGAGCTTTGCTTTTAGTTGCTGCAAATGAAAAATGCCCACAGCCGCAGACGAAAGAACATTTAATGGCTTTACATATCAGCGGCATAAAAAATGTGATTGTGGTTCAAAATAAAATCGACCTTGTTTCATACGAAGAAGCGCTTGCAAATTACAAAGAGATCAAAGATTTCTTATCTTCAACAGAATACAAAAATGCGCCCATCATTCCAATCTCAGCCCGAGGAAATGTAAATATTGACGTTTTGTTGAAGGCGATTCAAGAAAATATAATCACTCCAGCCCGAGATCTTGACAGAGATCCCATCATGTTAGTTGCCCGCTCTTTTGATATCAACAAGCCGGGGGTAAAACCGGAAAAACTTGTTGGCGGGGTTTTAGGGGGTACAGTAAAACAAGGAAAATTTAGAGTTGGAGATGAGATCGAAGTCAGTCCTGGTTACATGGTGGAAGAGAAAAACAAAAAAGTAGCCAAGCCCTTACGTACAAGAATAACCAAGATTTTTTCCGGGGGAGAGCCTGTCGAAGAGATCCTGCCCGGCGGAAGCATGGCTATTGGAACGACTCTTGATCCTTCGGTCGTGAAATCAGATTCTCTTACTGGTTCCATAGTGGGATTACCTGGAAAACTACCTGCAATCCATTCTCAAGTTAGCTTGGAAACATCATTGCTGGAGCGAGTAGTTGGAGCAAAGGAAGAAGTAGAGGTAAAGCCCTTAGCAAAAGGCGAAGTTTTGATGCTTAATTGTAATTCAGCTGCTACTGTTGGAGTAGTTGTTGATCCTTCTAAGAAAAATACTATTTGTGTTCTAAAAAAACCGATCTGCGCCAAAGCAGGCGATAGAATAACTATCTCTCGAAGAGTAGGGGATAGATTTAGATTGATCGGTTACGGAATCCTAAAATAGGATTCCGAATCTTTCCGTTAGGAAAGGCACGAACGTAGTGACTTGTCCTCGGCTAAGCCTGCGGTTACGGAATTTTGAAATAATTTTAAGATATCATTCTCTATTCTTCTACGATCTCTTGATAGGAACGTTGATAAAAATCTGAGTTTTCTTTGTTGATGGTCGCGTAATAACTGTTTAGTCTCTTAAATTCCTCTTCGCCTAGTCCGAGATAAAGACAATCCAATAATCGGTCCAGCAGACTTTCGATCCTGTGTTCTGAAGTAAGATTCTGGCTTATTATCTCTTCTATATCTTCTTTGATGTAGGTTAAGCTTTGCTTGCCCGCACTCTGCGCTTTTACGATCAATTTTCGAAGATTTTTATCGACCATGGTAATTCTGGTAACTTCCCCAGGGTACTCAACAACTATTATAAACTTCTTTTGCTTATATGTTCTATGGTTAAGCTAATCACTTATAATATTGAATATTGCGAGGGGATGGAAGGCCTTTGGTATCAGTACCTCCAGCTTTGGAAAATTTTTTTTCCGCCTAAAAATCTTGAAAGAAGGATGGTTACTGCGCTTCATAAGCTAAATCCAGACATTCTTGCTTTGATTGAGGTAGATATTGGTTCTTTACGCAGTAGAGGAGAGGACGAGGTCCGTTTTTTAGAAGAAAAACTAGGCTTTACTAATTTTGTAGAAAAAGTGAAATATCCTCTCAAAGGCTGGTTAAAGCTTTTTCATCATATCCCTATCCTAAACAAACAAGCCAATGCCTTAGTTTCAAGATTTCCATTCACTAAAGTGCGCTACCATGTTTTTCACGAAGGAACCAAGCGCATGGTGATTGAAGCGACCGTGAAGTGTCCTAAGCCTGTGACCTTGCTCGCTGCTCATCTCGCCTTAGGAAAAAAAGCGAGGGCTAAACAGATTAAAGAATTGATCAACATCGTCAACAAAGTTAAAAATCCCGTCATTTTGGTCGGGGACTTTAATACTTTTAATGGTGTAGAGGAAATTAGGGAATTGTTGAAGAGAACTCATCTTAAAGATTTGATCAGCCTTGATAAAAAATCATTGCCGCTGACCGAACCGGCCTGGCATCCCACCAGAAGATTAGATTATATTCTTACCTCCCCTCAAATAAAAGTTAAAAAATACTCTGTTTTAAAATTCCATTTCTCTGATCATCTGCCGTTGATGATCGATTTTGACTTCAGAAAACTATCAAGACCAAAAATCAAACCGCAAAACCATAAAACATAAATAAAGAGCTTTCTTGCTTACAAATAATGTCTAAAGATTTTTTTCAGGAAAGCATAGACGAGGCTATTGCCCTGCTGGAAGAGAGTAATAACATTTCTGATTTAAGTTTACAGCGGTCAAAACGTAAGACTGCATATGATTTAATTGAAAAACTGAGCGGTTTTCTTGCCGGACTGAAAGGGCGCGAGGAAGGAGAGTTTTTAGCTTTAGTAAACAGAACAAAATTATTGCTGGGATTTATCCAAAATTACGAAATTGCCAGAGATAAACAGCTTATTGCTGCTAAGATGAGGCCTCTGGTAAGAGATATAGTGAAAAAAGTTGAAAGTATTGTCTCTTTGACCGTTCCAGGAGAATTGGAATCTTTACCGTCAAAAACTCATCTGGAAAGGATGTTAGATTCAATGAGAAATACTTCCTCTGAACAAAAAATAAAAGAAATTACCATTAGGCATTTCTTCCAGAATTGGAAAGAACGAGAAGCACAAGAATTTGCCTTGCTGATAAATTATTTGGATAATTATCTTAGATATCTTAAGAATGCCAATCTAGAAATGGCTAAGGATAATAAAAAGAGTCTCGCCGCAGCCATTGTAAACTTACGGAAAGCAAAAATCTTCGGTGTTCTGGTTGTAAAACAAGCTCGCAAGATGGCCGAATTGCTATAATCTTTGTCAATTTGAAATCAATTATTTAGTCTAATATCTCCAATCACCAGTAACAAATATAAATTCATTCATATTCTTTCCAGTAATGAATAAAATTGCTCTAGCGGTCTTGTTGGCCGGCTTCGGTGCGCAACTGCTAAAGTTGATTATCTTGTATTTCCGGCATAAATCGCTGACCTGGCATGATCTTGTGGTTACCGGAGGTATGCCTTCTTCGCATTCCGCTTTTGTGGTTTCTTTATCCAGCATAATTTATTTTGTTGAAGGGCTTTCTACTGCTTTTGTGATAAGTTTAGTGTTAGCATTAATTGTCTTGCGGGATGCATTTGGGGTGCGCAGGACCGTGGGCATGGAAGGAAAACAGATTGAACGCTTATTAAAATTGCATAAATTGAAGTCAAAATTCCATTATTCGATGGGGCATACTCCTTTAGAAGTGATAGTCGGCGCTTTGATCGGCTTGGGAGTTTCGATGCTCGTTTTTCTGTCGATGTAATCATTTCCAGCTTTTCTTTAATAAATTACCGAAAGATTTATAAACTAAAGCTGCAGAATATATTTAAAAATTACGCTTAAGCCAAGCTTCTAAAACAGCCGGCGCATAAACCATGATGCGAAAAAATTTAAAGGAATGCCCTGAATGCGCCAGTAAGAATATTTTCCGAGATGTTGAAAAAGGTGAAACGATCTGCCGTGATTGCGGTTTAGTTATTGAAGATCGCATGGTTGATTTCTCTCAGGAATGGCGCAGTTTTGAAGACGATGGCGGCCAGGACAGTAAACGAAGAACTGGCGCTCCGTCAAGCGCAACTCAATTTGACCAAGGTTTAGGAACAGAAGTAGGAACAACTGCCGATTTTTATAAATTAGGATCAGACCGGGAAAGAGATCGCTTCTTTAGATTGCGAAAATGGAATATTCGTATCAGCACTGCTATCGAACGAAACTTAAAAGTTGCTCTGGCAGAATTGAAAAGAGTAAGTTCTTACTTAAGATTGCCAAAATCAGTAGAAGAAGAAGCTGCCCGTATCTATCGTTCTGCTGTTCAGAAAGGATTAGTAAGGGGCAGATCGATGGAATCTGTAGTCGCTGGAGCATTATATGCAGCCTGCCGACGTCATGAAATCCCCAGAACACTTGATGAGATGGGAGAAGCTTCCGGCATCGAGAAAAAAGAAATTGGAAGAACCTACCGCTTTGTAACTCGTGAACTGGAGATCAGTATCCGTCCTAGTAATCCTGCCGATTATATCCCGCGATTTGCCTCCGCATTGAAATTGAGCCCAGAAACACAATCCAAAGCTGTAGAAATCCTGGAACAAGCTCGGGACATCGAATTAACTTCAGGTCGCGGTCCTACAGGAATTGCTGCCGCTGCCTTGTATGTTGCATCACTTATTCACGGGGAAAAGCGTACGCAAAGAGAAGTTGCTGACGTTGCCGGCGTAACTGAAGTAACTATCAGGAATCGCTATAAAGAACTGATTAAGAAACTTAAATTGAATAAGCAAGTCGAGAAGACTAAGAAGAAGTAATCCCGTTCTATTTTATACGATGGTTAAGGCAATTGTCTTTGATTTTGATGGAGTGCTGGTTGATAGTTTTAGCGCCTGCTACATCCCAGCTAGTATGAAGTATGAAGATTTATCTCCAGAAGAATATAAGAGCTGGTTTTTAGGGAATATCTACGAAAAGAAAACCACAAAAAAAATTAAAGATGAAACTTTTGATTTCTTAACCACTTATTCTACTATTTTGTCTACCATTGCCCCAAATCAAGGAGTCATTGATCTTTTGAAAGAATTGAGCAAGACCCATACCTTATTCATCAATTCTTCTTCTCCCAAAAAGTTCATCCATGATTATTTAAAAAAACATGATTTGGATAAATCCTTCGTGGAAATACTTGGTTTTGAAGTTTCGACTTCGAAAGTAGAAAAGTTTGAATATCTCTTTAATAAGTATAACTTAAAGCACCATGATTGCGTTTTTATAACTGACACTGTTGGGGATATTCTGGAAGCAAATCATCTAAATATCAAAACTATTGCCGTAGAATTTGGATTCCATGATCGGAAAAAACTTGAACAAGGAAAACCTTTTAAAATAATCTCAAACTTTCAGGAGTTGACTCCATTATTAATGGATCTAAATCATTGAATAACCTATAAAAATGCAACTCACACCTGAAATAAAACAACAATTAGCTGAACAAAAAAAGCAATGTATTTTCTGTAAGCTTATCTCCGGAGAAATACCTAACGCAAAGAAAGTTTTTGAAGATGATAAGACTATTGCGCTGCTTGACATTTATCCTGCGGTAAAAGGGCATACTCTTTTCATGCTGAAAGAGCATTATCCCATGCCTGCCTATGTCTCTAAGGAAGAGTTGACTCATAAGCTTAGCTTGATTCCTGGTTTAAGCCAAGCGATTAAATCAGCGATGGTGCGTACTGGCATGAATGTCTTCATAGCTATGGGTGGTGTAGCTGGACAGCAGTCCTATCATTTCATGTTACATCTTCTTCCCAGGGAACCAGAAGATAAATTTTTCAATTTCCTGCTTAAGAGAAATACTAAAACCAGTGAGGAGGATAAAAAGAACATTTCTGATTTATTACAAAAAATCCTACCTCCGTCAAGCACTTCAGGTAAAAGTATAATCCCGTCCTTTCTAACTAAATCTACAGAAGCCGCCACTATTTTATACGAAGACGAAAAAATCCTTTGCCTTCTTCCCGATGAAGCAAGCGCTAAAGGACAAATAACTGTCTATAGTAAAACAGAAGAAAGATTTATCGAAAAACTTTCCCAGCAGGATAGCGCTCATCTCTTTGAAACCGCTTTTCAGGCCAGCAGAGCTATCTTTGAAGCCATGCGTGCGCAAGGGACTAATATCCTGCTCTTCTCAGGCGAATCTGACGACAATCCTTCTGGAAGATTAGCAATTCATATCTTACCGCGCTGGCAAAATGATAGTTTATCTGGATTATTATGGGAGCCGAAAAGAGCAGCGTATGATTTAGATGAGATTGCTTCTAAGATTAAAGACAAAACCTGGAAGATAAAGTTTGAACTACAAGTAAAGAAAGAAATCAACGCGAGCGCCGAAGAAAGAGTTCCCTCGGTGTTAACTTCCTTGTCTCATTCCCAGCAAGAAATCATGCAGGCAATTGCTCAGATGAGGAAGAGTTGAATATGGACGATTTAGCACCAATAAAAGAACTAACCTCTGAAGAGATTGATGTATTGGTGGATCTACTGGTTTCCAATGTCCCTAAAAGTAACAGTGATTATGGTTTAATCTGTGGGCAGTTTTATCATTTGGGTATGCTTTGTAATAGTGGCGCAGAGGCAATGAGAGATGGAATACAAGAAGCAAATCTTGACCTCTGGACGGTTTGGAGCTATCAAAACTTAATAGCTGAAAAATTTATGGAAAGAACTGGTTATAGAAATGAACCAATCCATCCCGAAAGGAATGGGTTTCTAAATAGATGTTACCAACAATGGATGGGATTCCTGGAAAGGATATTTGTTGATGAAAAAGAAACAGATGCCCCATTAGCTTGGACCATCGATAATTAAAACTCAAGTGCTTCGGAAACTTTAATAAACCATCGCTCTTTCTTTTTAACCATGCCTAATCCCGGGGATAGAGCTAGAGTTGTAACTAAAAAGAGAACAGAAGAAGGAATTTTAATGCCTGGTTCTGATAAGAATATTGTTCTTCTCAAGTTAGACAGCGGCTATAATGTGGGCTTTGATAAAAAAGATGTTTCAAAAATAGTTACATTAACAAAAGCAGCGGCAAAAAAGAAAACAGCTGCAAAAATCACTAAAGAACCTCATCTTCCAACCATCGCTATCTTTCATACCGGAGGAACAATCGCTTCCAAAGTGGATTATCGTACTGGCGGCGTTGCAACCGATTTCAGCCCGGAAGAATTGCTGGCGCTTTTTCCAGAACTCCAAGATATCGCAAATGTAGAATCAGAACTTATTGCTCAGATGTGGAGTGATGATCTGCGCTTTGCTCATTTTTCATTAATCGCAAAAGCTATCGAACGCCAAGTTAAGAAGGGCGTGAAAGGAATCATCATCGGCATGGGAACAGACAATCTTGCCGTAGCCTCTGCTGCTTTATCATTCATTGTGGAACAATCGCCAGTTCCCGTCCTATTCGTAGGCGCGCAACGTTCTTCAGATCGTGGAAGTAGTGACGCTGCTATGAATCTAATCTGCGCAGCTGAATTTATAACCAAAACTGATTTTGGAGGAGTTGCGATATGCATGCACCAGTCAGCCAGCGACAAAAATTGTTTGATCTTGCCTGGAACAAAGACCTACAAACTCCATTCTTCCAGAAGGGATGCTTTCAAAGCGATTAATGACGGCCCTCTTGCCAGAATTGATTATAAAACTCGTGAAATAAAATATCTCCGTAATGATTATTCTAAACGCGTCGGAAAATTGGTCTTAAAACCAAAAATGGAAGAAAAGGTTGGATTATTAAAAATCCATATCAATATGTTTCCAGAGCAATTTTCCTTCTTCAAAGGATACAAGGGCTTAATCATAGAAGGGACCGGTCTAGGGCATACACCTGGACAAGTTCCAAATAAGGAATCAGCAATCCATAAAAGAATATATCCAGCTATCAAAAAACTGATCGACTCTGGATGCGTTGTAGTTATGGCAACTCAATGTTTATTTGGCGGAGTTAATATGAATGTCTATGATAAAGGACGGGATTTACTGGATCTAGGAGTAATCCCCGGGAAGGATATGCTTGCCAACACCGCCTTAGTAAAATTATCTTGGCTGTTAGGCAATTATTCTGGTGAAGAATCTAAAAAATTAATGACACAAAATATTCGTGGAGAGATTAATGGACGATTGGTTTATGAAGAAGATTTCCTCAGTGAGGTGAGGTAGATGAAACAGAAATTGATGATGATATTATGGATAGTGATGATAATTTCTGTTTTTTTGATTTCCTGCACTCCTAATGCAGAGCAATGTTCGGTGGATAGTGATTGTGTTCCTGCGCAATGCTGCCATCCTTTTAGTGCGGTGAATAAGGAATATGCTCCTGATTGCAGTGAAGCTTTCTGTACCGCAGTTTGTGAGCCGGGAACGTTAGATTGCGGGCAAGGAGAGATCAAATGCCTTTCTAACCGCTGTACGGCAGTAATTAACTCACAACTTTCATAAGCAAATGATTCCCACAACTGTCAAAGAAGTGATCAGGGATTTTGTCTTCGGCATGGAAGACGGTTTAGTCTCTAACCTCGGCCTGGTTTTGGGGGTAGCGGCTGGCGGAGGAGATGCATCCATTATACTTCTTGCTGGAGCAGCAAGCATGTTTGCTGGCGCTTTTTCTATGTCTGCAGGAAGCTATCTCTCTTCGAAATCGCAGCGAGAGGTATATGAACATGAGATAGAAAGCACTCGCGATGAACTGATGAAAAATCCGCGTAAATGTTATACAGAAATGCATTCTTCCTTGATAAAAGAGGGTCTTACCAAAGAAGAAGTCAATCGGTTGCTTAAAAAATCCTCCCGTTATAAGCATCCTGAATTTGTCTGCAACTACATGGTGCAAAAAAAAGTTGGTATCTCTAAAGAAAAACTGGAAATTCCTTTCAAAAATGCCTTTGCCATGTTTTTCTCTTTTCTGTTAGGCTCAGCTTTTCCTTTGTTTCCATTTCTGATCTCTAAATTTGATTCCATCTCATTATTTCAGGCCGCAATTCTGGCTTCAGCTCTTACCATTGCCGCTTTGTTTGGAGTGGGTTTAGCAAAAACATATTACACCAAACTAAGCAGGGTTAAGTCTGGGTTGGAAGTAGTCTTGATCGGATTATGCGCAGGATTAATTGGCTATTTTGTCGGTTGGCTTGTAGGCCATTTAGGATGAGACATATGGTATTTAGTTTCTATATGCAGAAAATTAAATAATTTACAGATCATTCGTTTAGCGTGTTACCAGAATTTATCATTGAAGAAATTTTGAAGAAGGAGCGGGAAAAAGAAAGGAAAAGAGGGCAGCCAATTCCGTTAGAGCTTCCAGTGGAAAATCCTATGCCGAGAATTCCAGACCATCAGCCAGAAAAACCTCCGGAGAAGATTGAGATTGATATATTAAATACCAAAACAGATCCTTATTTTCCTATTTCCCGATATTATTCTTAAAACATTTTTTAAGGTATCTTCAATTTATAATATCATGAAAGAATTATCCTCCTCGTTCTTCGCTCAAGATACTGTGAAAACTGCCCAAGATTTGTTAGGTAAAATTATATCTATTAACGGCATGCTCGTCCGTATAGTAGAAACGGAAGCATATGGTAAAGACCCCGCCTCGCATGCTTTCAAGAGAACAGATCGCAGTGCTTTGATGTACGATACCTATGGGCATGTCTATGTCTATCTTATTTACGGGATGTATTGGTGCTTGAATTTTACTTCCAATCAAGATGAGGCGGGCGCAGTCTTGATACGGGCAGTAGAGCCGCTTGTAGGCATAGAAGCAATGAAGAAGAATAGAAAAACAGAGAAGATTCAAAATCTCTGCTCTGGACCAGGAAAATTATGCCTTGCCTTAGGCATTGATAAAAAATATAATGGCCTTAAATTAGGCAAAGAAATCAAACTATTTGACGACGGCTTTAAAATTGTTAAAATTGCATCCAGTTCTAGAATCGGCATAAAAGATGCGTTAGAGTTGCAATGGAGATTCTTTGTAGAAGGGAATGAGTTTGTGAGCAGAGTAAATGGTAAAAATTAATAAATAAACAGCTGATTTAGGATCTTGATGCGAGGGTGGGAGAGCGGTCAAATCCGCTAGAAGGTCAAAAACCTGGCGAACTTGAGGGGCTAGTCCCTTAGTGGGTACGCGTGTTCGATTCACGTCCCTCGCACTTTTCTATTCAAAAGTGCGGATTCTTTCAAAAAATTAAGATAATTTTCTGATTTTCCACTGCCATTATTAATGGAAAAATCATGCTCTTCAAAGTTCTTGATTTTAATTTCATATTCCCATTCATTGTTAAAGATAATCTTAACTGATTTAGGGATGATACCCAGCTTTTTTGCTTGTTTGTAAACCGCAAAACTTTTTTCAGTGATTTCTAGTTTATGTTCTCGGTTGTTTGATTGAGTTTTAACTTCATAGATCTCTATGTTTTCTAGTTTTGTTCCCCCTTCGGATGTTACTAAGCGAATTAAGTCAAAGCTTCTCCAATTTTTGATTAAGAACGTCCTCTTTTCATTAGAAATAAAACCAAAGGAAAATCTCTTGCAAAGGTATTTTGGGCTTAATTCTTGAACTCTTGAAGAAAAAGGAATATGTGAGCGAGCGATAAGTTCCCCAATTTTTCCCCTTAATGTATAATTTTCTATTTTAAGATTAGGCATAAAAATAAAAAAAGCAAATTCTATTTAAAGTTTACCGGATTCCTTTCTAAAATAATTGCATGATTCTAATTGTAACCAAAACTATATAAATCCCGAATCCTTCTCAGAACTATGCATAAAATTTGGGAAGTTACTGCTGAAACTAAAACCCTGCCTACTCTGAACAATCCAGTCTTAATCGAAGGGCTTCCCGGTATCGGCAACGTTGGTAAAATAGCTGTGGACTTCTTAGTAGAAGAATTAAAAGCAAAGAAATTATACTCATTTTTCTCTTACAAATTTCCTCATTCTGTCTTTGTCAATGAGAAAAATGTAGTTGAGATGCCCAAACTAGAAATGTATTACAAGCAGTTCGGCAAGGGCAGCAAGAAACGCGATCTGCTTTTTTTAGTCGGAGACATCCAACCTATTGATGAAGAAAGCTGTTATGCCTTTTGTGATGAAGTATTAAAGTTAGCCAAACAATACAACTGTAAAAAAGTTATAACTACCGGCGGGATCGGCTTACAGCATGTGCCTGACAAACCAAAAGTATATTGCGCAGGAAATGATCAAACTGAATTACAGGAATATACTAAAAAAGGGATGTCAGTAGAAAAAGATATTTTCGGCGTAGTCGGACCAATTATTGGCGTCTCTGGAATTTTACTGGCTTTAGGGAAAAAGAAGGGAATCAAAGGCGTGGCTTTATTGGCAGAAACTTTTGGGAATCCTTTGTATTTAGGCATTAAAGGAGCAAAAGAAATAGTTCAATTATTAGAAAAGAAATTTAATTTAGGAGTTAATCTGAAAAAGATCAGCAAGGATATCCTGGAAGTTGAGAACCAATTGTTACAGAAAGCTTCTGATTGGATGTCTGATGAGTTTGCTCATCCGCAAGCCGGGGCGCAGGCCAAAAAGAAAGATGTGCATTATATTGGGTAGATTATTTTAACCAGTTATATCCTTCTTTATTTTTAATATTGTAAAGATTCTGTAATTTTTCTTTTCCTCTCGGCATTTTTAATAATTTTTCTCTAAAAGAATCATGTTTCTCAAATAGCGCATTAATAAACTCGGTATGGATCTTCTTCCACTGGGTAGGATTTTCTTTTACAAAAAGCGCCCACCGTTCCACTTGCTGCAGATGTTCTTCTCTCATAATCTGAATCTCTTGATTAGCAGTTTTATAGATTGTATTTCTTCTTCGTTAACCTGTTCAGCATATACTATCCGTAAGTGTCTTGCATCTTCTAAATCTTTTGGACTTTTTAAGAGTTCCTCTTTAAATGCGATATTTATGTTAACGTTGCTAAACCAAACATCTAATCCTGTGAGTTCTAATTTTACTCTATTTTTCAATTGGTATTCATCTAAAACATCTTTTGCAAATTTAACTTCCATCTCTGGTAATTCTTTATCTTTCCAAGTGAAACGCACTGAAGTATTATCTTTCAGGTAGTCGTAAACCTCTTCTGCGCTGGAAGATTGCATGCAGACAAATCCTTTCTTGATTAAGTCTTGAAAAAGCAGTTTGAATCTATCAAAGTCAAGTCTTTCAATAATCATATCAATATCTTCAGTTCCTCGCGTTCTTCCAGAAGCTATGGCTAGGAACCCAGAAACAACGATATATTTACAATGTTTTTCTACTATTGCGCAGAATTCTTCACAGAATCTGTCAAGAATGTTTCGGTCTTTGACTTGACGTTCCATTTTCAATACTCAGTCAGTTTCCTATCCGCATCATAATGAAGAATAGTGCTGTTTCCATCACCAGAGACGCTTCTCTCTGTATTCAAAAATTTACTTTCTTTCAATTTCGTGATTCTGCGCTGGAAGCTCTTGTAACTCATCTCCCCGCCGCGTTCCGCGTACAAAGCGAAAATCTCTCCGATCTTTCTGCCGCTTTGTTCTCGTATTAACTCCAGAATAGATCTCATCTCTTCATCTAATCCTTCTTTAGGTTTTATATGAAAATCATCAACTTTCTTCATCGCTTCTGCTACATGTACACCGGTGATCTTCCGCGAACTTCGCTCTTCAGCCAAATTTCCTGCTTCCCGCATCAGATACAATCCCACTCGCACGTCATTGGTTTCTGCACATTTTTCTACAATTTCTTTGAACGCTTCTTCATCCCAACATTGATCTACAAATCCGTAATCACAACGTTGCTGCAGAATTCCAGCAATTTCTGCCTCATTATAGGGCCGAAAGTATACAAATTCTGGTCCCAGCCGGCTTCTGATACGTTCATCCAGTTCACCGTAAGTGTCTCGATAATTGGTTATGAGAATAATTGATTTTCTATAAATATCTTCAAGAAGAGAATACAAAAAATCCATCTCTTCTAACTTATCAATCTCATCAAAAACAAAAACAACACTGTTTTTGTTTAATTTCTGCTTTATTAGTTCCAGCAATTCGCTGGTTTTTTTGCTCTGAATAAATTTGTATCCTAAATCTTCGCAAATCTTGATATAGACTTTAAAGGTAGTATTTTCCTTCCAACAGTTGACGTAAATAGAAACTACTTCTGCGGTTTCTTCCTCCAATTCTCGAAGTACATGTCGGCAAGCAGTTGTTTTTCCGATCCCTGGGGCGCCATAGACAAACAAATTCCTTCCGTTATGTCCCTGAAGCAATGGCCGAATTGCGGTTGCAAAACGCATCTGTTCGTTTTCTCTGAACTTCATCACTTTCGGCTGGAAATCATAATCTAGAACGATAGTGTCGCGGAAAACTGTTTCTCCGCTGCGTAACATATCCTTGAAAAGAGACATAGTTAGAGGATTAAAGAGGGGTTTATATTGTTTTTGTGTTTAAGAAAGTCATTGAAGCTCTTCATGACCTTAATAATATATCACTACACTTCCACAAAACTTAAAAGGGCTTTTTGATAAAACCTTATTATGAAGCTAACTTGTTCTATTACTAAGGATGCTGCAGATCAATGCTCTTCCTTAGAAGGCAGCGCCAAAGATAATTGTTATTTTGAATCGCTTAAATGCAGCAAAATCAAGAACACCCAATTCCGAGACTCCTGTGTTGCAGAATTAGCCAAAACTAAGGATGATGTTAAGGTCTGCGATCTTATTGTTACCAGCAGAACCCAAGGATTCTGTCAAGAACAGATTGCTTTACAGCAGAACGATGTTAGCATCTGCGCAGAAATCCTTGATGAATATTGGCAAGGTCTTTGTTATTATCATTTAGCTATTAAGGCTGAAGACTATAGGACCTGTGCTAACATCCTGGAAGTTAATCAAAACATTGATTGTGTCAAGAAAGTAGCAATTGCCACAAATAATGCTGAATTATGCGATCGGCTAAGTAAGCAGAATAGAGCGGAATGTCTTTACAAAATAGCTACGGCCACTCTTAATGCTGATCTTTGCGCCCAATTTGCTGATGACCAAGTAAATTCAGGATCCTGCTACTTGAAAATAGCTAAGTTAACTGGCAATAAGGAGCTTTGTAATAAGATCCCTATAAAAGACATGAAACAAATATGCGATGGCTACTTGGAAGAAGCAGCTGAGAGTTAACGTCTTGAAAATAATAAACTATAATTTTAATTATTTCCAACCGCGAGCAGCAAAATCGACGAACTTTCTATTCCCCATTATTCTTCTTTGTAAAGACTCACGGCAAGCTGGAGACATTTCAGAAAGATCCCTATAGACATCTGCACTTGGATCTGTTTGAAATCCTCTTGCTTTCGAATATTCTGGATTATGAAGTACATTGTCTAAAAAACTTCTCAAAGAATGTTCCTCAAATGGATTTGTTCCCGTCCTTTCTTCAATCCTTACTATTAACTTGTCGATATCAGCATGAATCACTGCTCTTTGATTATTTCTCTCATCTATACTTATATAATTAGCTACTTCAACAAAAGAGAGATCAACCGCTCTAGACAAAAAAGCATAATCCTCTCTTCCTTTGTAATCCTTAACTACAACAATACCGATCGGCGTAGCCGCTGGATTTTGTCTTTTCAAATCGTAAGGACCTTCAACAATTATAGTCATGTGTGTTCCCCCAAATCTCTATTATAAAAGTTTTTAACAAAAAAATTAATTTCCAGAAGCTTTCTTGTTCCATGCATAACGCCGCATAGTAGCACTCTGTCCGTATCCGCAGGAAGCGCATTTCTTCTTAGTCATGTGATATGCTTTTCTTCCGCATCGTCGGCAGGGAATGTGGGTTTTCTTCCCGCTCTTCATCCCCATGCTCGGTGTTCCTTTGGTCATGTTAATTCCTCAAATGCAAAATTTTATTCCGGAGAAATGATCGTGATAGTGTCGCCACGTATGAATACTGTGCCGACCTTTCGTTTTAATTCCCCATTTTCATATTCGCTTGCGTCTTCTAAAACGGTATTAATATGAATATCAAAAGCTCGTAATTTACCTACAAAACGATGGTTATTCTTTAATTCAACCATGACGATTTTGTTTCTTGCCGCGTTCAGCGCATCTAAAGGTCTTGATCCTTCTTCCATTGTTTTATTTACACCCCATCTAGTTGACCATTTAGGAAAGAGGATGCTATATAAAGGTTTCGCTAAAAAGCTAAAAAGAAAGTAAAAGGATTAATTTTGAGACGGCAATAACAATAATCACTGCAGACGGCCACTCGTTTCACTCGTGTCCTATGCGCCACCCCGGACGGCGCGACCCAGCCTCGCCTGCGTGATTGTTATTGCCCACGGAAGAATTATAAATACAATAGCTATTTTCTAGTCTATGATAAATTTTGCAAAACTTCGAAAGGATGTTCAGGACTACGATTCAGAACGTGAACATTTGATCAAGCAGAGCAGAGATGTTCTCAAGCTCAGCAAGCAGATTATCTATGCTGTGCACAGAGATGAATTAACTGAAGCAGCCAAATTAATCAAGCAGATTGAAACGGAAAAGAAAAAACTTGATGCTATCGCCAAGCACAGCCGCAAGATGGGTAGTGAGGGCAGCTACAAAGTTGCCATCCAGGAATATGCAGAAGCATTGTTGTATTATCATTTTGTCAAAGATGGAAAATTAGTTGATCTGGCCATTGATACTGAACATTTCATTTTGGGATTAGCTGATCTTCCCGGCGAACTGGTTAGGAAAGCAGTCTTCTTGGCTGGGAAAGGCGAAGTAGAGAAAGTGATCAAGATCAAAGATGAAGTTGATACTATCTATGGGGAATTATTGAAATTTGATTTTAGAGATAACGAAGTCAGAAGAAAATTTGATTCTATAAAATATGATTTGAGGAAGTTAGAAGATTTAGTATTGGATTTGAAGTTGAAAGGACGATAAGATTTATATCTTTCAAATATTTCTTCTATCTATGTCTTTTCCAAATTTTAAACATAAACATGCTCAAGATTCTATGATCTCTCCTGAAGAGTTTATGAATTATAGAAAGAGGATTGGGAAATATCCTCAATATAAAGCTCCCAAAGGAGTGATTATCTGTTACCACAAAAGTCTTATGGACTACATTATCAAAAACCATCGCGCTAAAGATGTTGGCGGTTTTCGTAACATGTATCTACTTCCAGAAACTAAAAACCAAATG
>JACPIL010000047.1 GCA_016188105.1 Candidatus Woesearchaeota archaeon | reverse complement strand
TGTAATCCATCATTTTCACCTCAACATGAAAAGATATTCTTTAGATTTATATGTGTTTTCTAGTAATTAGGACCTGCTTATAATTAACGTCTCAACTCTTCCTTCATTCTCTTCTCATCGAACTTAGACTTCTTTCCTAAGAATTCAACTACTTTCCTGGCATCATTCTTCGCGTTATCCAGACAGACAGAAGCACCAGGTGAAGGAGTAACATTAAAAATAATCTTATCCCCTACGATCTTGGCTTCGCCCATATTCATCTTTTTGTTTTTAGTATCCACAATCTGTGGCCTAATTCCACCAATGCCTTTACCTAGATGAATATCGTCGGCTTTCGCAGAAGGAACGATTTTCTGCACATCTTTCACGAATATTCTTTTTCCAATAAAAGGCAGATCATAACTAAAATTCTTTAAGACGAAGCGAAAATAGGTTGGATCAGCAAGAATCTTCAGCAAACTTACAATTCCATCAATTGTAAATACAGAAGTCCTAATAAAATCAGGAACAGTACTATAATGGTGCCGCTCTAACAAAGGCAATACCTTAGCAGTTGGCCCAAATCTGGTTTCTGCAGGATTTTTCACATCTGGATCGCCGTGGATAGCTGCAAATGGCAACTTCTTTAGCTGCATGGTATACACTTTTCCATTCAACATGTTCTTAGCGCAATAAAAACTTCCTGCTACCGGTAATAACCCTAATTCTGTTCCATATCCCAACTTCTGGGCGAAAATCAAGCTGTGTGAACCGGCGCACACAACAACCGCGGCAGCCTCAACGGTCTTTCCTTCCGCAATTATTTTGTAACCTTTCTTGTTTTTCTGGATCTCTTTTATCTTTTTATGCAAGATGACATCAACGTTCTTATCGCTCTCTTTGGCATGTTTCACAAATGATTCTGAAAGCTTCCCAAAATCAACTGCATAGCCGTCTTCTGTACATAAAGCTAGCAATTTTTCATTTGGATCTCGTCCTTCTACCACTTTTGGTTCTAGATCAGCAATTTCATCTTTAGTCAATCTCCTAAGCTTTGGAAATATATCTTTAATCTCTTCATATCTTTTTTCCAATTCAGCAACTTCATGCTCCCCAACTGCTAATATCATCTTATGCGACTGGTGATGCAATCCTTCATTTTTACCGATGGTTTCCAGATATGCTGCTACCAACTCTGCCGCTTCATTTACTTTGACCGCTTTTTCCCGATTGTAATTGGTTTCAATGTCGCCGAAATGCAAGGTTTGGCTGTTATTGTTTCTTTGAGAATTGACGGCAGCGATCTCGGAATATTTTTCCAGCAGAACCATGCTTTTGACATTGGTGTATTTGCTTAAGACATAAAGTAGAGAAGTTCCGGTAACTCCTGCTCCGATAATGGCTACGTCGTATTGTTTCATAGTTAGAAGTGATAAGGAATTATTTAACTATTTTTCCTTGTTTTTTCAGCAAATCTTTATATAACTGAGAAAATTTAACTCACGCTATGAACCCAGCATCCCCAAGAAATTGGCGTATCTTTATTGCCAGCCTTTTTTTCGTGCTAGGCTTTTCAGTAATCTTCTCCTTAGTTGGTGTATTGCTACAAAGCGTTTTATCCTCAGTTGCCAGTAGCGTACAGGTCTGGCTGGGAAGGATCGGTGGAATAATCATCATTCTCTTCGGAATTTATCTTTTAGGACTCATAAGAATCCCTTTCTTAGAGCAGGAACACAAACTTACTGTAAAAAGAAAATTCAATTCCATGTATCTTACTTCATTTATCTTTGGTGCAGCCTTCGCCGTTGGCTGGACTCCTTGCGTCGGCGCAGTTCTCGGAGCCGTTCTAAGTTTAGCAGTTACCCAACCAGGAACTGCTTTTTTGCTGATGTTAGCATATTCACTAGGTTTAGGAATTCCTTTCCTCTTAGTTGGCTTATTCACCAATCAAGCTCAGAAAATTATCGAAAAGTCAGAAAAAGTGATTACCTATTTCAAATATATTTTTGGTATCATTCTTATTTTGTTGGGCATTTTAGTTTTTGTCAACCAGCTCAGCCGGGTTGCTAATCTGGCCTTTGCAACAACTTTTTTAACTTCGCTTAATCTCGGAACAGTAGGTTCAGGTTCATTAAACGTAGGTGTTGCTTTTTTAGCTGGATTTGTTTCTTTCCTTAGTCCTTGCGTTCTTCCCCTCATTCCCGCTTTCCTATCGTATCTTGCCTCCGTCGGAGTGCAGAAGAAATGAAAAAGCAAACCCTTATTTTGATCGTTCTGGCAATCCTTATTATTGGAGCGATTTATTATTTTGAATCGACCAAAGTAAAGCCAACTTCAAAGATTGGAGAAGATTTTATTCAAAATGAAGCCCAAGCTATAGAACAAACTCAACCATTGCTAAAAGATGGAAAATATCAATTGGCTCCAGAATTAACCGGAATAACTGGTTACATCTATACAGAAGAAGGAGTACAAATTAAGGATTTCCGAGGGAAAGTAGTTTTAATTGATTTCTGGACTTATTCCTGCATAAATTGCATTCGTACCTTGCCACATTTAGTTGCCTGGGACCACAAATACAAAGACAAAGGCTTAGTCATTATCGGCGTACACACTCCAGAATTTGAATTTGAGATAGATACAGAGAATGTAAGGATGGCAGCAGAAAAATACGACATTGAATATCCAATAGTGCAAGATAATAATTATGCAACCTGGAGTGCTTTCCGTAATCGTTATTGGCCTAGAAAATACTTGATTGATGCTGATGGATACATCCGTTATGACCATATTGGTGAGGGAGGATATGAAGAGACAGAACTGAAAATCCAGGAACTTCTAGCAGAGATTAATGTTAATATTGAAGAGATGGGCACAACTGCAATTCCCGACGCGACCCCTACCAAACCTACCACTCCCGAACTCTATGCAGGTTATGCTTTTGCCTTAAATCGAGGACAAAATATCGGGAATAAAGAAGGCCTGCAGGTTGATCAAACTATTGATTATAGCTTGCCTGAAACAATTGAACCTAATGTCATCTATCTTGATGGTCTCTGGAAGAACAATAAAGATAATTTAGAAGCAAAAGAAGTTGGAACTTCTATTTTATTGAATTACATTGCCAATGATGTAAATATCGTAGCTATGGATGGCGATGCTGAACTGGAAGTTTTCATTGATGGCTCATACATCACTTCAGAGGCAGCTGGAACAGACGTTGAATTTGATGGAGAAAGAGCTTTTATTGAAATAAACGAGCCAAGATTATATAACCTCGTTGACAGCAGTTATGAACGACACACCTTAAAATTGAAAGCATCTAAATCTGGTTTTTCTTTCCACGCTTTTACCTTTGGATAAAAAAGTTGTTAAGTTTTAAAAATAACAGATTCCTTTAATTAAAATGGTTAACAAAAAGGTAAAAATAAAGGAAAGTACACTTCCAAAAGTAGATCATGCTACAGTAGCTGAAGGATTGGGCGCAGAGCATTATCCTCCTCTTCGCGAGTTGACTAAGGAAGAAGCAGAGAAGTATGAACCGATAGGGGGTCCTTACTCTATTGGAGTAGCTGATGAATATATGATTCGCAGAAATGCTGGTTCCATGCTTGCAGTATTAGGAAAATCTATTGACGATGTTGTAGGTTATCGCGTCCTTGACATAGATGAAGAACCAGAATTCAGAAAACAATATGGAAATAAATACGGAAATGTAGTCAGGTACTACGCAAAGAAACAATAAAATGGTAAAATTAAGCATTTCAAGTCCAGGAATCTTGTATAACTCGGAGGATGATACTTATTCTCCGTATGATTTTGTACCAGAAGATGAGCAAGAGACTCTTCCTGGTTTTAGAGCAGAATATTCTCCTCTTGAACAAATAGCAGAAGATGAAAGGATTACTCTTACTGCACCAGACGATATGTTCTTCTGATAGATTAAAAGTTCGAAGTGACGCTTTCTCGCACTTTTATGACTTTATTTCTTCTTCAGCGCTTTCTCAATCGCTTTAGGATCGTAGCCGACAATTATCTCTTCTCCAATTTCCAGTACTGGAACACCCATCTGTCCTGATTTTTCAATCATCCTTTTACGGGCTTTTTCATCCTTAGCGACGTTGTACTCGGTATATTTGATTTTCTTTTCCTTCATCCATTCCTTAGTTTTGTGACACCAAGGGCAGGTCGGAGTTGTATAAATTTTAACTGCTGCCATATTTGCACCTCTTTGAAACATATAATTTTATTTTCTTTATATTCCTTTCTCTATGAGAAAGTTCAAAATGCGAAGCCATTTTGTAATTTGTGATAAAGTTTATTAAAAATCCGGTCTCTTAGCAATCATGCAAAAAAAGCACTTTATCATCAGTCTTTTAATTTTAAGTGTATTTGGCTTAGGAACTTCCCTATACTTGGTATATAATCATTATAATCCATCCTTAGAAGGCAGTGTCTGTGATATAACCGCTTCTGTTTCCTGTACTATTTTAAATTCCGGGATTTATTCTAAAATTCTAGGCGTCCCGGTTGCTATTTACGGCGTAGCGTGGTTTATTGTTTTAGGAATACTGTCTTGGAATTCAGTAAGAAACAAAAAGAACTTTCAAAAATTATTATTATGGAATGCGGGAGGTTTTCTGTCGGTCTTTTATTTTGTCTATATAGAATTTTTACTGAGCACTTTTTGTCCTTTCTGCACGGTAGTCCATGTCCTGGTAGCGGTATCTTTAATTCTCACCATCGTGGGTTATAGAAGGCTTTGAATAACCATAGTTTACAAAAAATTTTGAGTTTATCCAGAGCCTTCTAAGAAGGATTTTGAATAGTGCTCAATAAAGCAACGACTTTATTGGCACATAAATGAAGTAGTTTCTTCATTTATTGTTTTTCAAAATCCTCTATAAAAGATTTTATAAATCGGAATTACCTCCTTCCAAAAAAGAGGTGTGATATGGCTAAAAAGAAAGCAGCTCCAAAAAAAGCAAAGAAATCTTCTAAAGGAAAGATGAAGAAGGCTAAGGTCTGTGAATTTTGTTAAGACAAACATTTATTAACTCTTTTTTGTTCATTTGACCTAAAAAGAGGCTCATGGTAACTATTAAACCTATCAAAAAAGTAACTGATCTTAAGCAGCTTAAACTTCTGGCTAATCAAATCAGGCAGGACCTAATCGAAGCCTTAGTCTCCGCAGGTTCCGGGCATACTGCTGGCCCATTAGGCATGGCTGACGTTTTTACTGCACTTTACTTCAATGTTATCAAGCACAATCCTAAATATCCTTTCTGGGAAGAGCGCGATCGAGTTGTCCTTTCCAATGGGCATATCTGTCCCGTTCTCTATTCGACTATGGCTAATGTCGGATACTTTCCCAGAAAAGAATTGAAAACGCTGCGTCATTTTGGCACACGCTTGCAAGGACATCCACATCGGGCAGCATTGCCGGGGTTGGAAACCACTTCAGGCCCTTTAGGTTCTGGATTAAGCCAGGCAGCAGGAATGGCCTATGCTTTTCAGATGGACAATAAAAAAAATCGCGTTTACTGTTTGATGAGCGATGGCGAACAAGAAGCAGGACAGACTTGGGAAGCAGCCATGTTTGCGGGAAAAAATAAATTGCGTAATCTAGTTGGCTTTATCGATCGCAATAATATCCAGATAGATGGAAACACAGAAGATATCATGCCATTAGAGCCTTTAGCAGACAAATATCGTTCTTTCAACTGGCACGTGATCGAAATTAATGCTAACAATATCCAAGCTATTATTGATGCCTGCAACGAATCAGCAACCATTTATGAAAAACCAACTTTAATTATCGCTCACAACATTCCAGGAAAAGGAGTTTCTTTCATGGAGAATGATTTTCTCTGGCACGGAAAACCACCAACAGCAGAGCAAGCAAAAGTTGCTTTAGCAGAACTGAAAGTGTGGCGTGAAAATATAATGAAGAATAGAGATTGAACTAGAATGGCAATAAACTCAAAAGCATATCTTGTACCAAACTTATACGCGAAAGACATTAAGAAAGTCAAGACC
>JACPIL010000046.1:19060-19732 GCA_016188105.1 Candidatus Woesearchaeota archaeon | reverse complement strand
GGCCTTATCCAAAACAGTTTCTGGTTTTTCTTTCCCTTCGCGAATTTTTTCCATGTCTCCTTCAAAGTCAGCAGTTAAATTTTCATCGACAATAGTCGGAGCATATTTTTCAAGGATGCGTTCTGTTTCCATCCCTAATTTAGTGACGGTAATTTTGACTCCTTGAGCATAGCCGCGACGGAATAAAGTGTCCAGAATCTCTGCCCTGGTTGCTTTTGTTCCTAAATTGCGCTTTTCTAATTCTTTAATGATCGAAGATTGGTTGTATCGAGCTGGTGGTTGCGTTTCTTCGTCATGTTTTTCTATTTTATCAATGGCGACTGGTTCACCTTTCTTCATTGCCGGCATAGTCACTTCTTCCATCTTCAAATATGGTTTATAGAAAACATGCCAGTTCTCTTGAAGAGTTCGAGTCCCTTTGGCGATGAATTCTTCGCCTTTTACATCAAATTGTGCCGTCATAGTCTCTCTGACTGCTGGTTGAGCGAAGGTAGCCATGAAACGCTTAACAATTAAATCGTATAATCTTTGCTCTTTTGGTTTTAAGTTTCCAGGAAATTGTCCGGTTGGATAAATTGCCGGATGAGCAGGATCTGTTTTCTTACCGTTGTTCGGTTTAAGTTCTTTTTCTTTGAGCAATTGCTGTGCCAGCATCTGATACGTTGGTTGTTT
>JACPIL010000046.1:0-18995 GCA_016188105.1 Candidatus Woesearchaeota archaeon | reverse complement strand
TCGGAAATAGTTGCTTCAGTAGCATTTTTTATTTTAGCGAGAATGTGTTTTACTTTTTCTTCCTGGAAAATTTTTTCCTCTTTATGCCATGCTTCTATTTGAGAAGTTTTGTATTTTCCTTGGAAAGAAATCCGCCAGAATGGTTCTGGCTTGAAGGCTTGCACTTCTTTTTCTCTATCCACGAGAAGTTTTAGGGCTGGACCTTGTACTCTTCCAATTGACATGACTTTAAACGACCCAGCTGCTTTTACTGAACTGGTCAGTGCGCGCGAAAGATTAATACCATAGAACCAATCTAATTTGTGTCTGGTTTCACCAGCATTAGCTTGTCCCCAATCCAGATGATCCATCTTCTGTTCATATGCTTCTACTAGATCACCTTTAGTTAAGGTGGAAAATTTCATTCGATGTGCATCTTTCTTTTTACAGGCAAAGCGGACCACATTTAATCCAATTACTTCTCCCTCAACATCGTAGTCGCAGGCGATAGTAAACTCGTCTGCTTTAGAACTGAGCATGGTGATGGTGTCAATGTAATCCTTGACATAGTGTGCTTCTTTAGAAGTTTTGTAAGTAGGTTCCCAGATAATATCAAATACCGGATAAGTCCAGCTTCCTTTATTCTTTTCTGACAAGCCGTAGAGATGTCCGACCGCGGAGGTAACAATGATGTCTTTATCGGCATGTTTTAATTCGAAGTAGGAACATTGCTTGTTCTTCTTTTTGACTGGTTTTCCTTCGGCTAGTGCAAAGGCTACTTTTTCTGCCGAGCTGGGTTTCTCCGTTATGATCAATTCAGTCATGTTTATAAGGATTTTAAAAAGTATTTAAAAATGTTTGGAGTTTTATTAAGGATGAGAGTTACCCAAATCTTTATATAAAATTATAGTATTTACGTACTAGAGGGAGAGCTAGGCTGGCGCGCTAGTCCTGCGTTGTTACCGTGAATGGACTTTACACGGAGCCGAAGCCCAAAGAAGGCTCAGTTATGTTTTGCTGGTCTTCGCTGTCTTTGACGACGGTTTGTCCTCTGGGATGGACTTGTTGGGAATCAGGTCAGGTCCGGAAGGAAGCAGCCTTAACCTGCAAAATTCATGTTCGGGGGAGCGCAAGCCTGAGAAGCAGCGAGGGTAAACCTTCAAGGCATGATTGATTCGACTACGGGTGTGCCCCTAATCTTTTTGCAGGAAATTAAAAAAAATGTTATCACCACAACCTATTTTGATTCGAGATAATGGTGTTTCTCTGGCTACCTTAGCTGATTCTACCTTATTACCGGTTCTCTTGGAACAAGGGGAACAGCCTTTTTTTGAATGGTTTTATTCCCTTGATTTAACTGTATCAGAAGGTATTATGTATAAAGAATCAGAACTACGAGCGGTTGGTGGTGCAAAACTACATGCTTCAGGCCAATGTCCTTATTTGGACGGTTATACTTTTATTAGTGCTGCTTTTGATACTTTGTGGAAAAGAGCATTACAGGAAACACAGATTCTCAGAGCAACTCATTTTAGATTGGAAGCATTCCTTCATCAATGGCATGGGTATATTGGACATGATTATGGTTTTGAGTTAGATGCAAGATTGCACGGATATGTGTTGAAAAGATCGTTTTCATGATCTTCGTTAGATTTATATAGAAACTTTTCATCCTTAAGCATTATGAAGAAGAGCGTGGTAGTGTTGGTTCTTTTCTGTTTGATAATATTTGGTTGTGTAGGCAAAAATCCGTTGGCAGGAAAAGCAAGCGAGGGGGTCGAACTAAACAAGGCGTGGATCGAAGTTGCTTCTTCTAGTTTAAGTCCATATTCTTATCTGGCTATCACTCCGAACAGTGTTATGCGTACTAAAGGTTTAGGATATGAAGAAGAAGTTTGGCAGCAGCGAGATGATTTCAGGAACCATATGCTCATGAAATTAGCTAATGCTGTTCACTGGGCAGATTATTCCAGCGCGCAAGGCTGGGCAATATATCATACTCTTGGCGATTTGTTCTCGCTTTCCTGGGCAATAGACGTAACCGATGATGAAGCACGACGGGATGCTTATGCTGCAATTGGAAAAGAAATCCTCGATATTACTGTTCCTATAATTGGTACTGAACTGGGAACATGCAGCAGTGATCAGGAATGTCCGTATGCAGGTGAGGGGGAGGGAGGCACTGGCGGCTATCGCTGTGTCAATAATGTATGTGTTCTTCGCTATCTGGACGAAGCGCATGGCACGGGTGGAGCAGGCATGGTTATGAACGCTATCTGGGAACATAAGAATCTTCGTGATCAATACATGGCTGATTTGACGAACTGGGCGCAGCAGTTGAAACCGGTTTTAGATCGCAATATTTTACGGACCAAAAGCCAAGCAGAGGGTGGTTACCTAAGTTGTAGTGCTCCGCATATGTCAGCTAAAATTGCTCCAGGTTATCTTGCAGTCGGAAAGATTCTCGGTGATCAAGCCTATATCGACGCATTCACTAATATCGTTGAAGAAATCAGTGTTTGCATGGATAAAAATACCGAAGGCTGGCCTGGTGCGAATAAGAATTCTGGTTTTGCAGAAACTGATATTTCTCATGCGATAATAGATTCTGAGGTACAGCATCTTGGCTATAGGGAAGCGCAGCAGGGAAATATTCCTGCAAAAGTAACTGAAGCCCAGCTGGCAAAATTAGGCGATGCATTCTTTCTGCAAGAACAACTTTATTACACCGATATGCCTCTTGGCCATGCAGTTTTATCACGATTTTCTGCGGGGATGGAAGCGAGAGCAGAATCAAGTTATCCGTTTACCGGAGGAACGTATGTTGGTTTAGACGGCCAGACTTATAGTTTTACAGAGGAACCAGGAACTCATGCTTATACTAGGAAATTTGAAACTTTAGCTGGATATATGATGGGATTTTCGACAAGGTTGGAAAGTGATTAAAGAGAGGAGAGGTCTTAAAAAATGAGTGAAAAAGATGGTGTTACTGACGAACTGAAACGGATTTATCGACAAGCATGGTGTGAAGGATATTGGATACAGGAATTTAGAGCGGAGAAAGGTTATCTTGCTGCTGCGGGCAGTGTTAAGCAATTAGAAGAAATTGAAAAGAAAATCGGTAGAGAGATTGTCGTTAGTAAATTGATACTAGCAGATGTCATTATGGGCGGCATTGCAAGACCTGGAAGTGGTTCGACCAGAGAAGAGGCATGTCTGGATGCACTTACAGATTACAAGAAACATGAAAAGAAATACAAATGTTCTTAAACGTTTATCTCTACTTTATCCCCTACTTTATACTCTTTCGGAAAAGCTAACTCTACCACATATTTTCCTTTCTCTTTAGAATTCCAGAGAGTAAAGGGCTTGAAATTACGTTTTATTTCTACAATTTCTTTATTTTTGTTGAGGAGCAGAGCATCTATGGGATAAAAGACAAAGAACATGTGCAGGGAAATTCTTTTTTCTTTATTGAAGATCATGATTAAGTTGTGTTTGCCCCTGAACATTAAACCTCGGACTTGAGAGAGAAAAGACTTGCAGATAATTTCTTCATTGGAGATAGTTTGTTGGCTGGTTTTGTGAGTGATCATGTTAGTCAATTATTAATTTTCCATTAAGATGATCTATTTCTTGTTGCATAGTGAATGAGCTAATCCAAAACAGTTTAAGCGTTTTAATCTTGCCCTGTAAATCTTGGTATTGAACTGTAGTTAATAGTTTTCTTTTTTTAAGTCTCAAAGTTCTTGGGATACTTGCACAAATTTCTAATGAGGGAAAAATAATACTACTAGAAATTATCTCTGGGTTTATCATGGTTATGGATTGTCTTGACCAAGTTCTAAAAATAACAATCCTTTTATTTAATCCTATTTGATTAGCTGCTAATCCATTTACTGGAAAATACCATCTGTCGAATTCTTTTAATGCTTCCAACAAATCAAACGCTTCTTTTTCCACAGATTTATTTATAATCTGAATTTCTTTACATTTTACTCTAAGTTTCTTATCGGGAACTTGTAATATTTTTGAACTCATACTTCCATCCGCCACAATTCATCTCCAACATAATGGATATTCTTGATGACTTTTCCTGAAGTCATGTATTTCATCTCTTCAGAACTAAAAAGTGCAATTCCCACTGATAATGGCTTCTTATTGTTTTTATCGATCACACAAACAAATTGATCTTTAACAATTCCTTCCTCAATCTCGATAATTCCAGGGCGCATGACATCTGCTCCGTTGACCACGAACTTGACTGCGCCCATATCTACGGTGATTTTCTTGAGGATATTATTCTCTTGCAGGAATTTAAGGGTTGGGACAGCTTTTCCATCATAATAAAAGAATGCTGGTTTCTTGTTGATGAGAATAATTTTATATTTATCTTCAACTAATTCTACTTGATCTTTTTTATAGATCTCTAGATCATAGCTCTCTACTTCTTTGCTGACATCCTTGCTGCGTAATTGGGTGCGTTTCATCACTCTACCAATATTCCCGGTTTTCCCGGCATGGCTGACTGTGCTTTAGGATGCTGACTCTCTTCTGCTCGGAGAATTTCTATTTTACATTCAAATTCTTTCTCTAAAAATGATCTTGCTTCTTTTATGGCGGCTAGTTCTTCTTTTTGCGAGGTAACCAGAGAAGGTATCTTACTGACATCTTTCAATAAACTCATCACGATTTTGCTGACTTCTTTACCTTTTAATTTCATCTTTTCCTCTTCTAAAACCCGTCTCATGATTTCACCTACATTCCTGGTAACTTTGATCTCTTTGGAAACCAGATTAAATAATTCGTAATTCCAATCTTCTGAAATAAAGAGGGTAAATTTTTTTGCTTTTTCCAATTTTGCTAAATTCAATACATTGCGCATTCCTTCAAGTGTGGTTCTAATTAGTTCTTCACCTGCTTCTGCTTCCTTGCTGATTTTTTTCTCATCAACTCTAGGCCAAAATGATGCTGAGACCAGTTCCTTGCTGTCGTTAAGCTCTTCGCTGAGATGCGGGGTGATGGGATTCATAAGCCTGGTCCAAATAGTAAGTACTTCATTAATGACCTTTTTGTTCTCTCCGCCTCGGCGCAAGTACCATTTCAAGTCATCGTAGATGGAATAATATACCATAGAAGCCAAATCTCTAAGCCCATAATTCTCCATGGCTTGGTTACAGGCTTTGATATGTTCATGCATGCGCGATAAAAGCCAGTTATCAACAGCTTTCTTATTGCCGTTTGCTTTCCGCAATTCCTCTGCCAACTTGTAAATCCTTTCTAATGCATTTTTGTAATTGAATACTATCTCTTCGGTCCAGACTACATCGACATGCGGTGATCCAATGTGTGCATAGTATAATCTCATGGCGTCAACGCCATATTTTTCCATGGCATTAGGTATCGGTTCTGCTCCTCCCTTGCTCTTGGAAATTTTTCCGCCTTTGCCAGTGACCCACCAGTTTACGAGAATTCCTTTGGGCCATTTGTCAGCAGGAAGAATACCGATATGGTTCATGATAAAGACAGGGAAGTGCACGGTCTGATGTTCTTTTCCACCTAGATTAATATCTAATGGATAGAAGTATTCAAATTCTTCGCGGATGGTTTTCCATTTCTTTTTTCCCTCACCAATCCCTAGGAAGACGTAATCAAAAAATTCTTCAGTTAAATCATGCATACTAATGGTGTTATTGTTGATGAACTTGGAGACAATATAATACGCCGGATATAACGTTGAATCACTGATAGGTTCGACGATCCAGTTTTCATCGAAAGGAAATTTGCTTCCCAGCCAGTTTCCTAATCTGGTGCAGGCTCGGTCAGCAAACCAGTCTAAAATGCCAGGAAGATTCTCTTTGTACTCTTTAGGATAAATATTCATCGCTTTAAGGTGTTCTTTGCTACGTTCGGTCAGGGCCTGATCAGAATAGCGGATGAACCATTGGTCGTCTATACGCTTAATTATGACTTTGTTCCCGCAGCGGCAAACCACTTCTTCACTTAAGTCGTAGAATACCTCTCCTCTTCCAGATTCCAGAAGTTCTGCTTTGATAAGTTCTTTTGCTTCTTCAACTTTTTTGCCTGCATATTTGCCGCAGTTTTCGGTCATGACTCCTGAATGATGTCCGGCTTTGTATACTTCTTTAGTTGCTTCTTCTAATCTTGGATCAGATAAGGATTTGATCTTCAATCTTTCTACAGTTTCTTTAGCTGGAAAATTACTGTAACCTTTGGTTTTGATAATGGGAATCAAGGAGATGTTTTTTATTTCCTGAGGGTTAAGATTGTAGGCTTTGCACAATTGTGGATTTTCCTGAAGAGTCTTCAGAGCGACGTAATCAAATGGTGCATCGCTGGGAACGCTGGTGACAATTCCGGTTCCCACATTGGCATCGACAAAAGTTGCCGGAAGGATGATGATATCTTTTTCGATTCCCGGAGCTTTGGCTTTTCTTCCGATGAACTTTTTGATATCGAGATCTTCCTTGAGCAGCACATCATCTTTTTGATATTGTAATTTTTCGGCTGCTTCTTTTCCCATGATCCAATCCTCGCCTTCTACTTCAACATGGATGTATCTGATTTCTGGATTGACCCAGAGATTAGTCTGTCCGTAGATAGTTTCTGGGCGTAAGGTTGCAGCGACGAGGTATTGGTGCTCTAATTTGAATTTTAGTAAGGTATACTCATTCTTCTCAGCATTTCCACCTTTAGAGATATCCGTTTCAGAAGGATCAACTGCTACTGGACCGTGTATGACGCAGGCAGTGGCAAAGTATGGTTTCTGGATGAGCAGATTTTTCTGTAATAATTTTTTGAACTGCCATTGGATGAATTTTTCATAATCTGGAAAGGTCGTGCAGGTAAATCTTTCCCAGTCGCAGAGAAAGCCGAATTTTTTCCAATAATCGTTGATGTAAACTCCATTAAAATATTCAATAATCTTTTCAGGAGTAGTAAGCTCTTTGATTTTTTTCTGCGGGCAGCCGTTGTTAAGTAAGTAATTTATCCAGTCCTGATCTTTATTTTTGACTTTATTGGCAAAGGAGATGGCTTGATTTCCAGAAGCATGCGTTCCTATCGGAAAGATGACTTCTTTTCCTTTAAGTCGTTGGTAACGACAGATAGCATCGGTGTAGCTGAAACCGCGCATATGTCCTACATGAAGAAATCCAGATATTCCAGGATAGGCAAAAATCATGAAGAATTTATCTTTGTCTTTGTTGACAGCAGCTTTACCTAATTCTGCTTTCTCCCACTGGGTTTGCCATTTATGTTGAAGCTTATTCCAGTCTACGTTCATGCAGGGAAGAATGGAAGAATGGTTTTTAAAACTTATGTGAGTTAAAGTTTATATATAGGTGATCTTCTGGCTGGAATATGCTCGTAATACAAGATCATCCTTTTTCTGTAGCTAAAGGGGGAAAGCACTATACAGCTGTAGCAAAATCATTTTACGGGATAAATGTTGATGCCGTTTTAGAAAAAACACAGGAGTATGGTAAGGTATTAACTATGACGGAATTGATTAATTATTTTCCTTTTTCTGATGATGGTTTGCTGCAGATAGTACCAGTTACAGTTCAATCTGAGGAGATTGTGGGTAGAAGCAGGGCTGGAAATGAGGTCGTGATCACTGTTCATGGAGCTGGCTTATTAACTCCGGAACGAATTAAAAATGGAATTAATTATAGCCCACTTAGCGCAGATGTTATGCCTGATCATGGGCTGACTAAACCTGCTTCTGGTAAAGGCCATGGTGCATTGCCTTTAAAGGATGAAGAAGTGTATGCTCTTTTAGATGGAAAAACTCCTTTTGGCGATATTGAGATATATTCTTTTTCAGATTTAGAGAAAGGATTTGTTTTTCCCACCAGATATGCTTTAGTAAGAGATTTTGATCTAGAAAAAGAAAAAATTTCTGGAAAATATTACTCCCTGCAGGAATTAGCTGATGATCCGCGGATGATCTGTTCAGCTGGGAGTATGGAAGCGGCAGAAGCACATCTTCGGCAGCTGGCTAATAGATCTGGAACTGAGATGTTTTCTAATTTTCATTCTCTTCATAATCTTGATATTAACCAGCCGCAAGGCAGATTTTTAGAGAGAAGAGGTTTTCTGGAAGGCTTGTATGGTTGTTTGGAAATGGATGGTTCAGCAAGATTTGTAGCTGTTAAAAAAGATTTTGAAGATAAAGTTGATCCTAAATGAACCATTTAGATTTGTATCCCCCTGGAGAAGTGGTCCTTCCTTATGATTTCTATCGGGGAAAATTACAAGAAAAATTGTCCTTGTTACCATCAGAACATCGATCTCCAATGAGTGCTTCTGATTTTGCAAAACGTTTGAAAGATTTGGAGGCATATCCAGGAGTTCTTGAAAGATGGAATAATCTTTGTCCTACTCTTGGAGATGTAATTGCGCGATTGCCGGAATATCCTTTTGGGAGCGCTAAAATCGTTTCTGGAAATCCTAGATTATGGGATTATATAGCCAGAAGCGAGGTTCGTGATGGTGTTATTGAATTAAAGAATAAGCAGTATAATGCTTTGAATGGTTTGCTTATTCCTGGTATTAGGTTACGGAAAAATGCTAAAGATGAAACATTAAAAGAAGACATTTTTTCTTACCTAGGGATTTCGGCAGAAGGAAAAGAACTTTGTTTGCCGAAAGCGAGAGATTATACCTATCTTACTCTTTTAGCTTTTAACAACAGCGCTAAAGTTCTTGGCAGTTCTAGAATGGATGATGAGGGTTGTTTGATCGGTGTTAAAGAACCAGAGCAAGATTGGGTTTCTATTTGGTTAGATTCAATCTGATTTTTTTGCAAGTTTCTCTAACGCAGCCCAGGCATACTTTTTGATGACTTCACTGAGTTGATATTGTGGATCATCTAATTCTTCTTTCAGGAACCATTTACAACCATCGCTTTTCTCTGTTTCTGAAAGAATGAGTTGATTTGTTTCTGCAACTCCAAAGAAAACTAAGGAGAGATGCTGATGGGTGTCATTGATCTTATGTATGTTCATAAAATGCGGGGGGATCAATTCTTTGTATCCCTTTCCTTCTGTTAGGCTTAGATTCTGTTCATTATGAAGCGTAATGTCTAGACCTACTTCTTCTTTTACTTCCCTGACTGCGGCTTGATTAGGATCTTCGTCTAACTCGATATGGCCGCCCACACTGAGCCATTTCTTGTATTTGTCATGCTGACGGAGAAGAACTTTATTCTGATAGACAATGAAGACTTCGGCAGTGAAGTCGATCTTTTCATGGATGTGGGGCATGTAATTGGAAGAATTAATTTATTAATAAGGATTGTTGTTTCAGAAACCTATAAAAATTCTTTCTACTTCATTCCTAACCAAGAGATGAAAAACCAATTAATCGTCAAGATCCTGAACAATATCGCTGACATTCTGGAATTGCAGGAAGTACCTTTTAAGCCGATTGCCTATCGAAGAGCCGCGCAATCCATCGAATCGCTTTCAGAAGATATTGCAGATGTCTATGAACGAGGAGAGTTGGAAGAGATATCAGGTGTAGGAAGAAATATCGCAGAAAAGATCGCTGAGATCATCGAAACCGGAAAGCTGAAGTATTATGAGCGATTGAAGCGGGAGATCAAGATTGATGTGGAAGGGCTGAATAATATTCCTAATCTGGGACCGAAGAAGATCAAAGCTTTATACAATATTTTGCGGGTGAAAAATGTTGAAGATTTAGAAAAAGCTCTGAGAGAACAGAAAGTTCGCAGGCTGCCTGGTTTTGGAGAAAAAACCGAGCTGTTGCTTTTGCAAGGAATCGAAGCGTTGCAAAAGAGACCTTCACGCTTTTTGTATCTCCATGCTATTCCTATTGTAGAGATGGTGAAGAAGAATCTTGCAAGGTATGATTTTGTCAAAAGAGTAGAAGTAGCCGGTTCTTATAGGAGAGGAAAGGAGACAGTTGGTGATCTAGACTTTTTAGTGGTTTCATCTCAGCCGGCGATGGTGATGGATGTTTTCACTAAGATGAAAGATGTTACCGAAGTATTGGCCAAAGGTGGGACTAAAAGTTCAATTCGCTTGAGCAACGGTATGCAGGTAGACTTACGTGTGGTGCAGGAAAATGAATTTGGTTCAGCGTTGTTATATTTTATCGGCAGCAAGGAGCATAATATAGAATTACGAAAAATTGCCTTGAAAAAAGGTTTGACCTTGAGCGAGTATGGTTTGTTTTCTCTGAAAACAAAGAAGAAGATTGCCGGCAAATCTCAAGAAGAAGTTTATCAGAAGCTTGGTTTGCGATTTATTGAACCTGAGCTACGGGAAAACAAAGGGGAGATATATGCAGCCCGGCAGGGTAAACTGCCCACATTAGTTACTGCAAAAGATATCAAAGGAGTTTTCCACAACCACACTACTTGGAGTGATGGCCATAACTCCCATCTGGAAATGGCGCAGAAAGCGGAAGAGTTAGGTTTCAAATTTATGTCTTTTAACGATCATTTTGGTCATGTTGGCATCACTAACCAGCTTACGGAGAAGAGATTAGGAAAATATCTGCAAGAGATCGAAAAAGTGCAGAAAAAAGTCGGGATTAGAGTGTTTAATGGGGTGGAGATCGATATTTTGAAAGACGGCAGTTTACCTTTGTCTGCTTCGAAATTAAGTAAGTTGGATGTGGTAATCGCTTCGGTGCATGTCGCTCTCACTATGAAGGAAAAAGAAATGACCAAAAGAGTTTGTCATGCCTTAAACAAGTATCCAATAAATATTTTGGGACATCCTTTTGATAGGATATTACAGGAACGTGAAGCTATTGCCTTGAATCTGGATAAAGTATTTGAAACTGCACAAAAGCACAATATCTTCTTAGAAGCCAACAGTTCTCCAAAAAGGATGGATCTGCCTGGCGAGAGCATTAAAGCAGGTCTAGAGGCAGGATGTAAATTTGCCTTAAGTACTGATGCTCACCATCTATCCCATCTGCCGTACTATTTTCTTGGCGTCAATATGGCTAGGCGAGGATGGTTAGAACAGAAGCATCTACTCAACTGCTGGTCTTTAGGAAAAATTGAAAAAGCTCTTCAAAAATAGCTTTACGAATTTTCCTCAAACTCATCTGCGCACGATTCTGAGCAGAAAGTTAGTTTTTCACCATCAACCTCTTTTTCCACTCTCTTTTCCTCATTTACTGCGGAGCCACATTCAGCACATTCATCTGTCTCTTCTTCATCTGAATAACCGCGCATGAAACCTTCTTCAGAAGATTCCAGGCCGTCTTCAATGACTTTTTCTGTGCTGTCCGTGTCTTCGTCAAACACGTAGTTATCCATTGAAAAGAATTTTTAGTTTGCCTTTTTAAATATTTTGCTTATGCCCTATATAAGTATATGTTGTTATTTATTAAGAAATATTTTTAAACAAGTCCTTTAGGGTAGATACTATGATGGATATTTGGGAGGTAAGAAGGTTTTTACAGCCGTCTGGATATTGTCGAGAGAGGTGTAAGACTGAATTAGGCTCCACCAGGCAGTTATTAGAAGATTATAGGCGAGTACGTCTTGCAGAGTATGCTTCTGCGGCTGTTTTTGGCTTGGCTGCAGTTTTTTTAAGTTATTGGACCTTTGAAGGCTTGCAAAATGATCAGAATACTTTTTCTACATTACTTAGCTGTTATCTGGCTATCGGCAGTGGTTCTCTTGCGAAAAGTTCTTTCGAACAGGGAAGAGTAATGTCAAGAAAAGTAAATGAATTGGAACAAAAGTTAAATCAATTATAATATTCCTTCAGCAAGATTCGTTTAATTCTGTTAATCGATCTTTCCCAGGAAAATCCATAGGCAACTGTCTTCCTGGCATTCTGGCCGAGACGTTCGCGCATTTCCCGATCTTTCAGTAATTTAGATATCTTGACTGAAAGCATGGCCGAACTGTTTCTTGGGAAAAAAAGCCCGTTGTGGTTTTTGATGATATAACTCTTGATGAATCCAACTCTAGTAGCAATAACTGCCAGACTGGTAGACATGGCTTCTAAAGTTGCTAAGGAAGTTGTTTCGGTCAAGCTGGGCATGACAAAAATATCCATAGCTTTCAGATAGTCCTGCACATTGTGCACGAATCCTGTCACTTTGCAGTTTTTTATTTCTTTGAACTGTTCGGTTTGTTTTTTTGGACCGTCTCCAACCATAAGCAGGAAAATATTTTCCTGGTCTTCCAGTTTTTTAAATGCTTCTAGCAGCAGCTGGGTATTTTTTTCTTTGGAAATTCTCCCTACATAGCCTATGACTTTTTTATCGGGGTCTATGTTGAGATTTTTTTTGCTTAATCTACGGTCAGGAGCTGGATTAAATACTTCGATATCCACCCCAAGCCTGGCTACAGCAATGTCGATCTCTACCCCTTCTTCTTTCAATTGCTCTTTTAGTTCGTGATAAGGAATAAGAAGCGTATCACAGCGATTATAGAGTGCGATAGACATTTTTTTGATAAGGCTGTAAAACAGCTTTTTGATGATTTTCGGGAAAAACTTTTCGAATAATTCCCAAGAGAGGGTATGGGTATAGAAAAAAGTTTTTTTGCCGTACCTCCTGGCGTAATAAATGCTTAGATATCCAATCATAGCCGGTCCCTGGATGAAGACCAGGTCTGCATCCTTGATCGCTTTTTTTATCTTACTAAAATTAGCAAAGGAAAATTTTAAGTTGGCGTAGCCGGAAATTTTTAGGATTTTGGAAATTTTCAGATAAGTTACATTCTTCCCTCTGTGGATGCCGTAATCTGGAACTAAAAGGGAGATCTCAAAACTATCCTGTGATCTTTTTAAGAACTCTTCGATGAACTTTAAAGTTCCATCTACTTTTGGATAGTAAGTATCAGCTACGATCAGCAGTTTTGGCCTTTGATTCATTTTATCCTGAAAAAATGCTCTCCGAAGGTGGTACGCATTTTGAAACCGTCTTTGATTGATTTATACATGAGCAGGATGAATGGATATAGAACATGCACTTTCTGACTTTTGAATTTCCAGAGAGCTTTCAATTTTAATGAGAAAGTTTTACTGATATTGACATATAAAGAAGGATAATGGGTCTTGAAGGAAACCGGATTCCAGATGGAGTACATGTATAATTCTGGTTTTTGTTTCAGTTCATTGTAAACATCTAAGGTCATTTCGTGTACTGCTCTGTGGTCTGGATGAGGGTCTTCGTGGCTATGGGTAAAGATTTTGGTCGGTTTTTGTTTTTCAATGATTTTAAGAAGCTCGATCTTCAGATTTTTGGCTTGATAATCCTCCATGAATTTTCCTTCACGCAGATCAAAAAAGGTAGCTTTGCATTTTAATAATTTGGATGCTTCTTCAGTCTCTTTGTAGCGCATCTTTTGTACTACTTTCTGCTTCAGCCAGGGATGTGATAGCTCACCATAGGAAAATACAATGGCTAATACCTTTTTTCCTGCATAGCTGTAATTAGCTATTGTGCCGCCTGCACCGATCACAAAATCATCAGAATGAGCGCTGAAAACAATGATCTTTTCTTTCCGGGACATATCTATTGGAGAAGAAGTATGGGTTTAAGAAGTTTTCTAAGGAGATTAAAATAAAAATAATAAAAAAGAAATCTAAAACATTTCTTTTCCTAACAACTTTCGTTCCAGACTAGCTTTTCCTGCTCCATAAGCAAAGGTTACCAGAAAGGCTAGCAAGAACAACAAGGCAGGTGCTCCCATGTTGACGGCAGGATTCCATCCGCCCACTAGAGCATGTCCAAGGACATAGGCAACAGCCATCTCGATCACTCCAAAGACTGATGCAAGTCTGGTTAAGACTCCAACTGCTACGGCTACGCCGATGAGAATCTCAGCTGCACCAGCAACCCAGATCAAGGTTCCAAAGGCGGCTGCTCCGCCAGGCATACCCCATAAGCCGAATATCTTCTGCAATCCAAACATCAAAAATAACAATCCTATACCTACACGGAAAACTACATATAGGTGTTCTTTATATTTTGTTTCTAATTTCATAATTTTTACCTCCAAACTTTGTAGCTGAAGGTTATGATTTAGATATATAAATGTTGGGTTAAGAGAAAAAAAGAAATACTAATATTTAGCTAATTCTTCAAAAAGCTTCTTATCTTCCTTGAGGATAGCTTGAGCTACTAATTTCATTAAGCGTAATTCGTTTTCCTCTTCTTTTGACATTTTACTTTTTGTATCCATAAGTTATATCCAAGATAGTTTCCTTTATATATTTTTCCACATTATCGTGAGAGAGTTCTGACAAATGTAACTTTACCCACTCTTTAACTTGATTAAAAGTGATTGCACTTTGATGTTTTGCAATCTCAATTATGAAAGGAACTGCATCTTTATATTTAACTTTAAGGTGTGTTCCCATAAAGAATAATTGAAACTTCGCAAAAGCATGAGCAGTCCTCTTATTAGCATCATTAAAATGATGTCTTCTTGCTAATTCTTCATATACAAAAGCGCCTACTGAAGCAGGTTCATCTTGATGTCTTTTTCTATACCTGAGAATTTTGTACACAGAATTATGCAATCCGCCAATATCACGTATTCCTTTTGTTCCCCCGCTTTCATCAATAATAAGGTCATGAAACTCGCTAAGGAATTCTACTGTTTTATCTACAAATTCTTTGCTTACTCTCTCTTCCACCATAATAAACAGAAAACAAAAGAAGATATAAATTTAATCAAACTCCAGGATAACCGTCAGATATCTACATATCCTGTCATTTTTCATTCCCTTGGTAGGCTTTCTCTAATTCTGCGATATCAAATTTTTTCATCTTGAGAAACGCTTCTGTAACTCGCGCCAATCTCTCAGGATCTTTGTCCTTCATCATTTCATCCATAACAGTGGGAACAACCTGCCAGGACACCCCGAACTTATCTTTGAGCCAGCCGCATACAGATTCCTCTCCTCCTTGAGAGAGTTTCTTCCAGTAATAGTCAATTTCTTGCTGGGTATCGCATTTCACCATGAAAGAGATGGCTTCGTTGAAAGTGAAATTATGTTCACGAGCAGAATCCAAAGCCGCGAATTCTTGGCCTTCAAGTGTAAAAGAGACATGGGCTACGGTCCCTTCCTGTTCTGGTTTTTGGGCTTTATCGTATCTTATTATCTCACCCGCTTTCGCATTTTTGAACACAGAAACATAAAAATTGATCGCTTCTTCAGCCTTTCCACAAACATTCCCGACAAACATCAGAAAGGGACTGATCTTTTGTTTAAGTTTGTGATCACGGAAGAATATCAATTGCCAGGACACGCCATATTGGTCTTGTATCCACCCATAGCGCTCACTGAAAGGGTACTCGCCTAACTCCATCAATGCTTTGCCACCTTCTGAGAGCTTTTTCCACAACAGAGTAACTTCTTCTTTTGTTTCACAAACAACAGTAAATGAAATAGAGGGATTGATCTTGAACAGCGGACCGGCACTGATAGCCATGAACTCCTGTCCTGATAGTGTAAAAGAAACGATATCGCAATCACCTGAAGGAGTATTGTGCAGAGTATTTACATTGGTTATCCTTGAATTGGGAAAAACAGATAGATAGAATTTTGCTGCTTCTTTGGCTTCTTTATCGAACCATAAATGTGGAGTTATTTTTTGCATTTTTGCCATAGCGATCTCTTAAGTGCTTATACTTAATTAAGCTTAGGTTTTGATTTACAACGGCGCGGTAGAAATCCTTAAAAACAATCCCCTAATAATTCTCACATGGCTGTTACTAAAAAAGCTTTGTCGAAGCACTCTAAGGCAAAAAAATTACACTATCGCAATGAGGATATCCGCTGGGCTACCCATGAGCAGGTTGCGGAATACCGGGCGCAGCGGTTAAAGTGTAAAACTATTGTGGATATAGGCTGCGGGATCGGCTTTCAAGCATTTGCCTTTGCGAAAACCTGTAAGAAAGTGTATGCCATTGAGATTGATAAAGAAAAAATTGAATTAGCTCAGAAGAATGCTGCGGCGTTAGGCATTAAGAATATTGAATTCATCCATGGCGATGCGCTTTCGGATAAAATTATTGATCGCTTGCAAGAGGCAGATATAGTGTTCTGTGATCCAGAGCGATTGCCGGAAGAAAGTAAGAGGTCGGTTGGAACAATTAAACCTAACATCCCTGAATTATTGAAAAAATATGCTCGCCTAACAGAAAATATTGCAATTGAATTCCCCCCACAGATAACCGAGATACCATTTGATTGTGAAAAAGAATATCTTTCTCTTGATGGAGCTTTGAACAGATTGAATCTATATTTTGGCGCTTTGAAGAAGTCTGAGCGAAGCGCAGTTATTCTTCCTGTTGCTGAGAGATTACGTTCTGGAGAAGCGACCTTGAAAGAAACGGAAATGCTGGGCGACTATTTGTATGAAGCTGATCCGGCGGTGGTGAAGGCTGATCTGTTAGCGGAATTATCAGAAAAAACAGGCACAGAGTTATATCACCAAGGAAAAAATGTGTTTTTTACCAGCGATAAAAAAGTGAAAAGTCCTTTTTTTAAGAATTCATTTAAAGTAATTGAGATCTGCACTCAGGATGAGCATGAGATAATTGGAGCATTACAGAAACATGATGCTGGGAAAGTGATATTACGGATTTCTGTTGATCCGGCTCAATATTGGGATGTCCGTAAGAAGATTGAAGTGAAATTAACCGGGCATAAGACTTATGCTTTGATTTACATTGGAGATGCAGCGGTGATTGTGGAGAAGGTGTAGAAAGAGGTTTCAAGATTATTAAAAATGTTTGTTTAAAGCTATTTAAATTCTTGGAAGTATGTTTTCTAAGTAGATATTATTTTTTAAAGAAACGTCTTCAGCGATAAATAAATGCGCCATTTTACCATAGATCAGTCAGGCAAAGTAGAAGACACAAGTGCGCACACCATTCTCGCTTTTTCTTCTAATGATATTCAATATTCTATTAAGATTCCTAAACAGATAAAACAAGATATTTTTACTCAATGTCAAAAGAAACATAAAACTAATCTCGCTCTACGATTATTTTCTTATGCTCTTTATTTATTATTAAAAGAAAAGATTGACAAAGATTCAATAGTAATTATTGATGATGAATATCCGGGACATGGGAAAGATATCAAACAATATTTAATGCATCATACTGGTTTACAGAAAGAGCAGATACGTTTCGCCTTGATAGGTAAAAAAGATTCAGCTCATAAGATTGCCTATTTGACTTTTTGTGGAAAACTTAAACCTAACTATGTAGTAACGGAAAAGGAATTCAATTTAAATGTTATAATTCCGACCAAGAAGCTGAAAGAGTTACTGATATAAGGGGAAGCTTGCGCATATTACCTGCCTAAAGCGAGCCTAGCATAAAGCTTTCTCACAATCAACAGGTCACCCTTAATCAGTTGAATACATTATAGAATGCTTGATTATTTATATATTTTACTGTGAAATTGACTCCTGCTCCGATTATTTTTTAAATAAGTACATACTTCTTCGTTCTCTATGAAAATACTTACCATCCATGCTGATTTTATTGAATTTGAAGCCAAGAAGAAGGCCTTTTCGGCGGCTGAGGAAGGAGTGGAGAAAGGTAAACGAGTAAGAGTAGAAGAGTGTTTAGTGGTTTTTTCTGCAGTAGAAAAGAAGGATGAAGAGAATGTTGCTGCAGTGATGCAGAAGTATCTGCAGGAAGTGAAGAACATTGCCCAGCAGGTCAATGCTAAGACTTTAGTATTATATCCGTATGCGCATCTTAGTTCAACTCTATCTGATCCTAAGGTAGCTGAGGATTTTCTGAAACAGGCCGAGCAGAAATTGCGCGCCGAGAAGTTTACAGTGTTCAGAGCTCCCTTCGGCTGGTACAAAAGTTTCAATGTTTCCTGTAAGGGGCATCCTCTCTCGGAGCTAAGCAGGCAGTTTGGTCCAGAAGAGACTGTCTCGCTGAAGAAGGAAGGCAAGGATGAAGCATTTGTCTTTGCGGAGAAGAAATTAACTAATGATGAAAAGGTATTATTGACTTCTGCCTTATTAGTAGGAAAGGCGGTCAAGAACCTCCATCCCAAAGCTGAAGTGATGGGCATGGGATTCTTTCATAACCAAGCTTATGTGGATATTGCTAACGGAGAAGTAAGCATGGATGAAATCCCTTCTGTAGAAGCCCAGGCTTGTTCAGAACTGGGCAGGCATTTTCCGGTGGAGAAAATTGCGGTGCAGCAGATTACCAATGCTTTGCAGAAAAGCATGATTGAGGATATCGGTAAAAGCGCTGTCGGGTACAGTGTGGATGGGATGAAAGTTGTTCCCTTGTATAAAGATCCTTTTATCAGTTTTGATAAAGTCAAAGCCTTGAAGATTGTGAGTCAGTCTAAAGTCTATTGGAAGAATAATGCGAATAATACCCAATTGACTCGGGTATATGTAGTAGGGTTTGATACGGCGGAGAAGTTAGAAGCGTTTATGAAGAAGAAAGAAGAAGCAGAATCGCGATCGCATCTTAAGATTGGGAAAGAGATGGGTTTGTTTGTTACCTCTGAGCTGGTAGGACCAGGATTACCATTACTTGCGCCCAAAGGCATGATCATCCGGGAGGAGATTGTCAATTATTTATGGTCCTTGCATAAGGATAAGGGCTATCAGAAAGTCTGGACTCCACATATTGCGAAGGAGCAGTTGTATAAGACTTCAGGACACTGGGATAAGTTTGGCGATGAATTGTTTAAGGTCAAAGGGAAGACTGATAATTTTATCTTGAAGCCGATGAACTGCCCGCATCATATGCAGATTTTTGATTCGTTTTCATTTTCATATAGAGATTTACCGGTACGGTATTTTGAACCTGCTACTATCTATCGGGACGAGAAGTCCGGGCAATTGCTGGGTTTGAGTCGGGTACGAGCGATTACTCAAGATGACGGACATTTATTTTGTCGGGTTTCGCAGATTAAGCAGGAAGTGGCGACGATTGTTGGTGTTATTAGGTTGTTTTATGCTACGCTAGGTATGGATAAGGAATATTG
>JACPIL010000045.1 GCA_016188105.1 Candidatus Woesearchaeota archaeon | reverse complement strand
GTAAATATTTTCTCTAATTGTTGGCAATTTTCGCTTGCCTTTATTTCCTATACCACTTAACTGCGAGTGCTGCAAGAACTAATGCTGCTAAAACACCTGCGCCTGTTGCACCATAATAAACATTTTCTTTGAAGCTTTTCCACGAACTACTAATTTCCGTACCTACAATAATACCTACACCTTCAACGGTGTTAGCTGCCATGTTTGCTGCTTTTTCAATTTCTCTTGAGTAAAATGATAATCCTTTTTCCAATTTAATAGCCTCATCAGCTATAACCAAATCTCTTCTTCCTGCGGCAAGTCTTTGAACTATTTCCGCAATGTCTTTGCATGGCGTATTAGAAAGCGCTTCTTCCAGCAATTCTGATGTTTTTGGGTGTTTTTGAAGAAATTTAACAGACTCATCTGCATAATGGTGCATTGTTGGGTTGACATGCTTGCTTCTGGAAATTTCACGTAGCGAACCCATCAAATTTTCGTATGAAACGCAATTAGACAATAAAGTGATAAAAAAGAAAAGATTTAAATAGAAATTAAGCTTAATGCATACTGATACAAATGGGGCTAATGTCAAAAATTGCAAACTCTGGAATAGGAAAATCAGCTTCTGTTATCATTGGTGCAGGCACCGCTATTATTCCAACTGCTGACATGTTGAATCCACCTGCTGTTTATGCAGAACAAAATATAGATTATGATAAACTGATAGAACAGATTAAAGCTAGCAAAGACACTTTTCCAGTAAGAATCCAAAAAGATGATGGAAGTGAAGAGGTAGCAATAGGCTACAGGCTTAGCGGATACAACCCAGATTTAAAAGACTTTGTTGATTTTTATTTTCTTCCGATTGGAAATGGGATGTTAAAAACTAGAATTAGAAAATCACCTTTTGTCCCTAAAAGTGTTAGCTTTGGAAAAAATAATGAGCTAAGTCTTGATTATTCTTTATTTATATACGAAGGAGGGCAAAGCCCTGTAGATGGAAAACCAGAATCCGTCGGAATTGAAAAAACAACAACAATGAATTTAGGACAAAGAGGTGGCACAAGAATAGAAATTGAGACTATGCCATTAACTGAGTACAAAATCGATCCAATAATACAGCGTGGCGTACTTGGAGATTATTTCATTGCACTAACTAGGACTATTCTTTCCAAGAAATAATAATCTCATTTTATTCTTTAGGAATTAATAATTAAAACCTAAAACCTCCAACCTATCCTTTCTAAAATATATCAGATTAGAAAACTTAATATACTCCAAAAACAATTCTTTTTCTATGAAAACAGGATATAAAGTTTATGACTGCATGACTACAAAGCCTATTTCTGTCCCTTCAGATGTTTCTTTAGAGGAATGCGCGAAGATGATGGCAAAAAACCATGTCGGCGCACTGGTAATCAAGGACAACCACCAGTCAAAAGGGCTCATAACAGAGCAGGACATTGTGAGGAAAGTCATTGCAAAGGGCATAAATCCATTGACAAAGAAAGTAAGTGATTTCATGGAGACAGAGATTATGACAATAAGCCCGAATGACGACATTTATGACGCATTGATAAAAATGCGCGACTCCAACATAAGGCACCTGCCTGCCGTCGAGAACGGCAAGATGGTTGGATTGCTCACCCTAAAGGACATCCTGAAAATCGAGCCGCAGCTGTTCGAGCTTCTGGTCGAGAAATTTGAGCTCAGGGAGGAAACAAGAAAGCCCATTGACAGAATCATATCCCGAGAGGCAATCTGCCAGGGCTGTGGGGCATATTCCGAGGACATAACCAAAGTCAAGGGCGCACTGCTCTGCGAGAAATGCGCATCAGAGCAAAGTTAGTCTAATTCATTACACTTAGTTCTTTTTACATCAAATCGTCCAATATAAAATTTATTAAAAAATCACGAGAGCGTCCTCTTTCAGCAGAGTGATTGAGGAAACCCGCTTGTTATTCTTGCACTTTAAAATAAAGTGAGTTAGTGCAACAGCAGTGCGGGGCACCCCATTATAGCGAAGCAAGAAAAAGGGTCGCCAGTGTTTTAATTTTATTGGGGGTAATTTGATGTTTATTCAATTTTTCAGAAAACTTTAAATAGTTGATATTAATTGTTTTAGTTATGAATGCAAAACTAACTTTAAATTCCGCAACTTCTCTTTTGACTGCTTCTACAACTACAACAACAGCTTGAAAGCTGCTCATTGTTTAATTAAATTTTTCCTTTGTTTTAAAAATTCAACAGGGTTTACTAAAAGAACTGTGACTGTGGTGATAATGCCTAAGATCCCCACAACCAGCAGCAATTCAACTAAAGTGAATCCTGGTTTTTGTTTCATTAAATCTCCTTATTTAATTATATCACGAGTCGTATCAAACCAGGCTCCAAGGAGATAGTATAAACACCAAAATTACCAAAACGAAGAATACAATTAAATCTCTCACAATCAAGCGCCTCGATAGTTCACCCGAACCGTAATTTAAGGTAAGGTCATGAGTTACAAATAGAGCCGCTG
>JACPIL010000044.1 GCA_016188105.1 Candidatus Woesearchaeota archaeon | reverse complement strand
GCTTCCAGCTTTTGTCTGATTCGGTTTAACATCTGTTGGATTATTGTTGATTCTTTATATTATTTTCTTTGTGAATTTTTCTTTCTCGTAAACAAAACTTTTATAAACAGACCACAGTTTTAACGATCATACCAATGAGTTGTGGTAGAAAACAACGAGGTAACAAGTTTTCTTGTTATTTTACGTTAATAAAAACAGTCGAGGTCTACAAAAATGACTAATGAAGCAAAAGTATTGGAAGCGGTTGAAGTTGCCAGAACATCGGGAAAAATAAGAAAGGGAACTAACGAAGCTACCAAAGCGTTAGAGAAAGGACAAGCAAAGTTAGTAGTATATGCATTGGATGTAACTCCTAAAGAAATTATTATGCACTTGCCATTGTTAGCAAAGGAAAAAAATGTTCCCTGCTTTGGCGTTTCTAAGAAAGATGATCTTGGAGCAGCTGCAGGTTTAGCTGTTTCCACCGCTGCTGTTGCAATCGTTAAAGAAGGAGAAGCAAAAGCAGCTATCGAAGCGTTAGCAAAATCTCAATAAGGTGACAAATCATGGCTAAAGAAGGCGTAAAAGAAGTCAAGGAACGGTTTGTCAAGAAAGCTGAAACTGAAGAAAGAATAGAAGGTGAAGTACGATTTCCTGAAGGTTATGCTGCTGAAGTTAAAGAATTAGTAGCTCGCGGTGGAAGCAGAGGGGAATTGACGCAAGTGATGTGCCAAATTCTAGATGGGCCTGATCGAAATAAGGCAATCCGACGTAATGTCAAAGGCCCAGTCAGAGTTGGCGATGTTTTAATGCTCTTAGAAACAGAAATTGAAGCGCAGCGCATCGGCGGACCACGCCGTGGCGCGCGGAAGTAGGTGAATACTCATGGCTAAATGTACCTTTTGCGGGGAACAAATTGAACAGGGAACCGGTAAGATGCTAGTCTATGTCAGCGGCAAGATTGATTACTTCTGCTCTACCAAGTGTGAGAAGAATCTTTTAAAATTAGGAAGAAGACCAGTAGATGCCCGTTGGACAGCTACGGCAAGAGCAGAAAGGAAGAAGGGGAAGTGAGTATGTCGCTGGATTATGGTCTTTCTCAGTCACGTGGTGAAGAAGTTAATTTTACTTACGACGTACCTGTTGAAATGACGATGGAAGCTGAAGCTAGATTGAGAAAATTTCTTTGTCTCGGCGTAGTTCTTGGCGATATAGATCAACATCTGGGAAAGATAATTAGGAATGAAACAGTGTCTTTTCCTGAGTCTGTTCCCGATTATATCTATTCCGGATCATTGGGCGTAGTGGCAGGTTTTTTGTTATGCGCAATTTATGAAAGGTGGAGGAAAAGCCCACACCATGATTGAACAAACTCTTGTCTTACTGAAACCAGATGCGGTGAAGCGCGGATTGATGGGCAGAGTGATCTCCCGTTTTGAAGACGCAGGACTGAAAGTGGTCGGTTCTAAGATGGTTTTGATCAATGAAGAGTTTGGCAAGAAACATTATTACGATATCGCTGCACGTCGAGGAGAAAAAGTATTGCAAGTATTGTTGAAGTTCATGACTACCGGGCCAGTAATGGTATTATGCTTGGAAGGAATTAATGCGGTTGAGAATGTCAGAAAGTTAGTTGGCGGTACTGAACCAAAAAGTGCCTTGCCGGGAACTATCCGCGGCGATTTCGCGCATGTCAGTTTTGCTTATGCAGATGGACAAAATAAAGCAATTGAGAATTTAATCCACGCTTCAGGAAATGCAGAAGAGGCAAAACAGGAAATTGCACTGTGGTTTAAAGCAGAAGAATTACATTCATACAAGACAGCACATGAAGCGCATGTGTTTTGATAATCAAAAAAAACAACAATAGAGGTTAACTCACTATGGCAGGAGAAAAATTCGCTGAAAAGGTAATGAAGATCGCCCAGACTCCGAAATATGTTCGGAACATCGCGACCAGTGCGCACATCCATCACGGTAAAACTGCGATGACTGACAACTTGCTGGCAGCAGCAGGGATGATGTCATCTAAATTCGCTGGACAATTAGAAGGCGGTATGGCTACTTGGCAGCACTTAGATGAACAGGAAAGATTGATGACGGTAGATGCAGCTAACGTTTCTATGGTTCATGAATATAATGGAAATGAATATTTGATCAATCTGATTGACACTCCCGGTCACGTTGACTTTGGTGGTAACGTTACTCGAGCGATGAGAGCTATCGATGGAACAGTAGTCTTGATCTGCGCAGTTGAAGGAATTATGCCACAGACAGAGACAGTAGTTAGACAAGCACTTCGTGAAAGAGTTAAACCAGTCTTATTCATCAACAAAGTAGATCGATTAGTAAAAGAATTAAAACTTTCTCTGGAAAAAATTGCAGAAAGAATTCTGGCTTTAGTAGTTCAGTTTAACAACATGATCGAACGTATTGCTGAGCCACAATACAAAGAGAAATGGAAAGTAAACGTTCAGGACGGCGGAGTAGCATTTGGCAGCGCTCGAGAAAATTGGGCTTTGTCATTCCCTTACATGCACAAGAAAAATGTTAAGTTTGCTGATATCTTGCATATTTATGAATTGGAAGAAGCAGAGCGTAAAGACTGGGTTTGGAACAATGCGCCTTTACATGAAGTTATTTTAGACATGGTTATCAAACATCACCCGGATCCATTAGATGCCCAAGTATACCGAATTCCTAAAATCTGGCATGGTGATCCAGAATCAGAATTTGGAAAAGATTTGCTTACCGCTAATCCCAATGGAAAGGTTGCCTTCGTTATTACTCGTATCGTTATCGATCCGCGTTCAGGAAAAGATATCTCTGCAGGGAGATTGTTTTCTGGTACGCTACGCGGCGGGATGGAAGTATATCTAAATAACGCGAAACAAAAACAGCGTATTCAGAATGTCTATATCTATAATGGGATCAAACCAGAAATAATTGAATCAATTCCTGCTGGAAACGTTCTAGCAATTTCCGGAGTATTAGGATTTGCCGGAGAAACAATTACCTTAGAACCAGAACAGGCTTTTGAAGAATTGAAGCACATCTTTGAACCGGTCATCACCAAAGCGATTGAACCGAAAAAATCAGCAGATCTGCCTAAGTTGATCGAAGTTCTGCGAAAAGTAAGCAGGGAAGATCCATCAGTAAAAATTGAGATTAATGAAGAGACCGGCCAGAACCTGCTTCACGGAATGGGAGAATTACATTTGGAAATTATCGAGAATAGAATTATCACTGAGAAGGGCGTAGAAGTAAAAACGTCTTCTCCGATTGTAGTTTATCGTGAGACTATCACGAAAACCAGTCCTTACGTTGAGGGGAAGTCTCCTAACAAGCACAACAAACTCATGTTCCTGGTCGAACCTTTGGAACCACAGATTGTACAAGGACTTAAAGAAGGAAGAATCTCAGAAGGACGATTCAAGAAGAAGAACGATGAATTAGTTTCCTTCCTGCGTGATGAAGTAGGCTGGGATGCCAAGACTGCCAACATGGTAAAAGCAATTTACCATGGAAACATGTTCATGGATCAAACCAGGGGTATTGTTTATATCAACGAAATCTTAGAGTTAGTGTTAGATATGTTTGATGATGTCATGAAACAAGGACCATTAGCTCGAGAGCCGTGCACTAATGTAAAAGTAAGCTTGATCGACTGTACCTTGCACGAGGATGCCATCCACCGAGGTCCGGCGCAGATGTATCCCGCTGTCAGGGAAGGTATTCGAGGAGCGATGATGCAAGCTGGTCCAGTCATGTTTGAGCCGTTGCAGATCATGAGAATTGAAGCACCGTCCGAGTATACGGGAGAAATTTCTAAATTAGTATCTTCGAAACGAGGACAATTATTGGATATGAACCAGGAAGAAGACCAAGTGGTGGTAGTTGCGAAATTGCCGGTAGCAGAATTACTGGGATGGAGCAGCGATCTGCGGTCAGGAACTGAAGGCCGAGGAAGCTCGTCTTTAGTTGATCAGATGTTTGAACGGCTGCCGATGGAATTGCAGGAGAAAGTCAGACAGCAGATCATCCAGAGGAAAGGTTTGAGTTCTGGAGAATTAGGAGCGTAAAAATGGGCAACTATATTGATACCAAGATTGAAACGGCAGGTCCTGATCATCTCGGGGTAATGAATGATCATGTAGCAATTCTTCCAGATTACGTTAATTCTCACTCCGCCATTCCAAAAGTATATTTTGTAATTGTGAGAAAAGATTTTAATCCTGCAAAAGGGCCGGAACTTGTTCGTGATGATGTAATTCATGATGGTTTCTATTTTATGAATTTTGATTTTCGTCCAAAAGCAGAGTGCCGAGGTTGGCAAAATATAGCAGATGTTTGTGAGAATGTTTCTCTAGAAGATGCAATACGTCGAGGAAGAGAAACCGCAAAAAAAGAAAATATTGCTTTGTATTTACCTCGTGTAGTCTGTGAATCTGTAATCGACTGGCATCCGGAAGGATGGGAACCACATCGAGGATAATCATTATTAAAAAAATGATTTGGCTCTCTTTAGTTAAGCCAAAAATGCTCTATTTTTATCGTACCTTATTTTGTTCTTAATCCTAAATGCTCTAGCAAATGCTTGAGCATCTACTTCTTTTGCATACCGAATATTTTCGTCAAGAGTTGCTATCTTTTTTCCATCAAAATAAAGTGTGTTTTCTTCAACCGTGGTTTTTCCAGATTGCTCTATTTCGCCGTTACAGTTAGGAAAAATAACTCCGCTAGTTCCATTTAAGGTGTACAGAAGTGCACCATTACGTTTGACTAAAGTAAAATCAAGTGGAATCAATCTCTCTTCTAAGGGTAGAGATTCTGCGCCAGGTGGATTTATAGTTAAGCTGGTCTTGCCTGACAAAGAATCTACTATTTGAATATAATTAACACTAAATTCTGTTGGACTTTCTTTGATTTTCTTCTGTTCTTTTCTTATCTGTTCAGAGGCGTGATATACTCCTGAATTACTAGCATAGACATCGAGAACTTTTGTTCTATCTTTGGCTAATTTGAGGCGTAATCTCTCTCTGGTTTTAGGATTTATAGCCCAGATTTGTTTATCCCCGCTTGCAATAATGTATATCTCCATTATTTTTCTCACTTATTCTCTCAATGCTTTCTGGAAAGCTCCTGAAAACAACAATTGCTCGACAGGAGTTAGAGGCTTGTTAATGCTTTTTGAACCACCATATTCCACTTCTTTTCTTTCGACTTGGTAAGAAAGGCTATAAGCTGGAATTCCTGCTTGGTTATGTGGCTGAGAAGGATTGGCTTTTACATTCATCGCCAGGTTTTCTGCTAGCTCGCTTAAGGATTCTCTGGTATTTCCGTTTCCTATCACTTCTGGTCTTTGGCCATGCAATTGGGTTTGCCAATCATATGTTACAGTTGTTTCGGGTTTTTCTAACGGTGAAGAGTAACCAAATCCTAGTCTTGAAACATGGTCTTCTTTGGTACGGGTTGTTTCTACGGCGTACACGGTTACTACATTTGGTTTTAAGTCTTGAGTCATTTTTTTCTCCTTCTTTTTTTATCTTTAAAAGAGGGCTGTTATTTAAATCTTTGCTTTTGTAACCACTTACGAGTTAAGACACAATCAATTAGGAGATTTTTACTTCCCTTTTTCCTCTAAAACATATATTGTATTTGTTTCCACCGAAATCTTTATAAATAACCCTAAAAAAGAAAGCTTACGTTTATAATCATCGAGAAACTCGAGAAAAAACGGAGGAAAATCACTATGGCAAGAACAAAAGAACATATCAACCTTGTATTCATCGGTCACGTAGACCACGGTAAATCTACCACTGTCGGGAGATTGCTTTTCGACTCTGGTAATGTTGACGAACAGGCTATGCGAAAGCTGAAAGAAAAGGCTGAGCAATTAGGTAAGAAAGGATTTGAATTCGCTTTCGTTATGGACACTCTTAAAGAAGAGCAGGAAAGAGGGGTAACTATCGACCTCTCTCACAAGAGATTTGAAACTCCAAAATATTCTTTCACCATTATCGATGCTCCTGGGCACCGAGACTTTATCAAGAACATGATCACTGGAGCTTCTCAAGCTGACTGCGCAGTTCTTGTTGTAGCAGCTAACGACGGAGTTAACGCGCAAACTATCGAACACTTGAGATTAAGCAAGATCTTCGGAGTAGGACAATTAATTGTTGCTGTCAACAAAATGGATATCTCTGGAGTAGATCACAAGGAATCAAGATATAAGGAAGTAGTTGAAGAAGTTAAGAAGCATGCTGCTCAGGCAGGATGGAAGGTAGATGCAGTTAGATTCTTACCTATCGCTTCATTGCCTGGGGAGAATATCACCAAGAAATCTGATAAGTTAGCTTGGTGGACTGGCGATACTTTACTCGAGGCTATCAACAAATTTGATGTGCCTCAAAAGCCAACCAACTTGCCTTTACGATTGCCAATTCAGGATGTCTATAACATCACTGGTATCGGTGTAGTTCCTGTAGGAAGAATTGAAACAGGAGTTATGAAGATCGGTGACAAAGTAATGGTTGTGCCTGGAAGAGAAGGTAAAGGTATCGGTGGAGAAGTTAAGACCATTGAAATGCACCACGAAGTTGTCCCTGAAGCTTTACCTGGCGACAACGTTGGATTCAACGTGCGGGGAATTGCAAAGAAGGATATTGCACGTGGAGATGTTTTAGGCCATGCAGACAATGTTCCGACTGTGGCAACCGAATTTACTGCTCAAGTCGTTATCATGCAGCACCCTAGCGTTGTAACTGTCGGATACACACCAGTATTCCACATTCACACTGCACAGGTCGCTTGCCAGTTTGTAGAGATCATAAAGAAGATTAATCCTGCAACTGGTGAAGAAGTTACCGAGAACAAGGATATCCTGCGAAACGGAGATGCAGCTGTCGTAAAGCTGAAACCGATGCAGCCGCTGGTTATCGAGAAAAACAGTGTTATTCCGCAAATGTCTAGATTTGCTATTCGAGATTCCGGTGTTACTGTAGCAGCTGGTATGTGCATGGATGTTGTTAAGAAACAAATGTAGATTTGTTTTTTTATTTATTACTTTCATAATCGCATAATAAACGGAAAGTTTATTGTGTGAAGGTATCAAAAATCATGGCACAAAGAGCACGTATAAAATTAGCCAGTACCGATATTGACAAGATCAATAAAGTATGCGCCGATATTAAAGATATTTCTGATAAGACTGGAGTAAAGTTGCATGGTCCTGTTCCTCTTCCAACTAAGAAATTGAAAGTAACTACCCGTAAATCTCCTTCTGGGGAAGGTAAGGCCTCCTGGGAAAGGTATGAAATGAGAGTTCACAAGCGTATGATCGATCTAAGTGCAGATGAAAGAACTTTACGTTTAGTTATGAGAGTTCCTATTCCGGAAGGTTTGAATATTGAGATTGAAATGGTAGACTTGTAAGTGTTGTTACTTCTGAGTGAAAATTAGGGTAAAATTTATAAAGAAAGAAAGGATAATCCTCCTATGAAAAGGTATCACCATACCATAAAAAGCGGTATAGTACAGGATGTTTTAGCTTGTCTGGGCCACAATCCTTTCTCGCAGAGTTATATTGGGGGAGGGATTAGTCTTCAATTTACCCTGCCTGCTGAATATCATCGTACAACTTCTGACATAGATGTTACTTCGTCTCAATTCATGAATCCAGCGGGTTTTAGAGCCTCTGTTGAGGAACGTTTTCATGATCTTTCTCAACGTGGGTATAGTTTACTTATTAGAAAAAGCCACCAAACTATGGATGCGCATGTGGAAAGAGACGACGATCATCTTATAGTTCAGATCCCTCGTAGAAGCATGAGGAAATTTGAAGAACGAAAAGGTATTTTGGAAAAAGAAGTTGAACATGCAAGAGTTGTCCCTTATCAAGGGATGGATTTTAGACTAATTTCGTATGAGGATCTTATTGCCCATAAGCTGGTTAGAAGCACTACTTTTGTTCGCGAATATGGCTTAGTTTTACCAGAATATGATTTAGATACGTTGAAGGAAAAATTAAATGGAGCTAAAGAAGATTTTGAAATATCCCAATTTTCTGTTACCCCAAAAGAAGCAGCTCGCCTATTAGCTCAAATTAGGCTTAATGCCGATATTTTTGATATTAAGGCAGTTACAAGACATTTTGGCAATGAGTTAGATGAGAGATATATGAATGAATCTTTATCCTGGTATCGTGAAAGAACGGATTCAGTTGCAGTAAAAGGATGGAGAAATCTTTTAGACCATATTGCAGCATAAGTATTAGAATTTCTTTTTTATAATCCATTCTCTTTAGCAAGAACTTATTAGAAAATTACTCTTCTTTATCTTCGCTGCCTTCTTCACGTCTGATAACTTTAACCGCATCCATTTTAACTGTAATCGGAATGGGAACAGCAGCTTCTAGTAATTCAACTACAATCTCTTCTTTTTGCTTGTTGATCCTGATGACTTTAGCGTTTTCTCGCTTGAATGGGCCGGAAATAATTTCCACAATGTCGTTCTTGTGGATGTTCATTTCCACTTTGACTTGCTCTAACATGTGTTCAATTTCAGTGTAGGGGATCTCATTAGCTAACAAACCACGAGCATAAGGAACTCCTTGCAGGGTTGCTTCTGCTTCTCCTTTGGAAGTAGCTTCCACGAAAATGTATCCTCTCATTCCATGGGGCCTGATGACCGCTAAAATACCTGCATTAGGGTTTTTCTGTAATTTAGAAATAAGATAGTCTACTACCTGATCTTCTCGATTGGCAGCTGTCCGTAAACCGTAGATTTGTGTTGACATGGTTAAAATAAGAGTTGTTTTCCCAGGAAGATAATAAAGCCGATAGCTCCTATCACCGCAATCCCTAAAGCAGTAATCTTGACGATGCTTAGGTATTCTTCTTTATTGGGCTTTTTGGTAATTCGCAGTACGCGAAGAGCTTCTTTTATAAATCTTTTTACTTTATGCTCTTTAACTTCCTGAACTTCCATTAGGGTGGTAAAACAAGGGTTTGATTTATAAAGATTTCTAAATTTATTTGGCGAAGTCCGGATGACGTATTTCTTCGCTAAAAACGAAAAACAGTTTTTGGATCGATATCTTTCTCTCCCGTATACCCCATCAGAAAAATAAAAGATACATCCTGGCGAGGCGCGGAATCGCCGTTCTGTTGAGCAGAAAGGCCGTTTAGAGTTAAGCTTGGTTGCAGCAAAAGATGTTGGAAAAAAGTAAATTTTGGGCCAAGCTGAAAGTAGCCAGGAAAATAAAGATCTTTTTCTATTGCAGCGGTTGTATATTCTGAGGCGAAAATTCCTACAGATATATCTTCATGTACTTTAAAATTGGAATCCATTCCCAAGACGCTGACTACATTCAAATCGTTGGCTAATATTTCCATATACGCTGAAAGAGTCATGATACCTCTGTATTGCCCAACTTGCACATAAGAACCGCCGTATTGGGCAAATTTCGAGTCATGATGGCCAAAGAATCGAGCGGTCGCACCGGTCTCCAGATACATACCTTCTTCAAAGAGATAGCTTGAAAACACATTTAGGCGGGAACTTATAAGCATACTCGTAGCATCAGATTCCGGCTCGTTGAGAAATACGCTGCTTCTTATTTTCATGTCAATGGAAGGGGAGCCAAGAATAGGGTGGTATTCTGTGACCAAGGGAATATGGGTTAAGGATGCTTCCAAGGTAGCCAGCGGCTCTTTCTGAGTAATGTTATATCCTCCGCCTATAGCTACTTGATATTGAATGGGATGAAGTTTCTTGGTTAACTCCTCTTCTGCAGATGCCGAGGAAGGCAGTCCTAAAGAAAGGAGTATTACACTAACAAATTTTTTTGACATAATTCCATCACAACAAACCTATTTTAATGATTTTTGGACCTATACCATAAAATCTATCCCTAATTCAGATTTCATCTCTTCTTTTTTCTTGCCGAAATAGGTATTCTCTTCCCCAAAAATCTGCTCAGAACTTACGCCGGTGATAATTACCATGGTCCGGACGGTTTTATCTAAATCTTTGTAGATCTGCGCTCCCCAGATGATTTTTGCCTTTGGGTCAAGGCTGCTGGAGACAGTTTCCACAATACGCCTAGCTTCGTCCAGAGTTAAATTCTCGCCTCCAGAAATATTGATCAAAGCGCCAGTAGCATTAGAGATGTCGACTTCGATTAAAGGGTTGTCCAAAGCTTTTTGGACAGATTCATCAGCTCGATTCTCGGCATCAGACTCGCCTACACCAATTAAGGCCACGCCGCCCTGGCTCATGATGGTTTTGACGCGTTAGTAAGAATTTCGTCTGCCACCTTGAATGCGGTTTGCAATGGCAAATGTGGAGCAATTTCCAATAATTTTTCATTAGGGATAACTATAAGTGTGTTCACGCTTTGTTCCATTTTTTCTAGCCCGATCATGGCATTTTCAAAACGATGCGATCCTTCCATGGAAAAAGGAATTGTCACAATACCTACGCTCATGATCCCCATTTTTTTAGCTACCTGAGCAACAAATGGAGCGCTGCCTGTACCAGTTCCTCCGCCTAAGCCGCAGGTAATGAAAACCATATCAGAACCTTCAATTAATTTTTTGATATCATGCTCACTTTCTTTCGCTGCTTCTTCCCCTATCTTAGGATTGGAACCAGCGCCTAGTCCTTGAGTAAGCTCTTTTCCGATCAGTAATTTTTTGTCTGAACTGGTGTAGAGTAAGTCCTGCGCATCAGTATTGAAGGCAATCGTTTCTACTCCTTTTATGCCGGTTTCAGAAATACGATTGATGGTGTTATTTCCTGCTCCGCCGCAACCGATAACTTTGATCCTGGTTTTATGCCCAGCAATCAGGCGTTGCAATTCTTCATCTACTTCAGCATTCGCTTTTTTATGAGAAATCTGTTCAGCATGAAAATCTTCTTGATAATGTCCCATAGTTCCACCCTTTTTGTATTGTTCTGATGAAGCGTAATTTATAAAGATTGTTGAACTGAAAAATAGTCTACTTCTGTTGCTGCTCTTTCTTCGCTTCTTCTTTCTTGAACAAAATATCTTTCAAACCAGTCAACTGCACTAATTTTTGAGCAAGAATGGTGCTTATTTGCGCTGGCAATTCTCCTGGAAGTGTTACAGTTGCCGCATTTTCTTTTACTTCTATTTTCATTGCTTCAGCAGGAAGGCGCAATAAGGCGGAGAGAAAAGCGCTCACTTTTTCAGTTTGATCAGTAACTTTTCTTTTGACTGTGAATGTATATACGACTTCTTTTCCCGCCAGCGGATGGTTGAAATTGACAATCACCCTGCCGCCGGAAATACTGGTGACCAGGCCCATTTCGCCGTCGATGTCGACTTGAAGGCCCGGACGCGGCTGGACATTATGTTGTTGAAAAGTATTCATAGGTATAATTTTAACCCTCTTGACATCTCTTTTTCCAAAAGCTCTTTCTGGGGACAAGGAAACGGTATATTCTTTTCCCAGTTCTTTATCTGGAAGTTGGGCATCTAATCCGGGAAGAAGCTGCCGTTCGCCTACACAGACGACTGCGGATTTATATTTTCGGTCTTGAGCATGTAAGTTATGTTCCTTCGCAATCTTTTCAGAAGTGGTATCAAAAACAGTGCCGTCGGTTAATTTCCCGGTGTAATCAATCTCTACAAAATCATGAAGCTGGATTTTTTCAGTCATGTGGTGCTGGTTTGAATGGTTATTTATAAGTTTTTTTGATTTTAAGGACTGGTGTAGTTTCTGAAAATCATTTTATATTAGATATTACTTTTCTAAAGAAAGAAACCGCTGGTTGATTGTCTTTGATTTCTTCTACTCTCACTTTGCGGATATCTGTTGCATCGTCAAGATCATCCGTGGAAGCATGATAGGTAAAGGTTAAGGATTCTTTGCCTCTGGAATCAAGCGGCAAAATACAATCTTGATATCCTTCTCCACCGGGCCTTTTTGATCTAAGATATCGAGTAAAATTAAAATATAAAGTAATACCCTCATTCTCTTCAACCGCATCATTCCATTCTGTCTCCTCAAAATCTGCTTCTTCGGGATGCGGCCATGATTCATAGAGTTCCATTCCAGTAGTAGGATCCTTTCCGATATAGCTTCGATTACCAGGATAGGAGTTTCGCAATACTTCTGGAGGTGGAATTGATTCTAAACGGAGGAAGTAGAGATATTGATTGTTGCACCAAGCTGTGTTCCCGCTCCCATATATTTTTTGCTCTTCGTATACCTCTACCCCATCGTACCAGTTATTTGGCCATACTCCATTATCAATTCTAGTAAGGTCGTCTAAATAGTGACTGAAAATCCCTACAGCTTGGTTTTCTGAATCAGAAGCAAACTCGAAGTTCAACTGATGATTCCATTGGTTACCGATATAGCTCATACGATTTGTTACTATTAATCCCGAAGGCATTTTCATCTCTCCGGCAAAAGAAGGATCTGTATATGAAAATTCTCGTAATTCATAGCTGCCTGAATATTGGGGAAAGGAATCTCCGCAGCCGAGCAATGATTCAAGACTTACCGCCCCGATAAATGCTAACGTGGATGGTTTCATTTCTTCCTCTGTTTTAAAAATTTCATAATTTTATCTGCAGCTTCTGAAGCAGTTATGGCTGTAGTATCTATAACTAGATTGTACTGTGATTCATCGCGATGGTCAATGTTGTAGAGTTTTTTATACCGTTGGGCATCTTCTGCTTCTCTCCTGACAATTTTTTGTTGTACTTTTTTAACTGAAGTGACTACTTCTTCATTGCGAGCCCCACTTTTTTCTTTGTCTTGCAAATCCTTCCAAATTCTCTTGCCAGCTTCTTCAGGATCAACTTTCATGAAAATCTTTACTGACTCGGGGAGAAAGAAAAATTGGACTCTTCCTTCAACTAAAACATCCTGGCCTTGTTGCGCTAATTTTCGTGCTTCATCGCGGGTCTTTTCATCAACTTCTTGATCAATTTCCGGATGACTTTTGGCGTATTTGGTCAGCTCTTCGATGGTCATCCCTTTATGTTTGGCCAAAGCGCGTAAAATTCCACCGATGTAAAGTCTTTCTAATCCTAGCTTTTTTACTAAAATCTGGGCAACGGTGCTTTTACCGCTGCCGGGAGTTCCAGAAATAGTAATAATCATATCTTTTTTAAAAATTGATTCAAATTAATAAACTATTCTTTTAGCAAATCGTAAACTTTAAATAGGAATTAATTATTCTAGCCTTTGATGTTTGAAAAAAAAGAGGAACATAAGTCTGCGCAAAAGAGTAATATGTGGTTGATGCTAGTGCTTCTGGTGTTTGGGATTCTCTTAGCTGTTTTTGTTATCCGGCCAGGCGTAGTCGGCTATGGGGTTTATCAACAAGTAGAAGGTTCTAATCTAACTGTCGAAGAGTATGCTCAAAATGTTCAGCAATTAGCGCGCGATTTAGAAGTTACCAAAACTAATCTTTCATCTTATAGTGCTTTTACTGGTGCTTTAATGGCAGAAGTGGGCGATGTCACTGATCAATTAACAGAATGTAAGGTTGAGGTAGAACGCGGTAAGGCAGACTTAGAAGACGCTCAAGAAACTATTACTGCAAAAGATTCAGAAATATCTACTCTTAAGACGGAAATGGATAATAAGATAACTGAACAGGTTGCTCAGAAAACAGCTGCTTTGGAAGACGACAAAAGTGTTTGTCAAAATGCTTTAGAAGCGAAAGAAACGGAAGTAACCAACGTACAGGGAAAATATGACTTGTTAGTCAAGAATACTGCTAAAAGTGTCTGCTGTAAAGCGAAAGTTGACAATCCTCAGATTAATTTCTATGATATAGCGGATAATAAGATTGTCTGCCTGACTGAAGGAAAGAACGAGTTAACTTGTTAGGGTAGTTTGTTAAATTAATCATTAGATGGGGTTGGTTCTTTGATTTAACGAATGGTCTCGTAACTGCTTTCTTTCAATGTTCCTTTTTTGTCTTTAACCCACTGTCTGAGCCAGAAGGTTAATGCTTTGAGTAAACCCCATTCTTGATAGCGCCGCATTGAAGTGATTACTGCGGTATTTATGTATCTATATTTTCCTAGTTGGCGTAATTGCAGAGTAAGTTTTCGATGTTCTCTGAGAGTTATTTCTGGATTATACCCTTTAACCTGATGAAAATCTTTTTTCCTACAGATAAGAGCCCCGCTGCAACCCTGATAAATCTTAAATGAGTTGTAGAAATTCTTAAATCCTAAAGCAAGACGGTAAGAAAGCAGGGGCAGATCTGGTTTTGCTTTGGTGGTAGCTACGGCATACTGTTCAGTGAATTTCTCTTTGATCTTTTCTAAACTAGTAGAAGAAAGTTGGGTATCAGCATCTAAAAACAAGAGTAATTCACCCTGGGCGTTTAGCGCTCCAGCATTTCTGGCGACTGAAACATTTGGTTTGGACAAGGAAAGAAGCCGGAATTTATGGTCATTATTTTTTTTGGCAATTTCTTCAGTCTTATCCGTGCATCCATTGGTAACGATAATAGTTTCGTAATCTTGCAAGGTTTGGGCTTTGATGCTGTCAATGGTTTTTTGCAGATATTTCTCTTCGTTATGAGCGGGAATGATGATGGAAAAATATGGAATCATTATAGATTCCCCAGAATACTTGTTTTAAAGCATTATTGGGCTGGGAAATATACGATGAAGAAATGGATGAAGAGAATGAAACTTATTTTGTTAATTCTATTAAGCTTCCTATTCAGGTGTCTTTAGCCAATCTTTTCTGGTTGGTGCTTTTGTTGATGGGTTTCTTGGTTCACTTAATGCTGTTCTTGCTAATTCTAATCTGTGCCGTTCGTTTCTAGCTAATTCAATTGCTCTTGCTTTTACTGCTGGTCTTCCAATGAGATATCCATTTTGTATGGTTACAGATCCATGCCCAATTGCACTGGAACCGTCTTTAATCCTGCCAAGAGCCAGATGCCTTAGTAAGGGGTTTTCGTATTTGCCCATAATATCAAGATTGACACTCATTATTTGTTGCGGGAACTCTGTATTCTCAAGATCAGCATAGATTCGAGCTAGCTCTCCTACCATCGCAACATACTGTTCAACATCAATATTTCCACGTGCTAAAAAATTCCAGAACGCTTCTACCGCACTATTTTCAGGAACATATCGATTTGAACTTTCTTCATAAAGATATCCTTTCCCATGTAATCTTGCTACTTCTCGAGGAGAGAATTCTTTTACTTTTGGGCCGTGTAGTTCTTCCCATTCTTGATAAGATAATTTTAATCCGCCTTTTGAAACCTTTTTTTCTAGGCTTACTGTAGTGCGATCCGCAGTAATGAGACTGTCTCCCCATCTGAGAATGGATCTTTTTCTTCGTTCAAAT
>JACPIL010000043.1 GCA_016188105.1 Candidatus Woesearchaeota archaeon | reverse complement strand
AGAGAGATGATAAATTAAAATCGATCTTAAAAAAGAAAAACTGGATTATTGAAGGTGTTCACAGCAGCCCATGGTTTGTTCCGACCTTTCAAAAAGCTGATTTAGTGATTGTTTTATGCCTCCCACGCTGGACCTTGTTTAAAAGGGTAATAGCAAGAAATTTCGAAAGAAAGAAAAAATTTGAAGGGCTTTTCTTTTTATTGAGAAATGCTTACATCTACAAAAATGACCGGTTTGTTATACACACAAAACTAGCAAAGGAATGTGGAAAAATAACTGTCATTTTGAGGAATGCCAAAGAGATCCAAAATTTTATTTTATCTCTTCCAGATTAAAACTAAACTTAGCAATCCGAAGGCTACTAACAAGACCCAGGAGATCATTTTTTTAGACCTTTCTGAATTTGATTCATAGACTACAATTCCCGGATAATTGGGAATTTCTGTTAAAGTGGTTTTTTGAGCGGTTAAGGCACTTTCTGAACTTCCCACAGATAATACTGAGAAGCTTTGATTAACCGTTTTTGTTTCCTCTTTTGGCGTAGCAAGATATATTTTCGAGACAAGGGATTTAGCGTTCTTTTGGGATTCTTTTTTGTACTTTACCATAAGGTTATATTCGCCTGCTTCAAGGCCCGAATCTGTTTTTACTAATAATTCCGCTGTCTTTGGTTCATCCGCATCAACCGAAAAATGAATTTTGTTATCTTCGCGCTCTCCAGAAGCGCAGGAATAACATTTACTGCCGCGATAGAGGTAACTCCATGCTTCAAATTCTGCATCTTGGCTGTTGAAAATTTCTATTTTTACTCTGGTTGCTTCTCCAGCAGAAATCTGCGCTGGCAAATCAATAATCTGAAAAGAATTTTTTTCTTTGTTTGGTTCCTTTTTTTCCGACTCTGCTTTAGGATTGGATTTTTGACATAATCCCTCATTTATTCCTGCTAATGAGAAATCCTTTTGTTCTTGTATGCCCAAACCTTCGATGATTAGTTTGGCCGTACCGCTTGCAGTTTTCTGATCACAATTAGCATCAATCTGCGCCGGGATAACCATCTTGTATAAAGTATTTTTACTCTTGAGATGGAGTTTGGTCTTCTCGCTGATGGTTTTCTCATCTTTTTCTACCCATAAGGAAACAGAATATTTGTCTGTAGTATTTTTGTAGATTTCAACTTCTGCGTTAACGATGCTTCCGAAAGAAGGATTTTCAGGAGATAGGCTGCTGATATTGATATAAGCATTACTTCCAGTGGTTTCTTCAGCGTCTGAAGCAGGTAGCAGAGAGCTGTTATTCAGGACGATGAACATCTCTTCTGCAGCATTGTCGCTTTGATCTGAATCATTACAGCTGGGGTAGAGAATTGCTTTGATGAAAAGAACCCGATCTTCTTCATCGATATTGGTTTTCCATGATTTCTCATTGGTGTTGGTGGTATTTACTTTTGGTTTAATTATATTCCCAAATAAATCTTCAATCCAGTATTCGGTAACAAAGGGGAAGGTTTTGTTGTTCAGTTCTGGTTTAAATTTGATGGATTGCTCATTATCGTAGAAGATGGTTTGGTTTGTTTTCAGTTGTAAAGAAACATCGCAGCTGATATCAGTAGTACTGATAACCTCAAATTCTGTACAAGAAGAAAGAGAGGGGAAAGTATTTATGCTGGAATTAGTAATCATCCCACAAAGCAGGTAATTTCCAGTTTCTGAAGGAATAAAATTTCCGGTCGAAGCAGAGCTGGTACAGCCTATTTCTTTGGAGAAAGAATCTTCTTTTATCAGTAAACCATCTTTGCTGATGTGGTATGAAACGGTAACAATATCCTTGGGAGTGCAAGGTTTTTTGTCTTGGATTTCGATTTTGAAAAGAGAAGCGTATTCAGTGTTGAGATAAAGAGTTTTATCTAAATTGGCGGATAAAAGAATGGTTTTGTTTTCATCTGCAGAAACCATCATGCTTACCAGACAAAAAATAACCACACCTAGACTAAAGAATCGATTCATAGAGAGACCGCTCTGCCCTCCCTTAAAATAGATTCCTAAACTTAAAAAGATATGATGTAGTTACTATTCTCCAATACTAAACAAACTTTTTAAATGCACTTTCACTTAGAAGTCCTATGGGCTGGTTATTTGGACGAAAGAAAGCAGTACCTAAGGTTCCATTCCCGGAAGGTAAACCTTACGATGAAAAAGCCTTGCGGTTTCCTACTACTTCTTCTCAAGATAGGATAATAGAACCAGAATCAGTAAAAGCAGCCGTGGGTTTTGATAAACCGGTAGCTTTTCCTGAAGAAGAGCCCATGATGGAAGATCAACTTCCTGCACCACCGGTATTTCCTTTCTCACGAACCCCAAGACCAATACCTACTTCCGAATTAATGCCAAGACAAGAACTATACGTCAAGGTTGATGTGTATCAAAGAATGTTAGGGGAATTGGATGAGCTCAAGAAAAAACTATGGGAGTTAAGTGAAACTAGTAAAAGTTTAGAGGTTTCTGAATACAATGAAGAAGCTAATTTCAATAAGTTACGAAAGTCTATGAAATCTTTACATGACAGCCTGCTTCATGCAGACAAAACATTGTTTAAAGCTCAAGGTGATTGAATATGGTCGAAAAGATGCCGGTTTTTATAAAAATAGAAGAGTATGAAGAAGTATTGGAGTTAGTACGAACCATCCGAAAGAAGTTAGAAGATGCTAAGGCAACCTTGCTCAAAGTAAATGATCTGAAGAATGAAGAAGATCATCAACTTGAAATGTGGCAGAATGCGTTAGCAGAAGTGGAAAAGAAAATTGATTTTATTGATCAATCTTTGAATGAGCCCGAGGAATTCTGAAGGTATGACAAAAGGTAAAAAGATGGTTGCTGCAGGAAAGAAAAGTATGAAGGGCCCTAAGTTACAGGCTTCCCCTATGCCAGCTAAAAAAGAGTCTAGTATTAACTTAATGGTTCAGATCCATGAGCCAAAAAATTTACGTAAAGATATTTTAGAAGCGCTGCGGGAAATAATCATTTTCATGCAGGGTTATGAAGCTTTCCGAAAGATCCAAGAAGAGAAGGTTAAAACTTTTTCCCAACTGCGGGACGATGTAAAAGGATTGAACAGTTTAATTGACAATAAGTTACGACGTTATGTGCCTAAGGGAAAGTTGGCAGGAATGGTAAGGAAACCGGCAATGCCACGGAAAGAAACTGCTCCTGTGGAGAAAGAATCGATGCCTATAAAGGAGCCAATGAGGATGAGCAAACCGGAACCGCAGCCAGAAGAAGATCATGAGCTTGATGAGTTAGAGACACAACTGCGGGATATTGAGAGCAGACTGAAACGGATGAATTAGATTTTCTTAGTTAATTTTATATAATAAGCATTGATTTTTCTTCTTAACGCGGGCGTGCCGGAGCGGTCAAACGGGATAGATTGTTTGGCATCAGGCTAAACAAATCCAAACTCAAGGCATTTGAGTGATGAGTGCTCAAGAGAGTGCAATGACTAAACTCGTTGTAAGTCATCTATTGGCTTAGTGCCTACGCAGGTTCGATCCCTGCCGCCCGCATATTTTCCCACTTACTTGTATTCACGGCAGGGCAGGTCACGAACGGAGTGACTGGACCTGCCGCCCGCATATTTTTATTTTGCTCCAGACATCTTTTTACGTCAACTTTTATAAATCACAATTCTTTTCTTGAACCTATATGGGTATTGAAATTTGTTCTATCGGCGGTTTTACTAAGACTGAAGGCAACAGCGTAGCAGTCAAAGTTGATGATGAAGTTGTTCTCCTAGACATGGGTTTAAGCATGTTTGATTATGTCAGGTTTACAGAAGATATGGAAGATACCAGTACTAAGACCTATAGTACGTTGTTGAAAGCCAATGCAGTTCCTGATTATGGACATATCGATGACTGGAAGACTAAAGTAGTAGCAATAGTTCCAAGTCACGGACATTTAGATCACGTGGGAGCAATTCCTTACGCTGCGCCATTATTTCCACCGTCTGCAGTTGTTTTGGGAACGCCTTATACCATTGAAGTATTGAAAAGCATTTTATGGGATGAGCATCTGGAAATCCCACATAAGTTTGTAGTCTTAAATGCAGGTTCATCGTATAAGGTTTCTAAGAAAATTACCATTGAATTTGTGCATGTCACTCATTCTATTCCTCAAACTGCAGTGGTAGTCATACACACCCCTTATGGAAAAGTGATGTATGCGAATGATTTCAAGTTAGATAATACGCCAGTTCTTGGAAAGAAGCCAGATTATGCACGCTTGCAGGAGTTGGGTAAAGAAGGGATTAAATTGTTGATCATGAATTGCTTGTATGCGCACGAGCATAAGAAATGTCCTTCTGAATCTGTAGCTAGGGAATTGCTGAAGGATACCATGCTCAGTGTTTCTGGTGAAGGAAAGGCTATGATTGTAACAACATTCTCTTCTCATTTAGCGCGATTGAAGAGCATCATTGAGTTAGGAAATAAATTGAATAGGAAAATCGTGTTTCTGGGTCGATCATTAGACAAATATGTCCGCGCTGGTGAGAAAATTGGTTTGGTAAAATTTACTGACCAAGTCGAGATGTTACGGCATCGCGATCAATTAGACAAAATTTTCAAGAAGATAGAGAAAGAAGGCAAGGGAAAATATCTGATCGTCTGTACCGGACATCAGGGCGAACCAAGATCAATATTATCGAGGATGATCAAAGGAGATGTTGATTTTTCCTTTGAGCAAGGAGATGTGGTCATTTTCAGCTGCCAGGTGATTCCAGTTCCAGTCAATATTGAGAACCGCCAGAAAATGGAGAAATCGTTACGAGCAGGAGGAGTTAGAATATTCAGGGATGTGCACGTTTCCGGGCACGGCGCTCGGGAAGATCATCGGGAGTTGTTAGAGATGATCAGACCGGAACATATCATTCCCATTCATGCTGAACCGGCCAAGGGAAAAATGATCGCGGAATTGGCGTTGCAGTTAGGGATGAAGAATACCCATGTGATGGAAGATGGCGAGAGATTGAGTTTGAAGTGAAATGACAGAAATTCTTGGAACAGTTATAGGAGTGTATGCACCTACTCTGGATAGTTTAGTTAGCCAACCTTTAGAATATGCAACGGTCAAGGTAGGCGGCTTTGAGGAAGATAAAAGACATTTTGGCTTGATGAGAAAAATGAAAAAGGAACGCCTATCTTAAATTATAGGCAAATCTCGATTGTATCTGCTGAAGAGCTGGAAGTTATTGCTAATGAATTGAACGTGGCAGAGATTAAACCAGAATGGTTAGGAGCAAATATGATTGTATCAGGAATACCACATCTTACCCAACTTCCTTCTACCAGTCGTCTGTATTTTCCGAATAACGTGACATTAATTGTTTTTGGAGAGAATTATCCTTGCAAATATCCAGGCGAAGTGATACAGGAACAATATCAGAATATTCCTAAATTAGATTCTAATTTTGTAAAAGCAGCCATGCATAGAAGAGGGTTAGTCAGTTTAGTTGAACGAGAAGGAATAATACGGGTTGGGGATGAAGTAAAAGTTGAGATCCCATATTAATTAAACTATCAACTTCACAACAATAAATTTTATAAAGGGTTTCTGGCTCGGCTCTCTTAGGGTGGATTTTATATGAAATTAGTCTTAGCTGAACCAAAATACTTTAAGGATAGCATTTCTATCATCTCTGAGTTAGTCTCAGAAGCGAAATTTACTGCCGGTACTAACGGCTTGAAGTTAGTAGCCATGGATCCGGCTAACGTGGCTATGGTGGTATTTGAATTATTAAGCAGCTGTTTTACTGAATATCAAGTTAAAGGAACTGAAGAAGTCTGTATTAACTTGAACAATTTGAAGCAGATTCTGCGACGAGCAAAACCAGATGATATTCTTACTTTAGAAACAACTGAAGACAGTAAATTAAAAATTGTGATGAAAAGTAATACGGTACGATCATTTTCTATTCCAACTTTGGAGTTAGATGACAAAGAACAGCGTGTTCCAGAATTGAATTTTCCCATCACTGTTGAATCTACTTCTGAAGTATTGTCAGAAGCAGTTGAGGACGTTAGTGTAGTGGCAGAATCAGTCACCTTCCTGGGCGAGAAAAATCTCTTATGTGTAAAAGCAGAAGGAGATTTGTCTAAGGCTTTTATCGAGATCAAGCCTGATGATGTCACTTCCATTAAGACCACTTCCGCTGATAAGTTCAAAGCAAAGTATTCTTTGGAATATCTGAAGAAAATGATCGCCGGCGGCAAGCTAGCAGAACAAGTATCTTTGCATTTCAATAATGATTACCCCTTGAAGTTAGAATACAAAGTGAAGGACAGATTGTCGTTGAGCTTTATCCTAGCACCTAGAGTAGATAATGATTAATCACACTTAGAAAGCTTGGCTAATGTTTCTAAAGGTTGATATCCTGTGACGGTTGTTCCATCTTTAAATTTCCAAGTAGGAAGAGTGATGGCATCTTCAATAATTATTTCCATGCATCGCTGCTTATCTTCATCCGAACCTCTTTCAGAACATTCATAATGGTTTTCCTTGAAAATTTCCCATGCTTCAGGACCAAATATTTCCTGTTCTTGAATATAACATGCCGGACACCAGTAAGCTCCGAACATATATGCTTCTTGATCTACTAAACATTGTGCTAGTTCAATCTTTTCTTCAGGAGTGTTATATTGTTTGGGAGCGATCTGTGGTGGTACTTCTGGAGTCTTGTATTGGTTCTGATTGGCACAACCAATGAGAAGAGCAGTCAAACCTATCAAAGCTTCTTTTTTCATGAGAAGAGGAGAGAGAAGAAATATTTAAGGTTGAGGGATATACATTATGTTCTTAGTTTATATCCGGTCTTGAACATCCAGACGCACATCACAAAGAAAATGATGGTTAAGGAAAGAACGACTGCTAAAGAGTAGATTATGGGAATGTCGCTTACTCCGATAAAACCATAGCGGAAGCCGTCAATCATGTATAAGATAGGATTGAATTTAGCGATAGTAGTCCAAGGCTGCGGCAGCATCTTGATAGAATAAAATACTCCGCCGAGATAGGTTAATGGGGTGATAAGGAAAGTAGAGAAGATGTTCATCTGATCGAAATTCTTGGCCCACAATGCAGTAGCAATGCCGGCGAAAGAAAAGAGCATAGAGATGAGGATTATGAAGGCCAGCAGGATGAAGATATTGTGAATTTGGATAGAAGTGAATAAGATGCTTACTACTAAGATTCCTAAACCGACAATGAAAGAGCGTAGCATCGCTGCGATAGTGGTTCCAGCAATGATCTGCCAGTAAGCGATCGGCGCAACTAACAACTCTTCAATACTTCTCTGGAATTTCTGGATGAATAAGGAGAAAGATGCAGCCATATAAGCGCTCATAATTACCCCCATCATCAGTAAACCTGGAAGGATGAAGTTAAGATAGGAAACGCCCTCCACTTCTGAGATTCTTGATCCTAGTGAGTAACCAAAAATAAGGATGAAGAGGATAGAGGTTAGCATTGGTGGAATAAGTGATTGAGTCCAGATGCGCAGGAAGCGCTTGATATCTCTAGTAGTGAGAGTTACTAATGGAATCATGGAGGTCTTTTTAGTTTTCATTTGGTTAGTTGAAGGAAAATGTCTTCTAGTTTTTTGTTGCCGTGTTCTTTTAAGAGGTTATCTTTGGTATCTACTTTGATAATTTTTCCTTTGTTGATGATGGCGATACGATCACATAGTTTCTCTGCTTCTTCTAGATAGTGAGTGGTAAGTAAGATGGTAGTTCCTTCTTTGTTGAGTTTTTTGAGATAAGTCCACATAGTTTGTCTGGTTTCCACATCTACCCCTGCAGTAGGTTCGTCGAGGATAAGGATTTTGGGGTTGTGTACTAACGCTCTGGCAATCATGAGTTTTCTTTTCATACCGCCGGATAGTTGCATGGCTTGGGCATCTTTCTTTTCCCATAAGCCGAGATCTTTGAGGATCTTTTCAATTCTCGCGGGACGTTCTTTAGCAGGAATCCAGAAATAACCAGCATTGTAATAGAGAATATTGTAGACTTTCTCGAAGATGTCGAAATTGAATTCTTGGGGAACCAGACCGATTAATGCTCTGGCTTCTTGGTAATCTTGGTAGACATCTTTGTTGAACAAAGAAACTTCGCCAGAGGTTTTGTTGCATAATCCGGTCATGATCTGGATCATGGTGGTCTTGCCTGCACCATTAGGACCTAATAGTGCAAAGAATTCTCCTTTCTTGATTTCTAATGATACTCCTTTGAGAGCTTCAGTATTGGGATAGGTTTTTACTAAGTCTTTGATGGAGATAGCGTTCATTCAGCTGAAATTAGTTGGGAGAATTATAAAGGTTGTGTTGTGAAGAGAAGAAGAAACAGAAGAAGAAATTTTTAGACTATTTTTGCGCTTCCACTTTAATAGTCCAACTACCTATATTAACTGCTCCCATGTCAAAATAAAATTCTCCACTTCCAGAATAAACATAATTTGGTTCAGTTTTTCCACATTGCCCCAAAAG
>JACPIL010000042.1 GCA_016188105.1 Candidatus Woesearchaeota archaeon | reverse complement strand
CTATGGTCTCTACTGATTCAGGATCTTCTCTAGCACTAATCATAACACCTAATTGAGAAGCTGTTCCGGTTTTGTAGCATTCTAAAAGTCTTTCCAATTCTTCTGATTTTATCATTTTTTAAATCATATTAAGATTATTTATAAAATCTGCTTTTCAAAAAATAAGAAAGAAAAAGAAGTAAAATCTATTTCATATTCCAAACATGGTCAAACATATTGTCCATGGCAGACGCAAAGTAAGGCGTTTTTACCCAGACTCCTATGTCGTAGGATGGATGAACGTCCTTGTCATCCAACATCATGAAGACTAAATCTTTTCCATCGACAGTCATGAACCGTGAATTAACTTTGCTGCTATGCTTTAATTCTGCCAATCCTTTCAAACTGTCAGCAGCTGCTTTATTTTCTTTGGTCAAAGGAGCAGCGATTCTTATTTTGACACCCTTTTTCTTTGCTTTCTCTAAGCTAGCGCGAAGCCCTTCAACCTTACGCAAGAAACCTTTTTCAGTAGTCATAATGTTGACACTTTTTTGTGCATCTTTAATGAGAAGATCTAAATGATTGTAGAGATTATTTCTGCCACGCAGACAACTGCTGATATCGGCTGGATCAACCAAGCTGATGCCATTATTGTGTAATGTTTCCAGTTCCTGTAATAAATCGGATCCTTTTACTGATTCCAGGCGTCTTACTTTTTCCTGAGCTTCGGTCTGCATGTTTTTTCTAACTCTATCGACAACTTCAGTAGGGGGAATGGCAATATACTTGATTGGCTTTCCTAATTTCATGACTACAAATCCTTTTTTTTCCAAAGATTCAAGAACGTCATAACTTCTGGAGCGGGGAACGTCAGCAATATCTGATAATTCTCCAGCCGTGGAAACTCCTCGACTGAGTAAAGCAGCCCAGAGTTTTACTTCGTATAAGTTTAAATCAAAGTACCGCCGTAATTGGCTCAACAATTCCTCTTTCACAATCATTTTAATTTGCCCCTCCTCTTTTTCTCAATTCTTAGTGATAATGATTTGCTACTAGGTCATCAGTAAAATAAACTACTATTAAAAGGTTGTGGTTGTACAAGATATAGGCTTGGTGTTTTTGATATTTTCCGACGGGAAAATTTAGTTCCATTGCTTGTAACGCAAGATTGCCGCAATTGCCGCAATGCCACCCAAACCATTCAACTTCTTGCCGGCATCGCTTTCTGCAGAAATGATATGTATCTCTCCCTGTAAGGAATCGACTATCTTCATACATCGGTCAACTTCTGTAAATTCATTGGAAAGCCGTTTCTTCTGGATGAAATCGTCGGTTAATAATAGTTTCAATATTGAACCACTATCTGCCGCTTCCTGCACTTCTTTCCATCCATAAGCTGCTTTATCGTTCCTGTTGATCTCTTTGAGCAGTTCTTCGACTAGAATCTGTTCCTGTCTGGCCCGGCTGTGTTTGAGTGTTTCGGCCAATTCAGGGCGGCGCATCACTTCGTCTAACGAGCGTTCGCTGATGTCTGAACAAGTAGCCATGACAATTTTCTTTTTCAAATCTGATTGAGGAATTTTCTTGTACAAATCCTCTTTGTAGAAAGCCGGTGAAGCCAGTATGATGGCGCTGGGGTTGTATCGTTCATGGTAAGATTCCAGAGTTTTGATGATCTCTTCCTGGAAATCTTTTTTTATTTCTACTGCTTTGGCTTTCTTTTGCACTTCACCTTTCAAGGTGGTTAAGATTTCGTAGCCAAACTTTTTGGTCAAGGCAAATAAAACTTCTTCCCGGTCAAAGAGACAGAGTAAATAATCGTATTTCTTTTCGCAAGCCTCTTGGAGTTTTTGCTTTTGGTATGATAGCCATTGCGGTTTTTCAATGCTGAATTCAGAAGCTTCTTCTAAAGTGATGGATTGATAGCTGCCTTTGGGAACGTCTTCAGTCTCTTCGATTACTTTTCCGTTTATTCTGAGCGAATTTTCAGTAAGTTCAACCGTTTCTGCCTGGATGGAGATGGTGAGAGTTTTCTTTACGGATTTGGCATTTTCTCCTTCGCCGATCTTGATTTTTCGAGTGGTTTTGCCTCTAATGATATCACCTTGGTCTATCAGATGGCTTAAGTACCAGAGATCATCTTTGTCGGTTACTTTTAATTTTACGATTCCTTTCTTGAAATCTGAGGTTATGAGTTGCATTGTATGCTGGGGAACATGAAATTTTATATATTTATCTCGTTTTAGGGATAATAATTATGGTTGCTTCTCAAATCGGTCTAGAGGGCCAGATTATATTAAATCTTCGTGGTGTTCAAGTACACATAAAACCAGAGGCAGTGGTGTCAAAGGATAATCATAGCTCACAAATAGCTGTTCCAGTGATCGTGTATAAGGATGAACAGCAAAAAGAAGGCCAGTTGATTTATGCTACCGATAAGCAAATTTTTCTTTCCACTTTGACTTATCTCTTTCCGGAAGCTGAAATATCTCCGGTTACGATGATGCATATAGCTGGGAAGTATTCGGCAATGTTAAATCTGGGTCATGTGAAAGTAAGAGAAATGAGTTATGATGGCCAAGGCAATTTGCTGGAGGAAAAAGTATATGGTAATTATCATGATTACTGTGAACAAGTAGGAGAACGCCAGTTAGACGAACTCAGAAAACAAAATCCAAGAAATAAAACTTCTCCTTAGTACTTCAACAATCCCACAATATTTAAATATAACAAAGGTTTGCATTATCAGAGATGTTCAGAACAAAAAGAGGTCAATCATCTGCAGCAGGTGCAGCAGTTCTTATAGCTATCATTGCCGCGTTAATTGTGGGCTTTGTCATTTTAATCCCTCCACAGGAGAGAGCCAAGCTTTTGGATGAACCTTCGACTACCACTTCACCCTCTTCGGGAGTTGCCAAGAATTTGTTGATGGAATCGCCGGGAAGAATCGATTATTTAGCCCAAAAAGAAATAGAACATCCATTACCGGTGGTCAATATCTATACCAAAACTGAAGCTAAAGTGTTGGGAGAGAAGAATGTTGCCTATGCTAAGAAAGGCGTTTTTTCTGAAAAAGCGGATCTGCTTACTTTTATGATCCCCGACTTGAAGAATACTGAAGATTTATTATTAGCTCTGGAAGTAGTAGAAGCGGAAGGAAGATTGATTGTTTCTTTTAACGGAGATGAAGTGTTTAATGGCGAGGTTAAGGTCGGAAGTTTACCTAAACCTATAACGATTCCTTCCAATCTTCTGCAGGAGCAAAATGAAGTTGTTTTTTCAGTTTCCTCTCCCGGATTAGCCTTCTGGAGAACGAATGAACTTTCTTTGCAAAATGTTAAGATTGTTGCTGATGTTACTAGCGTAGAAGCACAAGCATCAAAAAATATCTTTTTACTCTCAGAAGTGGAAAAAAAGAACCTAGAGAAAGTAACTTTAAAATTCCAGCCTGGCTGCGATTTGGATGAAGTCGGCAAGCTCACAGTCCTGGTCAATGGCAAGGTAGTTTATGCTGCAGTGCCTGATTGTGATGTAGCGCTCGTTCCAATTGAAATCTCTCCCGGAGCTTTAAATCAGGGCGAGAATGAAATTATCTTTAAAACAGAACAAGGGACTTATCTTTTAACCCACGTTGTTATTGAATCTGAATTAAAAGAAGTGGATTTCCCTACGTATTATTTTGATTTAACCTATGAAGAATATAGCGATGTGGTTGATGAAGATAAACGTGTGAGGATAACCTTAGACTTTGTTGATGTAGTAGCTAGAAAGTTTGGTGATCTTGAATTTAATGGGCATACTAAATACTTTGACACCAAGGAAGTTTCTTATACTCTTGATGTTAGCGATGATGTAGTCCAAGGCGCTAATGCTTTGAAGATTAAGCCACGGAAAACCTTGGAAGTACGGCAATTAAAGATTGATTTGGTTAAAGCTTAATTCTTAGTAACATTTTTATATGCTGGGGGATTAGTATTATCTTAAAAAAGAGGAGATTATGGTAGACGATAAGCCAGGCGCTAAGGAACCGAAAAAGGAAGATACAAAAATTTTGGAGAAGTTTTTTGCTGGGCTTAAGAGGGAGAAAGGAGAGCAACGGGAAAAACCTAAGCAAGAACCGTTATTTAATCCTTACCGAGCTCCTACTGAACCGCGGTCATCTTCCCCAGGAGTTCCCGCAGGAATAGGTCTTTATCTTCTTCTGATAGTTGCTAGTATTTTTGGCTTGATTCTCAATAAGGCCTGGGGCTTTAGTCCGGCCGGTTCTTTTTTCATCAGTTTTATTCTAGGAGTTTTTTTCTTTATCGGGGTACATTTCACTCCCGAGCATGATCTCAAAAGAGTTTTGGTTATTGGAGTCCTTGTTTTTGAAGCAGCTGCAGTATGGAGTTTAAATTTTTACCCAGATTCCATACGGGAATGGGTGATCACTTTCCATGTCTTTATCTGGATCGCTCTAGCCTTAGTGCTTTTTTTGATGGGAGTTTTTGATTCTCTTGGAGCTGGACAGGAACTGCCCTGGTGGGCCTGGCTGCTCACCGTCGGTGTAATAGGTTTCATCTTGATCTACATTGTCTTTCCTTTCATGGCTCAGGGGGTGTTGGCAAATCAAGATAAAAGTCATGCCGAATACTTTGGAGTTGCGAAAGATAAGCTTTTTAGTGTGGCGAAGAATTTTCAGGAAACAACAAATAGCGGGACTGATTTTATTGTTTGTACCTTTAGCGCGACTAGCGCAACCATGCAATATGATACCTGTCTCGAAGAGAAAAAGATTACCCGCTATTGCAGTTATCAGATTGAAACAACAAAAGCAGCCTTAGAGAAAAACAAAGAGCAAAAAGAATGCGAAGACGAGCAGAAGCGATTGATCGAGCAAGGGCAACGTCCAGGAGTGGCCGGAAGTATAAGTACGGCGATCAAAGAAGTTACTAAAGTGGATTTAAAAGTCGATGATTATTTTCCTAAGAAAACCACTGATGCGCAAAAATTGTATCCAATCGCCTTAAGCGTGCAGAATCCACGTAAACAAATATTTACTGCGAGTGTTTCCTGTGTTTTCAAGAAAAGCAAGGAAGAAATTCCTGGAAAAATATTCATCTATGGTGAGGAACGTAATGAGGTGCAGATAAGTGGAACAGATAGCGAAATCCCGATCAGCTGCCAGCCAACTACTGCTTTAAACGGAAGATATACTTTAGAATATTCAGCAGTGTTATCAGGGATGCAGACTTTTTCTTTCCTGAAGCGGGCATTTGTAAGCAAGGAAGTTGATGCCGCTACCCGTGAGCAAATAGAAACAGACAACTTTAAAGGGAAAGAACGAGCTTCACAAGGGCCGGCAGAATTCGCCTTGTTGAATTTTAAGTTTGGAACCGGCGAAGGAACCGAGCCGTTGGTGTTAGTTGATGAGCCGGTAACATTTTCCTTTTCGGTTGCCGATGTCGGCGGAACTGGTGGTGAGGTCTTGAAAGTGAATAGTTATGATTTTGAGGGATTGATCTACGGCGGCTTCAGTATAGATGGAACAAAGATTGGCGATACCGATTGTTTGCAGGGCGGAGAAATTGTACTTTCTTCAGCTTTGACCAAGAAACGGGAACCTAGTGAATTAAAGAGATGCTTCTTAACCTTGCCGCCAGATTTAAAGGGCTTGACAGAAAATGATTTTGAAGTAGAAACATTTGTAGCAAAAATGAATTATGATTATAAGATTGTGAAATCAATTCCAAACATCGAAGTTGCGCCGTTGTCTGCTGCGCCGGAGCTGGTATCATGAAGAAAATAATTTTTCTGTTGCTGGTATTTCTTTTTGTCGCTTCCTGTGGAAATACTCCAGAACGCGGAGCAGATATTAATTACAAACAGGGAATTCTTGATATTGAAGTAGCTTCTCTTGCACATAAAGAGGAATATCAAGGACAGCAATTGGAATTGCCTATCTCAGTGCATAATGCGCTTGCTTACAGTATTGAAAATGTGATTGTTTCCATAGCCGGTTTTGATAATTATTATGTTGAATTATATTCTGATGAAGAGCAGCTAGCTTCTTTAGAAGGAAAGAGCATTTTTAATCCTGAAGGTGAAAAAGAAAGAGTACAGTTTAGCGGTTTGCTAAAACAATTACTTCCAGGCGCAGATGAGGAGCAACAGGATTACTGGATCACGGTCGAGTATGATTCCAAGGTAGAATTTACACCGACTATTTGTATTACTTCTGATTTGGGCTTAGGAGAGTATGGAACCTATCAAGGCGCTTGTACGGTGGAAAAAGAAATTTCATATCATGGCCAAGGTGCTCCTTTAGCGGTAACAAAACTTGAACTTGTACCCAGGGGAGGCACGGCAGTAGAGTTGCGCATGAATATTGAAAATAAAGGAAAAGGTACAGTGGAAAGGGTTGCTCTGGTAACCGCAACCTTAGGCGGGAAACCATTAAGCTGTGATTTTAAAGGAGTGCAAGTAGAAGGCAGCGGTTTATTCTCATTAGATTCTGGACAAAAGTCAGCGCGACTGATTTGTGTCGGATCTTTAGCCAGCGAAAGTCCTTACACAACTAACCTGCAAGTAGAATTGTGGTATGATTATGAGATTATTCAGAAAGAAAGTTTAACTATTTTGGGCGATTCTTTGATTTCTTGAGAATGATTTGATTTTACTTGTTCTTTACTACATAACTTATTTAAACTTCTTCTGGCGTATTTTGCAGATGAAGTTTGCAATTCTTGGCGGAGGAAGCTGGGGAAGCGCTTTAGCAATTACCCTGGCGAAAAATAATCATCAGGTTAAAGTCTGGGAGTTTTTCCAGGAACAGGCGCAGGAAATGCAGCAAAAACGAGTTTGTAAATTATTGCCAAACGCGCTTTTGCCGGACAATATTTTTATCTCTCATAAGATCGAAGAGATTGTTTCCGATACCGATGTAATTCTATTAGTAGTTCCTTCTGATAAAGTGGAAGTTACGGTAGAAAAAGCCAAGCATTTGTTTTTGAATCAACCAGTTATTATCTGCTCAAAAGGTTTTGGTGAAGGCTTACAGCTCCTGAGTGAAGCAGTGCAGAAACAAGTTGCTGGAAATGTGTATTGTTTATATGGGCCGACCCATGCAGAAGAGGTTTGCCAGGGCATGTTCAGCGGTATTGTGCTGGCCGGAAAAGCTGGTAAGGAACGGCAGCAGCTTCAGGAATCATTTCATTCTCCTGTCTTTAACGTGGAAGTGAGCGACGATATTATTGGTGTACAATTGTGCGCTGCCTTGAAGAACATTCTTGCGGTTTTTGTAGGAATTCTTGACGGCAAAAAGTTAGGCGATAATGCTAAAGCGTATGTGATAACCAAAGGTCTTGAAGAAATTAAAACTATAGGATTGAAGATGGGCGCAAAATCTGAAACATTCCACGGATTAGCAGGGATCGGCGATGTGATTGTTACAGCTACCAGCAAGCATTCGCGAAACAGACATGTTGGCGAAGAGGTTGGTAAAGGAAGGAAATTAGATGAGGTGCTGGCAGAAATGAAAATGGTTGCAGAAGGTGTTACTGCGGTGAAAAGAGCGATAGGATTTAAAGAAAAATTAGGATTACACTTACCGCTGGTAGAAGGATTGCATACCATTTTATTTGAGGGAAAAGATGCGGGAGAAGTGTTAGCTAATTTATCAGCTAAATCAGCAAAAGTACAGCCGATGGTCATAAGGTCTTGAGAAAGAGCAGGCAAAACTAAATTATTTATTTCTTCTTGGCTTTTTCTAAAGCTTCTTCTAACTTTTTTTCATTAAAGCCTATTACTAGAATGCCGTTAAAATCGGTAACTGGAACTCCTAATTGCCCGGTTTTTTCTATAAGCTCATCTCGGTATTGGCTGTTCTGGCTTTCAGAAACATCGCAGTCTTGAAAAGAAACTTTTCTTTTCTTGAGCCATTCTTTAGCCTTGGTACACCAAGGGCAAGTAGGTATGGTATATATTTTAATTTCCATAGTTTTCGTTAATTAATTCTGGATTAAGGCAACCAATTTTCTTAAGATGGGCATCTTTTCCTTGCTGATGGAAAATTGGGCGGTTTTATTTTGAATGATTATAACTTCCTCAGGAAGGACAGATTTCCAGTAAATATCGGGGAAGGTTTTAAGCTTTTCTGAACTAACCATGATAAAATCTTCTCCGGTTGCGAGAAGCATACCATAATATTTTGGCACTTCATTTTTTCTCATGGAGATGTAAGTCTTTTCTTTGGTTGCTAAGACGATGTTGCTGCCTTTGGTTTTGTTATATTTTTGAAGGTTACTTCTGATAGCTGCAGCAATTTTGGTATCTTTATTTTCTTGGATATCGCTGAGAATGGAATAAAATAATCGTTCTGAATCTGTTTTTCCCTTGGGCTTGAAGATAGGATTAAAACTGATTTCATCTGCTATGCAGCCGTTGTGGCAGAATATGCAGGTTCCCAAGAAAGAATGATCAGTTTCGAAAGGATGGGTGTTTCCAAGGGCAATCTCGCTGCCAGCTTTACGTCGAACATGCAGAATTAGGAAATCTGTTTTTAGGGTATGCAGTTTTTGCGCTTCTGGATCTTCAAAAATAGCTTTGGCAGATTTTTTAATTGCAAAATTTCCTTTTTTATCTGTATAGGCTATGCCCCAGCCGTCAGCATGCTGCCAGCTTCCTGGAACGTCTTCGTTCATTTCATGCAATGAATTTTCATCTTTCGCCATGTAAATCATGCTTTCAATAATCTTAGGCACGTCGATCTTTCCAGAAGCCACGATTATGCGACACATGATCTCAAGCCTTTTTTTTTGGTTGTATGTTGCCGAATTTTATATAGAAGTTGTCTCTGCCAAGCCGGTAATAAACGAAAAGATTTAATTTTTCCTGAGTTGGATCATGGCTTAGAGGCTCATGGTTAAGAGGCCATCCGATAGGAGATTCTTCAATTCTGGCTGCTAAATATGCTCTGATTTCTTCCTCTGTTTCTCGCCGGTCAACTGAAACAGAGAGATCATAACTGTTCATATCTGCATGGTCACGAAGCCAGGCGCTTTCCTTTTTGGATGTTTTTCCATATCTCTGGTTTAGAATTTTTTCTAAATTTTCGATGGTAAGTGGAAGAGGAACAGGTTGAGTTCTGACTGCACCATTGCCTTTTTTTGGTTCTGTTCCAGAAAAGGCTGTTTTTCTGAGGATTGTTTCTACCATTTTTAGCGGGCTTCCTACATTTTAGGCTGTTTCTTTTAAACTTTTCGTGAGAATTTTAATATCCACTTTACAATCCAAACGTTTTTAAATAACCCCCAGTTTTAAGCTTAATTCGGGTATCTAAATCAAAAATCTGGGCTTAAGAGAACAAGACTATGTCAAAAGACACATCTAAGAAAGGATTAGGACGGGTTAATACTGCCAGGAAAATCTGGTACAGAATAGCAGCTCCCAAGCTCTTTGGGCAAATGGAATTAGGTGAAACTTATTTGTCATCTCCTGATCAAGCAGTAGGCAGAAAAGTAAAGATCAACTTGAAAGATCTTACTGGAAATGTCAAGGATCAAAACGCTTATGTTAATTTTCAAATAGATGGTATCGATGGAACCACTTTGAAAGCTTCTGCAGTAGGATATGAATTAACTGCAACCCATGTCAAGAAGCTTGTACGAAAAAATACTAATCGCTTAGATGATTATTTTGTGCTTAGAAGTAAGGACGGAAAAGTATTAATAGCAAAAACACTTATGATCACCCAAAGCAAAGCTCAGCGTTCAGTCCAAAAACAGTTGAGGCAAACTCTAAAAGCATTGTTGGCTGAGGAATTAAAAAATACCTCTTTTGAAATGTTTATCGGAAATCTAGTCAGCCGAAAAGTACAGATTACAGCCAAAAAAACATTGCATAAGATTTTCCCACTCAATGAAGTAGCGATTCGAGTTTTATCATTAAAGAAGAATCCTACCGCTCAAGAAGGAGAAATGCAGCAGGAAGCAACGACTACTGAAGAACCAACTCTAGAAGTAGCTGAAGAAACTGCTGAGGCTGAAGAAGAATCTCCCCAAGCAGCGTAAGACGTGTTGGTTTTGAGGATGAAATTTCTTACCTTTACAGACTTGCATGAAGATAAAGAAGTTCTGAACGAATTAGTGCAACGAGCTTCTAAATCTGATATTGATTTTATAGTTTGCTGCGGCGATATTTCGACTTTTGGAAATGGTTTGAAATTTAATCTGAAAAAATTTAACTCTCTCGGAAAGAAAGTTTATGTCATTCCCGGTAATCACGAAGAAGGTCCTGAATTTGATGCAGTGGTGGCAGAATTTTCTAACTTAGTTAATTTGGATAGAAAAGCTAGGGCCGTAGGAGATTATATTTTTCTTGGATACGGTGGAGGGGGGTTTACTCTGCAAGATGCCGAGTTCAGAAAAATTGCCCGAGAATGGTATGGCAAGTATAACGGCAAGAAGATTGTTTTGGTTACTCACCAGCCGCCGCACGGAACGAAATTAGATTTGTTGGGGCAGCGATATGTTGGCAATAAAGATTTTACGGCTTTCATTTTACGGATAAGGCCTAAATTAGCCTTGAGCGGGCATTTGCATGAAACGGTAGGAGAGATAGATGCTATTGGAGAAACCAAGATAGCCAATCCTGGATGGGATGGAATGGTTATTGAATTGAATTGAAACAGGGCGGGAGGATAATTATGTTTTTTGAAGGGGATGAGTTTAGTCCTATGGTGGAAACGGAGGGGTTTTTACGAAGCGCTAGCCAGGAAAATAATTTAGAAGTTCTTCTTTTTCGGTTGGAAGATACCTCATCATATCATCGTCATTTTGGAGCTAATGGTCAAGATTTATTGCAATCTCATGAAGGAGAAAATTTTACCATAAAACGCATTACCAATCCAGAAGATCCAGCGCTTAAACATGCTCATGATCTTTTCTGGCAGGAGTTTGGATATGGAACAGATTATTTTAGCTTGATGCAAGAATTAGCGCCAGATAAAAATCTTGCTTATCATGTGATTCTTAATGATGAAGAAAAGGTGGTTGCTGCTTCTAACAGCGGCTATTTGGCTTTAGGGAATGTTTCAGAAAGTATTTTAGCGGTCTGGCTGATGGTCGTTGATAAGGAACATCGCGGTAAAAAGTTAGTGCAAGAGTTGTATCAAGATATTTATCGTTTTGGCTTAGAGAGGGTTTCAGCGGAAAAAACAAAATTAAAGGCTATTGTTGGCGAGGCTTCGTGTAAACAGTTAGAAAAAATTGAATATGTCCTGAATCGTTCAGAGATAGGCCGGAAAAGAGTATATTATCAGGATCAAAATGAAATTGTTCATGAGGTTCCTTACGTATCTCCGCCTTTAAAATGGAATATTCATTCAGGAGTACCGGAGGAAGAAGCGCAACCAAATAGGCTTATGCTTCGTTTGCTTGATAGCCGACAAAGTATGCCGGCTTACGAATTGTTGGAGATAATTGCGAGAATTTACGAAGATTCCTATGCCCCGGTGCGGACTTATTTTTCAGATCAAACTGGATTTGAACAGGCGACTGGAATTTTTAACGGCTATTTTAAAAGAATAGAGAAAGAACTTGCTGAAGCGAAGGACGGAGAAGTATTTTTGTTAAGTGCTGAAGAGCGAAAGCAGAGATTAGGGAAGTGATTGAACAGCTAAAGCGGTTCCATAAACACTTTCTTGACTTTTACAGCGATGCCTTTTTGTTGAGTATTTATTTCGACGGCTGACATGGTAGCTTCACCGATAGCCACTAATTCTTCTTTCAAAGTCATGACCGCAACAATTTCGCCTTTGCGAAAGTTTTCTAGTTTAGAGATGCCGGGAATGGCAACATCTCTTCCGTGTGATACGCTTTTTAAAGTAGTGTCAAGAAGCCAGCATTTGGAAATGTGTTTAAGCGCATTTTCAATCGGCTGGATACAATGAAAGAGTAGTTTAGAATTATTTTCTTCTTTGTAAAAATGATATGCATCTTGCAAATCATTTAAGGTGACCAGATTATCTTGTTCCGTAAATGGTCCGGCCTGCGTTCTGCGCAGTTCAGCCATGTGCGCTCCCACGCCGAGTTCCTCTCCAATTTTATGGCATAGTACTCTAATATAGGTCCCTGCCTGGCATTTTACTCGGAAGAGAACATCCTTTCCTTTGATTTCGAGAATTTCGAATTCATAAATTTCACGTGTACGTTCTACCCGCTTGACAGCGCTCTTTACTGGCGGTCGTTGCCGTATCTTACCGATGAATTTCTGGATGGCTTCGCGGATAGTTTCTTCTGCAACTTGCTGATGTAGATGCATCAGGCAAACATATTCTTTTGGTGCGGTGAGCAGAAATTGGGTGATTCTAGTAGCTTTGCCTAGAGCGATGGGCTGTACTCCGGTTACGCCAGGATCAAGTGTTCCAGAATGTCCTGCTTTGCTGAGGTGGAAAATTTTTTTGACATAATCAGACGTTTGATGAGAGGTCGGCCCTTTCGGTTTGTCGATGTTGACGATGCCATAATTAACTAATTCTTCTGCAGTTCGTTCTGCCGGCAGTTTTCCAAATTCTCCTACTGCTGCTTTCTTGATGAAGATGAGTGGTTGCATTTAGAAAAGAAAAGGGTAGTTCATTAAAAATGTTGTCAAGAGATTATTGTTTTTGTTCTTGATATGCTCTGATCGAGGCTAAAGCAGTTTCCAAAGCTGCTCCCATTTCTTCAACAGGATCAGCTAATTCTGGGATCGGGCGCATGGCCTTGTGACTGTAAAGAATTTCTGTTTGTTCGGTTGATCTACCGAAACTTTCTACTGGTTGTCCCTGGCCCAAACCATAAATAGAACCAATAAGAGGATCGTACCACATATTTATGGTTGATTGATGTTCGGAGAAATTTGGCAATCCTAGTCTTCCCAGGGCTTTAATGGTTGTTTCGTCAAGAAATCCGTCTAAATATTCTGGCATTTTTATTCAGCTTGAGTAGTTTCTTCCTTAGCTGCTTTACTTTCTGTCTTTGCGGTTTTCTTTTCTTTCTTAGTAGTTTTAACTTTCTTAGAAGCAGGTTTTTCTGCACCAAATAGTTCTACCATAACTACTCCTTTTTCATCTTTCACTGCTTTGACTTTAACATGGTGAGGAGGATTTTTAATGCCATGCTTCCACATCTCTTCGTTTAATTCTTTGCTTAAGCGAACATCTTCAGATTTCATATGTCGGACAAGAAATTGTCGAAGGGCAGTAACTGCTTTTTTTGTCCTATTCCAGCGCGGAGCTTTCATGTATTCTTTACGTAGAGGAACGTTATAGGTTCTTTCAATCGTTTTTTCGGTTGTTTTTTTTGCCATGTTAATCTATACTTTTGTTTTTGAGCGTCTCCAGTTTCGCTTTACATGGGTGATTCTGGAAGGATGAACCCGTCTTCCTTTTCCGTAGGTCTTGAAGACTGCCCAGAAAGGAGCCCATTTAGTTTGTTTACTGATTTTGATCAAGCGTTTCTTTTTTGCAGGATGTTTGAATGTAGCCATGGTGTAATTTATTGTGAGTCTTTATGTTCCTGTTTGGACATTTGGACTGCGATTTTGTCTAAGAGGGAAGTTCCTTTCGGAGTTAATATCCGTCCTTTGTGGACGCCTTTTTGAGTTTGTTGGATTAATCCGGATTTTTCAAGCTGCTGGAGAATTTTTCTCAAGATTGAACCAGAAGCTTTGTAGAAGTGTCCGGGGAGGTAACCACGTCTTTTTCTGCCGCCGAATTTTGTCCTGAGCTTTTCTGTTCCAACTGGACCTAGTTTAGCGACGCTGCGTAGAACTGCTGCTGATCTGGCATACCACCATTCTGGATTGTCAGGTAATCTATCCTTATGGTGACCGGTTTTGACGAATTTTGACCAGACAGTTGGTTGGACTAATTTTTGTTTCTTAAGCTCTTCAGCAACCTTTTTGTTCAATTCGATAGGGTTTACAGTTAAGATATGAGTCATACCGCTTCAGGATTGGGGGTTATTTATAAAGTTTTCTTCAGATGGGATGATAAAAAGAATCATTTTGCAACAACAATAAAGACGGCAGACGGCCACTCACTACGTTCGTGTCCTATGCGCCACTCCGTAGGAGCCAACCCTCGGCGCATCTGCGTCATTGTTGTTGTGCCTACGCACACGCTACTAAAACTATCGGCTTCTAATCACAGAAAGATTTAATAATCTAAACAAGTTACTTTGTCCTCATGAGTTGGAAAAAAGTAGGTGTGGTTATAGTATTACTACTCAGTCTTTTTTTGGTCTCATGTACTTCAGATCCTGGTCCATCTGCTGGAGAAATTTGGGACAAAATTATTAATATCGGCACCCTGGGTTTTTTATGTAAGTCGGGCTGGTTTGGAACTTGTAATTATGAAGATAATTTAGTTGCTTTCATGCGAATTCTGGTCGGTATTCTGGTTTTTGCCTTACTCTATGTTGGAGCCAGCGCAGTTCCTGGCTTGAGCGAAAATAGAAATGTTTCTATCGCAGTTTGTATCATTTTAGCCATTATGTCGGTAATATTTATTCCTGGCGCAGTGCTGGCTGGGATTGGCGCAGCTTATGCAACTGTGATTGCCTCTATCTTGATTGGCGCGCCCATTGTTGGAGGATTATTATTATTTAGAATGATTCCTGGCGATACCAAAGGCGGAGTGTTATTACGCATTGTAGTTTTATTCATTTTATTAGCAGTTTTAATTGGGGTCAAAGAACAGGCTTCAGAATTATTAAGCCCGGGGTTGTTGGGAGGGTTATTCTAAGATGGTACTCGAAACCCTCGCAAAACAAATCTTGGGATTAGTTGATTGGGGAATTACTATTCTTGCTTTGATGATAGTATGGGAGTTCATTCAGTTGTTGAAATTATCTGGCGGTGGAGTGGCTGGCGGCGTCTGGGGTGCTGGGAAAGGGTTATTTAAAGCTGTAGGAAGCGTACCGAGGCGGTTAGCGCGCAGAGCCCATAAAGCTGAGATAAATCAATTCATAACTGAAGAAAAGGAAGAAGAATATTTAGATCGGCTGAAGAGTTGGGCTGTACACATCGTGACTGAACTTGAAGCAGTTGCCAGCCAACGGAAAATTTCTCAATCTCAAAAAAATGCTCTTGTTAATGCCATAGACCAGTTTGGTGGTAAGTTAAATGAGGCTCGGCGTTACTTCCGTGATCTGAGCAGAGCTACCAATCGAGATAGTCGAAGATTGGAAAAAATGTTCAATTACTTCAAAGAAAAAAAGATAGCAGTAACTGATGATGTTAAGAAATTAGAACAACATATCATAGTATTGCACGCGGAAACTGCTGATGAACTAGCAAAGGTAGAAGAGATGTATCAGGCTATAGTGGAATCTGAAAACATGAAATGGCTCAAGTCTATCCCGCCTGAAGCTTTTGGTGGGGGTTGGTTCCCATTAGTTGCTAGAAGTGATGTAGCATTTAGCTTAGATAAGCTGTATCAATTGATTAAAGTCTTTAAACAGCAAGAATTCTTACTCGAAGATGCATACAGTAAGCAAGCTGAAGCGAAGAAAGAGATGACTGGAATTATTCAAGAAACCCGTCCCTTATACGAACAGTAAATACTTTTCACTCCCACAAATTTTATATACTTCTTTGAACTCTTTTGATGCATGAAAAAGATCTGGATGTTACTGAGTTTATTGTCAATCCCGGCAGTTCAGGCAGGCCCATTTGAGATCTTGGGAAATGTCTGGGGTACTATCTTATCACAGTTTGGCGGATTAGGTTTTCTGGGCGGTTCAGGTTTAGCGCCATTTACGAGAATTTTAATTGGCTTCCTGGTTTTTGCAGTTCTTTTTGCAGTCATGTCGGCCTTAGGCAAGGGTGGAGAGAAACCATTTAGTTTTTTTAATAAAACTCAGGGGGCATTGGTCGCAGCGATATTGGCTATTATTTCAGCAATCTTTTTGCCGGTAAATGTTATCTTAGCCGTTGGCGCAGGATGGTCAACGGCAGTGGCATTGCTTCTGATTGGCGGCCCTGTAGTTGGTTTAGGCTTTTTGTTATGGAAATTACCAAACATTTTAGGAAAAGAAAAGGATACCAAAGGAACGGTAGTGATGAAGTTGATCATTACCTTGATTCTGTTCTGGGTTTTAGGGGCGATGAGAATAGAAGTTTTTGGAGTAGGGGCAGGAGCTACAACAGTAGCAGGAACGGTGCAACAGTTTATTGATTGGGCCTTAAGCCTTGTCAGCCTGATGATCTTTTGGTACATCGTGAAATTTTTCTTTGTTGCTCCACCTACAGATGCAGAGAAGGATCTTGCCGATAAAGAATGGCAGCAGAAAGGCGCGGCATTGCGGGAATGGGTGGGCAAGAAAGCGGAAGCGCAGAGCGCAAAAGAAGAGAAAGGCCGAAGAGAAGATCTGACTAGTCCGGCTCGGAAGAATCTAGTCGATGCTATGAAAGAGGTAAGCGAGATCCAGACTCAGCTTAGTCATCTGAAACCAAAAGCTGCCAGAAATGGAATTAAAAGACTTAAAAAACAATTGAAAGAAGCAATCAGGAATTGTAATAGATTGTTAGCAAGCGCCGATAAGGAAGATAGAGATTATATAGGGGAAGTGACCAATTGGCTGCATGCGATTCAACAGAATGTCTTAGATGAATTAGATTCGAAGATTCCAAAAGAAATTACTGATAGAGGAGAGATTAGTAAAATCCTTGAAAAATTTAAAGATCTTGGCGCAAAGTTTGGGAATGTCTACGAAGGTTTAGAGAAATATCACAAAAGGAAGAAATAATTTTTGATTAGTGCGATTCTATCCTTGACACTTCTCCGTAACCTGATCTTATTGATGCTCTGTTGATTTTGCTCAGCGCACTTAACATTCTATTGTTGTTGCCAAAACGGTAAATTTCTGATGCGCTATGTCTCCTTAATAGGCTATGGACTCCCCCAATATCTATAATTTCCTTTCTGGCTAGACCAGCAAAAGAAAGGCCATAGCGGGCTTCAATAATTTTTTCTAATGCATCTAACTGACCTAATTCGCGTAGAGCATCTGTTTCCTGCTGTCCGCGAACATAAATCTCTACCATCGCATTTGTAGGCCGAAGATAAGCAAGATGCACTTCTTCTTTTTTTGTCTGTGATAACCAGCGTAGCCATGGTTTCTTTACAGTAAAAGTGATCCCAAGAGAATTGCGTAATCGTTGCGTATCCATGCTTCTTTGAAACAGCTGAGCAGGACTCAATGGTTTTTCTTGATCGTATCCTCTCAATTGTTCAAGATAGTCTACCAAATTTTTGACAAAACCATCATCGTGATAGGATTGAAGGAAACCAAGCGGTACAGAAAAGCCAAGCATCTCTAATGTTGCATCCATAAACTGATAAACAGCAGTTTATTTATAAAAATTCTCTTTATAATTGTTACTATCAAGTTAGTAATTAAGAATTAATGCGCTTTTACTTTTTGGCCTAAAGATTGCCCAGGTAATCCTTTTTCAGAAAAATGAACTCGGACACTGCCAGTTCGGCCATGCAACTGAGTAACTTTTCCCTTGATTTCTTTTCCGGCAGGGGAAGTCCAGGTAATGGTTTTACCGATGAATTTAGCGGCTGCATCTGGGGAAGTAGCTACTTTAACTACCATCTGCTTGTCCTTTTTATGGTGTCTTCCCATCCTGAAATTTACGACAGTTGCTTCCATGATCTCTTGGAAATGGGGGTGTTTTATAAAGATTTTGTTTAGGATGATGTTGTCTTCCAGTATCTAAATGGTTAAAAATAATCAACTTAGCTTCTTCTTATGACTAAAGGGCAGGTTGTTTCCGGCGACTTTTCTAAGATCATAGTAAGGGTAAAAGCTGATTCTTCTCTGGAAATCGGGGAATTGGCGGTTATTGATAATGCTGGGGAAAAATTCATTCTTCAGGTGTATGATTTAGTTTATGGCAGCCAGATCTCGCAGCAAAATTTAGAGATGGTGGCAGGGATGAATTTAGAAGAAGGAAGCTTCACGATCATGGATGAGAAGCTGCGTAATTATCAGTTAGCGTTGTTGAAGCCAGTACTAAATATCGCCCAGGGAAGTAAAATCTGTAAAAAGTTACCGTCGTTTTTTTCAACTGTCCGCGAAATAAGCAAAGAGGATCTCTCTTTTATCACTAAGCCCCTGCATCCTTTATTTTTAGGAAAATTGAGAAGCGGCAGCAAGGAACTTGATTTTGATATCCTCTTGCCAGGGAAAGAAGTATTAAGTCATCACGTTTTGATCCCTGCATCAACCGGTAAAGGAAAAAGTAACTTGATGTCCTGCATATTATGGGATGTGTTGGAGAAGGATTATGCTGGGATGTTGGTATTAGATCCGCATGATGAATACTATGGCCGTACTAGCCTAGGGTTGAAAGATCATCCTGCCGCAAATAGAGTAAGTTATTATACACCAGTCAAGCCTCCCGTAGGAGCCAGAACTTTGAAGATTAATATCAACAAATTAAAACCGGATCATTTTCAAGGCGCAATAGGATTGACTGATCCACAGCGGCAGTGTCTGCAGGTGTATTACAAAAAGTTTGGACAGAATTGGATTTTGAGTGTGTTGAAAGAAGAGAAGATTGAAAACGTACGTTTTCATGAGGATACTATTGCCGTAGTAAAACGTAAGTTGATATCTTTGTTAGGATTAGATTTTGATAACGGACAATTATCGTGCCAGGGAATTTTTGATACGATTGCTGGTGAGAATACCTTAACAGAAATTTGTCAGGACCTAGAGCAGGGAAAAATGGTTATCGTTGATACCAGTTATTTTTCTGGAGCAGTGGAGATCCTAATTGGAAGTTTGGTAACCAACGAGATTTTTGACAAATATCGGTACTACAAGAGAATCGGTTTGTTGGATGAGAAGCCGGTTGTTTCTGTAGTGCTGGAAGAGGCGCTTCGAGTGCTGGGAAAGAATGTCTTGGAGCAAGGAGGCAATGTTTTTGATACCATCGCCCGTGAAGGGCGGAAGTTTAAAGTCGGTTTGATCGCGATTACCCAGTTGCCGTCAGAGATTCCAAAACCTATTTTAGCAAATATGAACACAAAAATCATTCTTGGTATTGAAATGGGCTCGGAACGGCAGGCGGTGATTGAATCATCGCCGCAGGACTTATCGCAGGATAATAGAAATATTGCCTCTCTTGATAAAGGCGAAGCGTTAGTTTCATCGATATTTACTCGATTTGCAGTTCCGGTGAAAGTTCCCTTGTTTTCTGAATTTGTGAAGAGAAGTAAGAAAGAACAAGTTGAACAGAGTTATGTTGGGTTTGAGTGAGTCGAGGAATAAGGATCATTTCTACCATTTTGCAATGTTAACCATATACCGCAGCGGTTCTTGCTTCCCTAAATGGAGAAAAAACTCTTACTCTATGTTTTAGTGATTTTATTTTATTCTCATATGGGATAGTCCCTTTAAAGACAAGCAGATGGCCTGGTTCGGGGTTTAGACGGATCCATTCGCGGTTGATGAAACCTTCCAAGCCTGGCTTCGTTGCTGTAGGGGTGAGGGTTATTTCTCTTCCATCAATATGTTCTTCCACTAAGATCACCTCTTCACCTTCGCTGAGTGTTGGACAATTTTGTTCTTGCCCTGGATTATAGCGGGCAATGATCATAGTCTTTCTATTTCTTCTTGAAATGCCCTTGCTGTCTTTCAAATAGAGATTTAGCCCCTCAGCAATTTTTTGGTAAATCTCTGTAAAATTATCTTCTACAGCTGTGGCTAAGGATTTGAAGTGCTGGTCAGCAATGATAGTATCAGTCATAACTAAAGTTTGCTGATAATTTTTTTGATTATTGTTTCTGATCCTTTCGCATCGGTATTCGGATGGCAAATGTTTACCCTCTTTGAAGATGTGTCTATATCTATCGAGTAAGGAATCAGCCCTTCGATAGAGCTCATCTAACTTTGCTTGGTCAAACCCATCGATCTGAAAAACTTTTCTTATTGTCAAGGCTGTTCCAATTTGTTGGGCAAATTCTTTTAAGTCTTGTTGGTACAATTCAATCTTTACTGTCGGGATCCCCATTTTTAAAATCCTAATCCCATCGCTAGTCTAGGAAGAACAAAGTTTGAAGGTATGCTAACTTGGTGTTTTAATGGTTTTATTCTCTTGCTTTGCAGATGAAGACCTTTTCCTGGAATGATGAGGCAATGTCCTGGTTCTGGATT
>JACPIL010000041.1 GCA_016188105.1 Candidatus Woesearchaeota archaeon | reverse complement strand
TCCAAAGCGAACATCAGTTACTGTGGTAAGAGTATCGTTAAGAGTAACATTGATCTGGATTACTCCGGAGTTAGTGTGATTACTGTTGTTAGTTGCAGTATCATTGGTGAAGAAGATGGAAACGTTAGGCGGAGTCGAATCGACGATGAAACTTAAGTTAGCGACGCTATTGTTTACATTACCGACCGTATCATTGGCATAAATTTGAATTCTGTATACACCATCACTTAAAGTTGCCATGCTTAAGTTTACAGTCCACCAGTAATCTACCTGATTGAGAGTGACGTTGAAACCAGTAGTGTTTCTGGAATGAGTCAGGCCGAGGATAACTGATTTTCCATAGGTAGTGGTATCATTGATGCTTACGTTGATCTGTAATCCCCCGCGGTTGGAAAAGTTAGCGGTAAAGTTGCTGGTGCTGTTGTACCTGAAGATGGAGATGTTGGGTGGAACCGTATCAACAGTAAAACTGAGATTTATTACACTATTGTTCATATTTCCAAGCGTATCATTTCCATGAACGCGAATAAAATAAACTGCATCAGTTAATGTTGCAAGACTTAAGTTCTGAGTCCAGAAACTTCCTAGCTTTATAGTAGTGAGATTGAACTCAGAATTGTTGACGGTGTTAAATATTCCAAAGCGAACATCAGTTACTGTGGTAAGAGTATCGTTAAGAGTAACATTGATCTGGATTACTCCGGAATTAGTAAAGTTACTGTTATTGATAGGAGTAGTATTGGTGATGAAAATAGATACGTTCGGAGGAGTGCGATCAACCGTGATAGTAATGTTAACAGTCTTGTTCACATTTCCAACGGTATCATTGGCGAAAGCAGTAACTGTATGCATTCCTTCTGTGATGATTGTCATATTGACGGTTGCGTTCCAAGTCGATCCGCTAATAGTTGCTGTGGCATTAAATGGAGTGGTATTAGTGTTAAACATAAATAGAACCCTGCTAACTCCAGAATCAGTATCAGTAACGGTGGCGGCAAACTGCTGGTTTCCACTTGAAAAATTGCTGCCGTTTGCTGGTGTGTCGATAGTTACACTAGGAGCAATGGCATCTAGGATAATCACGGTGTTGGAAGTTAGCGGTTGCCCATCTTCAACTCCATCATTTGGGGTAACTTCCACGCTCCAATTTTCTCCCCCGGCGGTTTCTTGAGCTACAATAATGTTGGTTTGGTTTAAGTAGAGCGCTCGGATCTGCGCTTCTGACAGAGATCTGTTGTAAACCATCACTTCATCGATAGTTCCGTTGAAGTAGGAAGCAGTACATGCTGTTCCTCGAGCGCCGACGCAGAAAGATCCCGCGGTAACTGATGCTGGGGTGGCGGCGCGTGAGACTTTTTGTAATGTCCCATTGACATAGATGGCAGCATCATTAGTCGAATTTAACACTACTGCGACATGATACCAGGTATCGGCGGCAGGAACAAAATCGCTGTCATAATCTTGGACTCCATCAGTAGTAAACATAATTTCATCCCTATCTAGCCCTATATTAAATTGGATTCGTAAGTTCCATTGGTCGCGATGGGCAGCGATAGTTTGCCCGGTGCCAATTCCCACCGACTTTGATTTGAACCATGCTGAGACGGTGAAATTGTTTGCCATGGCAGTATACGATTGTGAGACTGTACTGATGGCGTCATCGACACTGTCAAATTCGTAGGCTCCTTTTCCATCATAACCGCCAGTCGCATTCCAAACAATTCCTCCATTTTCTGAGCCATTATTTCTAAATCCCGAATAATCCCAGGCGTTATTGCTAGTTGTTCCATTTATTCCCTCAAATGGCATATTTACTACTGCAATCGAAGCCCCATTTCTAAACCAATTATAGATATTCTTCACTGCATCATTATCAATATCTGCCGTGGAAAGATTGATCGCAGTCAAATTGACATTAGTGTTGTTGGTAGTCAAATCAGTTGTATTTAATAATGGGGTGCTGTGCGTCGGTTTGGTATTTAAAATAGTAACATTATTTGATTGCAGCATCTGTCCATCATCAAATCCGTCATTAGGAGTTATCTGCACACTCCAGTTTTCTCCTCTTCTGGTTTCATTAGCAACAATAATGTCAGTTTTATTTTGATAGAGCGCGAAAATTTGTTCTGTCGACAGCGACCGATTGAAGATCATGACTTCGTCGATAGAGCCGTTGTAGAATCCACTGCCGTCGCCATATTCTCCGATATGCAATGCTCGGGAAGTAAGAGTTCCCGGGTTATTGGTCGAACTTGATGCCAAGGTTCCGTTAATGTAAAATCTGACTGGGGTGGTGGTTCCAGATTCAAAAACCAAAGCAAGATGTATCCAATTTCCGTAAGCAATTCCTGAGGATGTAATCGCAGTATCCGTTCCATCTCCATGTACTTGGAAATACCAGCTATTCGTGCTGCTCCAGATGCCGAAGTTATCAGCGGGATCGTATGGTTCTGTAGCTGCCACTGCCCGAAATCCAGTTTGGTTTTGATTTTGTTCTTTTTTGGTCCAGACCACTAAAGTGAAGTTGCTGGTTGGAGTGAATGCGCCCTGGCTGCTGCTGGTGACGTTGATATAACTTGTTCCTTTAAAGTCGTACCCCCCTCTTCTGTCAAATCCGCCAGTAGCATTCCAGCTGGCATTTACCGGAGTAGCATTTCTATTAAATCCAGAATAATCCCAAGCGTTATTGTCGGAAGTTGAATTGATTCGTTCAAAGGGCATATGAAGCGTGGCGATAGGAATTCCATCCATAAACCAGGAATAGATATTTCTGATGCTGTCGCCATCAGTATCTGCCGTGGAAAGATTGATCGCTGTCAAGTTTACGTTGGTATTGTTAGAACTTACATTGGTTGTATTGAGCAATGGCGTGGCCTGCGTTGGTTTGGTATTCAAAATAGTTACATTATTTGAAATCAAGGCCTGCCCATCATCGAAGTTGTCATTCGGAGTAACTTCGACACTCCAGATTTCTCCAACCGCAGTTTCTTGCGCGACGATAGTATCTGTTTCATTTCTGTAGAGTGCTTGGATCTGTTCCAAGGATAGCGATCTATTGAATACCATCACTTCGTCGATAGTTCCATTGAAAGGAGTTGTGTGGGTAGGAAAGAAGTTTCCCAATTCAAACCGTCCCGAATCCCTCAGTTTTCCATGCCCTTGTGAAACATTCGAAGCATTCATTATACCATTAATGTAGAGGCTGAGGTTATTATTATCTAAATTGTAGACTACTGCGGCATGCAACCAGCTCTCATCTAAAATACTGCCGATAGACGTGACTCCAAGTTGAGTATTAGAAATATTGTTAACTATAGCTCTCAACTCACCGGTACTAAACCTACGAAGTGTGTAATCTACTCCTCCAGATCCGTGCCAAATAATCTCCCGCGTTGCAGAACTTGGGTGCGGCTTAATCCAGGCTGCGAGAGTTAGACTTCCATTGATATTCAAAGAAGCTGTGTCTGCAAAGCCGATAAAAATTCCGTTGCTTCCGTTAAATTCATACGCGCCTTTTCCATCATATCCGCCAGTTGCATTCCAAGTAGCATTTTCTATGATGCCGTTATTTCCATACCCCGAATAATCCCAGGTATTATTGTAGGAAGTGGAATTAACCCCTTCAAATGGCATATTCAATACTGCAATGGATATCCCGTTCAACAGCCAGTTGTAAATATTTTTAACAGCGTCGTTATCAATATCCGCCGTGGAGAGATTGATCCCAGTCAAATTAACATGGGTATTATTAGAACTTACATTGGTTGTATTCAGTAATGGCGTTGCCTGGGTGGGTTTAGCGTTCAGAATGGTAATGTTATTTGATCTGGCTACTGTTCCATTGAAAGTACCGTTTAGAGGCGTGGCAAAGACAGACCAATTTTCTCCTCGGACAGTTTCCTGCGCGACAATGATGTTGGTTTGATTTAGCCAGAGCGCTCTGATCTGCGCTTCGGTAAGAGAGCGATTGAATACCATTAATTCATCGATCGTTCCATTAAAATTGTTGGAAGTGCTCCCCGCGTTATCCCTTGCTCCAATCAGCACTCTAGAATTATTCTGCCAGATGGTTGCATTGAGACCATAAATAGGGCAGGCAGAGAGTGTTTTTTGTGTTCCGTTAATATAAATCGCAATGTGGCTGAGATTATACACTCCGACTATATGGTTCCAAGAAACGCCTTTATTAAACACTAGTCCTCCAGTGGTGCTGACACTGCATCTTGGCGAAGGATTACCGGATATCGATCCATTGAAATTAACTTCAAGAGTAGCGCCTTGACCGGCCGTACGTCCGGTGTCAAATTCAAAAAAAGTACTGGGACTACCTCCGTTTCCTCTTGATAAAATTAATTCTGGTCCAGTCTCTCTTTCTCCTACGGTAACCCAGGCGCTAAACGTACAGCCATTGATACAAAGATTTTTCCAATACCCGTTTTCATCGAGCGTAATAAAGTTATTGTTGTTTAATCCATTAAAACTATACGCTCCTTTTCCATCATAGCCAGCAGTTGCGCTCCAATTTGTGCCGCTGCCGCCAGTTTCATTCCCATTATTCCCCAACCCAGAAAAATCAATAGTGTTGTTTACCGTCGACCCATTCGTGGCTTCAAAGGGCATAATTAAAACAGCAATAGGAGAATTATTTCTCTTCCAGTTGTAAATTATCTTCAGCGTATCTGAAGAGATATTTACTGCGCTCAAGTTCACATCAGTATGGTTGAGAGTTACATTGGTCGTATTTAAGAAAAGCGTGGAAATAGTTGGCGTGTTCAAAATAGTCAAATCCTGCGGAAATAAGAGATTGTTTTCGGTTTCAGAATTTTCTACTGCTGGTTCTGTTTCAGCAACTTCTTCAGGAGAAGTATTTTTTTCAGTTGTTGGTTCTTCTGGTAAAGTAGTGGGTATCTCTGTTTCTATAAAGGTTTCATTGAAGGATTGGTTTATTTCTTTGACCTCTTCAATCGGCAGAGTAGAAATAACCGCACCAGTAATATTCCCCTCACCAAATAATACCAAAAGAGTCGGAATCAATGATATTGCAACTACCGTTAAGACAAACCATGGCGTGATTCTTTTTCTTCTTTTTTTACTTGCTGCCATTCTTTTTCAGATATCGCACGTACACCGTTCTAATCGTGCTGTATTTTTTATTCAATAAAATTGAAATTTGCGCAAAAGATAATTTCTGTTCATCTTTGAGATATGCGACCATTGATTCCAGAACTGCGTATTTTCGGTTAGAAAAGATCGTTAGCGGAACAACGAAAGATTCGTCAGAAGCATCCAGCTTCCCAGAAAATTTTTCTTTTGCCTTATGATAAGTTGTATAAAGAGTGCTTTTTCGTCGGTTAAGCGTCTTGCCAATCTCTGCAATATTTTTTCCTTTATTATCTTTAAGATAAACAACAATCGCTTCTAATCCAGACAATTTTGATCGGAAAATAGAAATTGGTAATCCTTCTTTTTTTTCTAGTAGAAGCTCCAGAACTTTTTGTTTTTCCTCAGCAGAGAGCGAGGCAACTAATTGTACTATGATCTCTACTATCTCCTCTTTCTGCTTTACCAAATAAGCAAAGTAATCTTTTTTCCTTTATAATTTTTACTATTTTGTAACTATTTATTGTGCTTTTGTAGCTAAATGGTTATTGCTTTGTAGCCTTATTTTACTAATATGTAGTGTGGATAAGCTCTAATTTACTATTCTGTAATCTTTAAGTATTATTATGTAGTCTAAAGTCTAAACAAATTCTAAAAACATTTAAGAAGAACCCCCAATTCCTAAAAGTATGTGGACACACAATCTTGATCCAACTTTACTTCATCTCGGCCCATTCGAAATCCGCTGGTATGGCTTAGTGTATGTTCTCGGCTTTTTCCTTGCAGTATTTTGGCTTCAGCATATGCGTAAAAAAGGTTTCATTCATCTTTCCAAAGATGAAATCTAGGATCTAGTATTTTTTCTGATGGTCGGCGTTCTGGTCGGTTCAAGATTATTCCTAGTTTTCTGGAATCCTGAAATTTACCTTTCCCATCCTCTTAACTTAATAAAAATCTGGGAAGGTGGGATGAGTTTTCACGGCGGCTTTGTAGGTGTCGTTGTCGCTTGCTGGTTTTATTGCAAGAGAAAGAAACTTCCTTTCTGGAAAATTGCCGACGTCATGAGTGTTCCGACTATCTTTGCTCTGGCTTTTGGAAGGCTTGCCAATTTTATCAATGGAGAATTAGTTGGAAGAGTTTGGGAAGGGAAATGGTGTGTTGTTTTCCCAGATTATGGTTCAGAATGCCGGCACCCTAACATGATCTATTCATTTTTTCAACGCATGGCTGTATTTGGCTGGCTGTTCTTTCTCACCTTCTGGAAAGAATTCAAGCCGGGATTTATTTTCTGGAATTTTGTCTTCTGGGAAGGGCTAGGCAGAATAATGATGGACTTTTTTCGTGAAGATACACTATATTTAGGTTTCAGCCTCGGCCAATGGTTTAGCTTGATTATGGTTATTGCTGCTTTAGTTATGTTTGGCAAATTTTATAAAGAAGACTGGAAAAAGATACTCAAAAAGACTTCTTCGTGATAGATCTGGAGGAACAATGAAAAAATCAGTAAGTATTGGATTACTATTAATTGGAATTGTTGTTTTGGCTGCAGGATTAGCTTTTGCAAGCTATGAAGCGATGGAACAACCTTCCGCAGAAAAAGCTGTTGAATCAAGTTACACCCAAAGTGATTCTTACACTGTTGTGGTTAAAGATGGCCAATTTATGCCTATAGATTTACAACTTAAAGCTGGAGACACAGTTGAATGGGTTAACTTAGATGAAGAAGATCACACCGTAAGCTTTGAAAGCTGCGCGGTTGAATTGGATCTTCCTACCGGCGCAACAGCGCGCTACACTTTTACCGAGCAAGGAACATTGTACTATGCTTCCTTAAAGAATCCTAGCGCACAGGGAAGCGTAACCGTTAATTAATTTTTTTTTCTTATTATTTTATTTTTTTTAATCTAAATTTTTATTCCCTTATACTCTCTAAAGAATCAGCCATAATACCATTTATTCTCTGCTTTCTGTTCCCGGTCTTTGACTGATCCAGGATCATTTATTCTCGGCCGATGGGAAGCAAGATCCCGTCTCATAGTAATATCTAAGTTTTTCAAAAAGAGATTCATCCCTTCTTGCATCGCAAATGGTCCCTGCAAATGTCCATCCCGCGCCGGAATTCCAGAAAATACAATTAAACGATTAGAGATGTAATCCAGGAACAGCAAATCATGATCTACCACTAAAACAGTAATATCACGTTCCCAGGCGATGTTCTTGATAATTTTTGAGATTAATAACCGTTGTTCAACGTCTAAGTAAGCGGAAGGTTCGTCCAATAAGAACAGCTCTGCATCTTGCGACAAGCAATGCGCAATCGCTACTCGCTGTAATTGCCCTCCAGATAACTCAGATAGTTTTTGGGCAAATAATTTTTCCAAGTCCAACGGTTTAATTAGTTGATGCTGGTATTTTGCAATTGCTCTTTCCAAAAATTCTGAAACGGTAACCTCTGATTGGGTTTCTAGATACTGCGGCTTGTAGGAAACCTTTACTTTATTTCCTAAATCTCCAGAATCTGGCTGGATCATACCTGCTAACATCTTGATAAAGGAAGTTTTTCCGATACCGTTCTCTCCCAGAATACCAACAATTTCTCCTTTGTACAGCATCCCTTCATTGGAAGAGAGGACAAAATTTCCTAATTGCTTTTGCAGCCTGCTCCAGGAAGTAAGCTGCACTTTGCTTGCACCTTTCACATCCTGCGCTTTTTCATATTTGATGGCATGATCGCGGAAACGTACATTTTCTTCCTTCAGATACCCCTCTAAAAATGCATTAACGCCCTCTCTGGCAGTTTTAACTCCTGAAACAATTCCGAAGCCGCCCTCATTTCCGTACATGATATTTACTAGATCAGCCATGTAATCAAAAATAATCAAGTCGTGTTCAATAACTAAAGTTGCAACTTCTGGAATTGCAAGCGATTTAATAAACTTTGAAACATGGATCCTTTGCTTAATGTCTAGATAAGAGCTTGGCTCGTCAAATAAGTAAAGATTTGCATTCTTCAATACTGCAGCAGCAATTGCCACTCGTTGTAATTCTCCTCCGGAGATGGTTGAAATATCGCTGTCCAGAATTTTAATCAGATCCAATTTATCTACTATCTCCCGCAGTTTATTTCCTTGATCGGCTTTCGCAAGTAAAGCCTTCACTTTGCCAGAAAATTGTTTAGGGATCAGATCGACCTGCTGCGGTTTATATGATAAAGAAATCTCTCCCTTGCCGAGTTTTTCCAAAAAAGTTTGCGTTTCTGTTCCTTTGAAATAAGAAATGACCTCTTTGAATTCCGGCGGCTTTTCCCAATTACCGAGATTTGGTTTTATCAAGCTAGACATGATTTTTAATGCCGTCGATTTTCCGATACCGTTCTTCCCTAGAATGCCGGTAACTTTTGCAAACATCGGCGAAGGTAATGAATACAACTCAAACATATTTTCTCCGTAGCGATGGATAGGCGGCTTGTTCAATGTGGTTGGTAAATTAATAATCTCGATCGCTCCAAAAGGACATCTATTCGGACAGATACCGCAGCCGGTACAGAGCATTTCATCTATGCGCGCTTTTTTATCCGGCTCTCCGGGATAGATACAATCAGCACCAGCCCGATTGACAGGGCACAATTTAGCGCAAAGGTAGTTGCCGCATTCCTGCGGATGGCACTTGTCCCGATGAATTATTGCTATTCTTTTTCGTGTACTCATGAGAACATTTATCTGGAGTTTGTTTTATATTCTTTTTGGTTGATTATTTTATGAAGAAATTATTTATTCAAAATCTACGGCTGAGGACGAGTCGCAAAAGCCATTTCCGCAATGGCGTTTATAGTCATTCCCGGATTAGCATTGCCCTTAACAGAATACTGTTCATTGCAACCCTCGACATCAGAAAAATCATTTACGTAAGTGCCTTCGATCAGAGAGTCAGTAATGCTTTCCATGGTAAAAAGAACCCGCCGATCGTAT
>JACPIL010000008.1 GCA_016188105.1 Candidatus Woesearchaeota archaeon | reverse complement strand
TTTGTTTTTTGTAATTTTCCATGCGAAGCAAGGGGGTGGGTAGGTTATTACATTAAAATAGGCCAGAAAGCCTAGTCTTTTAAAGGTGAGGATGTCTCACAGAAAAACAACAATTTTTAATCGATTTAGACCCTATTTTAGCTTAGCTTACTCTTTCCGGAATGTTTATATACATTATAAGCTCAGTAAAAGTATGGTTTTAGAGTCAATATTCAATCCCTTTGTGCTAAAAAAGAGGCCATGGGAAATGTTTTTTGCTGGTTTTATTTATTCAATTATTTCCTTATCTTTGTCTTACCTTGTTTTCAGGGAAGCAGCAGGATTACTTACGGTCTTTTTAGTTGTTATGGCAGTTATTCCTATGCTTTACACTACTATCAAGAGTGAAGAAGAATTAGATTTAAAGTATCAAGGCGAATGGAAATTATTACAAGAACACGCTAAAGTAATTGTTTTTTTGTTATTCCTGTTTTTGGGAATTACTACGGCTTTAGTGACCTTATATGTAATCTTGCCCGAGGAAATAGTTGAGGTAGTATTTGATTATCAACAGGAAGCCATAACCAACGTAAATAATTATGTACGAGGGAGCAGTATTGAAGGAGTTGTTGTTCAAGATAATATAACGGGCAATATCACAAAATTAAACATCTTTTTTAAGATTTTAATAAATAACCTTAAGGTGCTTTTTTTTTGTTTAATTTTCTCTTTGCTGTACGGAACTGGGGCAATTTTTATTTTAACTTGGAATGCTTCGGTAATTGCCGCAGCTATAGGCAGTTTGATAAAAACAAAGATAGCAGATACGGCTTCCCTGATTGGAGCGAGCTGGTTGGCTTCTTATTTCCACGCTACGACGTTTAGTTTTTTTAAATACATGACTCACGGGATTTTAGAAATTACGGCTTATTTTGTTATGGCTCTGGCAGGAGGCATTTTGTCTATGGCAGTAGTGCGAAAAGATATGAATTATGATAGCGTAGTGACAGATATTTTAGACTTAGTGTTGATCAGTTTGGGTCTATTATTAATTGCAGGAATAGTAGAAGTATATATTACTCCTTTACTTTTTTAGTGAATAATGGATCGCATGTTTATTCAGAGAACACGAACTTTTCCAGGTAGATTTTGGAAAATATCTCCATTTTCAAGCATCTTTTCTAATAATTCTTCCGTTTTTTCTAAGGGAGATTTTTCTATTATTTCCTCGATAAGAACGCCTTCTCCCCGATCTAATTCAGAAATAAGTTGGCTTATTTTTTGATACGGAAGTAAAGGATCATTCTCTTCAATTTCTTCTACGTTGTCTTCATCCTTTTCTTCACCTTTTTTCAGTTCTGACTTGTCTAAGATTAAAGCGGCTTTCTCCTGTATGATTTTAGCTTTTACCTGTAATTCTTGTGAACGCAGTTTTAACCACAGGGGATTTGTCTTTTTGACAATTTCGGGAAAGACATATTTTTCTTGATTATAACGACGAGCTTTTCCTATCACGAGGATTACGTCGCCAACCTCTAAATTAAGAACGCTTTTATTTTCTTCGAAAAATCTTAGTATAATTTTGCCGGTTCCATCGTCAATAAGCAGATTACTCATGCTGCCTAGAAACTCTTTGTGCACTATGGTTGCAAGGAGATTAATACGATATACTTTTTTACCTTCGTTGGTTATAAGATAATTTGGATTTTGATTTTGCTCCTCAAAATATTCGCTACTTTCAAGTTCTTTGATAGTAATTTTTATTGCTGGCTGTCGATTAAATGTTTTTGCTTCAGGTTCCATTTTTTGTCAATCAGTAAATTTTTATAATCTTTGGATAAATCCTTTTTTGGGTTCAAATATATCGCCGGAACGACGCAATTTTTCCAGAGTTTCTTCGACTTTCTCGGGAGAGACGTTTTTCTCCTTGGCCGCTTCGACAATGTTTTCTACTGGGATAGCTTTTACGTTGAGCTGTTCTTCTAAAGCACTAATTATCTCTTTTACCATGCTAATACTGCTTCTTTGACTTATAGTAAGTTTGCTTCCACCCAAGCGATCGATATCTATTCTTCCGGTTTCCGTATCTTTAGCTATTTGATTAAGGCAATAATCAATTAATTCGATTGCTTTTTGTGCATCTTTCTTCGTCACAGTTTTGGCGATACGAATTTTTGCTGCCGCCTCGGAGAGCCGTACTAAAGCTTCGAGCTGCCTAGCAGTAATAGGAATGCTTTTCATTCCGCCTTCTTCAACGCTTCCGGAACTACGCATGGAAACGTAATATTCTTTAATTTCTTCTATAGCAGCATCACTCATTTTTGGATTGATTTTGTTGCGTATATAAGAAAAATATTTTTTCATAAGTTCGGTAGAAATCTTGCCTACTGCTTTAGACGGGTCTTTATGGAAATCAAGGATAAACGAAGCAGCAGTTTCGTCTTTTTCTCGATTAGGTAAATCTTTTACTGGAAAAATCAAGTCGAATCTATTAATAAGAGTGGGGGGTAAATTTATTTGATTTGCAATAAGATCGTAAGGATCAAAGCGGCCGAATTTTGGATTTGCGGCGGCTAAGACCGTGGTTTCACAACGTAAAGTGGCCTGAATATTGGCTTTAGCAATGCTGATAGTTTGCTGCTCTAAGGCTTCGTGCAGAGCGGCAGTATCTTCTTTCCCCATTTTATCCATTTCGTCAATGACGGCAAATCCCCTATTGGCCAAAACAAGGGTACCTGCTTCTAAGGACCAGCCTCCAAGAAATTCATCTTTGACTACCGATGCGGTTAATCCTGCTCCAGTCGCGCCCTTTCCGCTGGTAAATCTTGCCTTTGGAGCAATTTGGGCAATTCTCTTCAAGAGCTGAGATTTTCCTGATCCAGGATCTCCGATAAGCAGCATATGCATGTCTCCCCTCGTAACAACTCCGTCTGGGCGAACTTTTCTGCAACCCCCGGCCAGCTGAAGGATAATGGCTTCTTTTATTTTTTCATGACCATAAATGGAAGGAGCAAGACTTTCAGCGAGGAGATTTAATGGATCGGGAGATTTGGCAATTTTTACAATCTCTTCCATATCTTTTTCAGAGATTTGCATGTTTATAGTATCGTCTTGTAGAGCTTCTACCGAATTGGCTTCTATTATAAGTTCGTATTTGGTAGCTTGCCCTCCGGTGCGGAGAGTTATAGGAACTTCAGTTGCCCATCCAACTAATTTTACTCTCGAGCCGGGACTACTTTTTCGTTCAGTTAAAGGTGAAACCAAATCATCTTTCAAGAAAACATTAATCCTTTTTGGCTGAGTGCCGTCTAGTTCATCGGGGGCTTCTTCTAATACCAACCCCTGCCCATCTACTAGCTCTTTAGAAATTTCCTTGAATTTTCCTTTGCGTCCGCAACCGCAGCGAGTAGGTTCTTTATATTTCTGATCTAATTGCAAGACAGTAAGAATATTTCCACAAGAAGGACATTCAAATTTTGCAGCGGTTACGTGCGGCCTTACGTTGGTTTTGTTTCTAACAATCCCATCCAACCAAATAAATTTATTTAGGTGTTTACTACGGATTTCGCTGATTAAGACTTTTTGTGATTCTGGTAAATTCACCAAGCGAAGATTAAACTTATTTATTTTTTTAGGAAGATCAAACTCTTTTGTAGCTATTTCGGCCGCTTTCAAAAGCTCTTCCGGGCTTTCAAGAATTTCTTCTGCAATTTCAGTGTTGAACTTAACCAGATCAGAAAAATCTAAAACAAGAAAGGATTCTCCTTTACGAACCGCTTCTAAAAGTTGCGGATAATAATTTTGTTCTATAAACTCTCGGAAGATCTTAATTTGTTCGTCAACTTCCATTGTCCCCCAAACGCCCCCAATTTTAGCTTAACTAATATTATAAAAATATAAAACGCGCCCTATTTAAAGATATATGTGGCTCTTTATGGCTTTTCCAGGACTTTTTTAAGTCTTTCAATCAGTAAATCGGTAGCTTCATTAACTTCTTGTTCTGTTTTTGTTCCAGTACAGACAATTTTTCCATTACTGAAGAGCAAAAAAGTAGCATTGGTTCCTTTTAATTTATGTACTAATCCAGGAAATTGCTCTGGTTCGTATTCAGTATTGGGGAGTTTTAAACCTAAGACGTTAAGATTTAAGTCCATCCCTATGCTGCCAGAAGCAACAATATTCTGGACGGTAACTTTCGGTTTAATGGTGACATGTATATTTAATTTCTTAAGGCTCTTAATGATACTTTGGATGCTCAATTCTACCTGTTCCATGGTTCTCGCGCCAGTGCAGACGATTTTTCCACTAGAAAAGATCAAAGCAGAGGTTTGGGGATCTTTGATCCGCAGCACTAATCCTGGAAATTGTTCTGGGTTGTATTCAGTATTAGGCAGGGTGGCAGCCATCTTTTCTAAAGGAATATCCTTTTCTAAGCTGCTAGATATTACAATATTTACAATGGTTATTTCCTTTTTAGAAGTTTTTTTTGCCATGTAGTTGCCCCCATAATTGAACTATTTCCTTTATAAATAGAGGTAGAGTATTTAAATATTCCCTTTATAAACGAAATATTTTAATATCAAGGAAAACATTTTTAAATGGTTATTTTGACTTTATTTTTATGGATTATGATACTATTTTATTGAGATATGGAGAGATTTTTCTTAAAGGTAAAAATAAAGATGTTTTTGAACTTCTTATTCTCCTGCAGTTCGCGTGGAGAAAGATGTTGAGAAAATACAAGAAAAAGCAGTGGAGTTGCTGCGGGGCAAAGCAGGAACCTTCAAAGTTGTTACCAAACGATCAGACAAATCCTTCCCAGTCATTTCTCCGGAGTTCAATAGGGTAGTGGGGGCTTACATTGAACAAAAAATGCCGTTAGAGTTTTCTTCTGCCGCTCCCGATATTACATTGGAAATTGAGATAAATCAAGAGGGAGCATATTTGTTTTTTGAGACAATAATTTGTGGTGGCGGTCTGCCTACTGGCGTTGAAGGAAAAGTCTTGTTATTGGTAGAAAATGAGGCTGATCTATTGGCAGGATTATTGTTTATGAAGCGGGGATGCAGCGTGTTTCCAGTTGCTTTTACAGAGAAGGACATTTCCTTATTGCAAGCATTTAGTCCGGTTGAGTTGAAATTATTGCATATGGTTAAAAATTTTAAGGAATTGGAAGAATTAGCAAATAAGAAGGAAATTTCTATCCTGGTGACAGGACAAGTTCTTGGTGAGGAGTCAAAGTGGAAAACTAATTTGACAGTAATGAAACCATTGGTTGCCTATTCTAAGAAGCAGATTAAAGAGCAGTTGAAGTGGTTTAGAAGTTTGGGTCAATTCCCAACTAACCTCGAGTAAATCGCTTCTGCTTCTTCTACTGATTGGGCATTGATGAGTGCTCTGCCGTCATCAAACAAAGTAATATTTTGAAACTGCAAGGAGGAGTTATCTCTCGTAACTGTGCCAAGTTTCTCCCAGCGTTCTTTTATCTCTGACAGATCAACCCTTGGCCCCAGGACCTGATACTTTCCAGTAGAACAGAAGCGGACGTACTTTGACGTTTCTTTTCTTTGCAAATGAGAATAATTTCCTGCACAAGTCTGACAATTTTCTTTCTTTTTGATATGTAATTTCTTGAAAGACTGATTCCAAATATCATAATGATGCAGGACCGATTCAACTTCTTTGCCTAATAGGATCTTCAAGGCTAAAGTTGCTTGCAGAGAAGCGATGGAAACAGTAATAGTATTCAATACTCCGACCGTATCGCAGGTTTCCTGGCTGCTTTCAGACAAGAAACATTGCAAACATGTTCCGTCTGGAAAGATAGGCATCACATAACCGGATGTTTTTATGGCTGCGGCATAGATCCACGGTTTAATTTCCTTCTTACAATAGTCGTTGATAAGAAAACGGGTTTGTAAATTATCGGTGCAGTCGAGGATAAGATCTGCACTTTGCAATACATCAATATTTTGTGGAGTAAGATGGATGGAGTGAAATTCTACTTTTATATCTGAGTTAATTTCTTTAATTCTTTGTTCAGCAGCACTTGCTTTATTTTTTCCAACACTTTTCTCGTCGAAGAGAGTCTGTCGTTGTAGATTAGATTCCTCTACGGTATCTCGATCGATGAGAATCAAAGAACCTACTCCTGCTCGTGCTAAAAGTTCAGAAGCAACTGTTCCCAACGCGCCGACCCCAACAATAGCGACTTTTTTGTTTTGTAGTATTACTTGTCCTTCCTTGCCGATTTCCTGCAGCAAGATCTGTCGCGAGTACCGGGAATGATTTTTTTCTGAATTAAGCATTTTCAATAGTCTCCTTCATGACACAGGCATTGCAGATATCTTTATTTGATGCTTCTTTGCATTTACTGCATTGCTGAATAGTTTGTGGCATCTCTTTTTCCTGATTTTGCAGTAAAGGAAGCATAGCCAGGAAGGAATTAACAATTCCTTGCTTAGTTCCTTTGTATTTATTTTCAAATTCGTTGAGCATCTCCTGGATATGATGGCGATAGCCCTCTTTAGAGTAAGGACATTCGGTAAATTTGATCTGGAAATTTTTCAACAGCGCATAAAGGCGGACTTCTTTTTCCGCACAAAAATATAAGGGTTTTACTCTTTGGATAAATAAATCGTGTTCCTGAACTCCAGAGGTTGGCCCGAGTCTGGCCGCAAGCGCAGTATTGGCTTTGAAAATATTCATGATAATCGCTTGTGCTTCGTCGTCGAGATTATGACCGGTGATGACTTTATCTACTCCTAATCTCTTAGCATGTTTGTTAAGCAAATATCGCCTCCAAACCCCACAGACATTGCAAGGCTTCTTACTAGCGTCTTTATTGATTATAGGATAGGCCTGGTCAAGTGTTTTTCCTAACTCTTGTTCGAAGGAGACGATAGTGAGGGGAACGCGATGTTCAGTGCAGAATTTTCTGAGGTCAACGAGAGTATGTTCTCGATAATTGTCGATTCCTTCATCTACAGCAAGAGCAGTAAGATTTGTGGTGGGAATATTATTTTTTTCCAGATACTTTTTGGTGAGGTAAAGAACTGTTAATGAGTCTTTTCCTCCGGAAACTGCCACGCAGAGCTTTTCATTTCTTCCGATAAGTTGGTATTTATTTATTGTTTTGAATACTTTTTCTTCGAAATAGTCGATGAAGTGTTTTTTACAGAGATTTCCATGCTGGAGGGAGATTACTGCCTGATATCGGCATTTGCTGCAATGCATCTTATCCTCCAGAAATGACGCTGAGAAGCTCTATTTTGTCTTGGTCCTGCAGAACTTCTTCTTCGGTAATGACTTCATGGTTGCGGACTACTAAGAAAGCTTCAGGATTTAATCTTAAATAGCGTAAAAGGTCTTTGACTTTTGTTCCTATAAATTCAACTTTCGTTGTAGTTTGTTCTCGCTCGTTATACACTTCGATGTACATTCTTTACCTCTCTGCGTCTCTAAGTAAGGCACAGTTTAGTATCATTCTATTTTGAGGGATATTTTATAAATTTGGTGGTTATTTTCTGTCGCATGGAAGATTATGTTTTTATGAAGAAAAGCGTAGAAGTAGAGAAACTGGCTGCAGAATTAGGTTTTACTAAAGTCAATTTCTTGGACAGTGAATTTATACTCCTTAAAGAAAAAACTCCAAAAGAATTGCTGAAAGAAATAGAATTTGCTAAGAATAAGAAACTGAAAACCATATTCAAGGCTGATTCTGAAGAAATGCTGCGTTTTGTATTGGAGAGGACAAGCACAGACATAGTTTACGGCCTGGAAAATATTCACCCTAAAGATAGCACCCATTTTGTCCGCGGTGGATTAGATCAAGTATTATGCACCATTACTGCTGAGAAAAATAAGATTTTAGCGATTTCTTTTGCTGATATTTTGAATTCTCAAGACCGGAAAAAGCTCTTGGCAAGGATTAAGTTTAATGTAAAATTGTGTAAAAAGTATAAAGTTCAGATAACATTGTGCAGTTTCGCAGGATCTTTGGAAGGCATGCGTTCAGCCAAAGATTTACGGGCTTTTGGCAGGATTTTAGGATTGTAAAGGAAGATTTATAAATAAATTGTCATTTCATAGTAGTCACAATAAACCGAGAGGTCAGAAAAATGGAACTATCAGATGTAATAAAAAATATCAAGGATAAAGGAAGAATGTTAGTGTTAGGGACGGTGTTAAGTGCTTGCGGAGAACCGGATGTGGTTAATAATTTTAATTATGGAAGCGGATCGCAAAATGAAACAGAGTACTGTTCTCAGGCTTGTGGGCGTGTTTATGCCTGCGATCCAAAGAAAAATGGAACAGAACAAGAATGTATAAATGTTTGCACAACTGAAAATTATCCTGATTCTTGGAAAGAATGTGTTTTGCAAGAACCATGTGATGCATATCTGGTCGGCACTTGCGATGATTTTTTAGATTGAGTAAAAAATCGGCTCGGTAAAGGTCAAAAACATTTATAAGTAGAAAAGGATTGTTTTACCCTTAGAGTATGATGTTGAAAAAAAGAGGGTTAGCGACAGTACTAGTTCTAATTATTTTGCTGAGTTTTAGTGGGTTTGAATTCTAACTAAGTTACCTCTACAGTAACAGAAAAATTTAAATATGTGTGGTGGTAACTAGGATTATGGTTTTTATACAGAGAAGAGAATTAAAGGGAAGTCGGTATATTTACTTGCATAAGTCCGTGAGAATTGGGCAAAGAATATACAAGGTCTCTAAGTTCTTGGGGCCGGAAGAAGATTTCTCCAAATCAAAAGTTAATGAAGAAGTAAAGAAATTTGCCTTGGAAGTGGATGCAAGAGTAGTATCATTTCTAACAGATCAAGCAAAAAGGAAATATCATTCATTAGGATATCCTCTTACTTTAGAAGAAATTAGAAAGGTAGAAGAAATGAATTTGAAATATAAGGAGATTAGAAAAACGCTCAGGAAGGGAGACTGGACGGACATTAAAAAACGCTTCGTCGCTAATTTTATTTTTGAATCGAATGCTTTAGAAGGCAATTCTTTAACATTAAAAAATTTCTCTGAAATTGTCTTTGAAAATAAAATAGTTGGAACGACCGATTTACGAGAAATCTATGATGCTAAAAATTCTTATGAGGTATTTTCTCGGTTATTCACATCTAAAAGGGAAATGACGGAGGAATTTATTATAGGCCTACACAAAAAAGTTATGAAGAATATTGATAATCGTGTAGGTTATAAGAAGATTCCAAATATTATTTTAGGAAGAAGGGTAGAACTTACTGAACCAAAAGAAGTACCTTTAGCTATGAAAAAGCTACTCGCTTGGTATATTGATAATAAAGGGAAAATGTATCCCCTGGAGCTCGCATTTAAATTTCATCATAAATTTGAACGAATACACCCTTTTGCTGATGGTAATGGGCGGGTTGGAAGAATGTTGTTGAATTACATCTTGATTCGAAGCGGATATTTCCCTATTATCATCCGAAAAACCCATAGGAATCAATATTTGAAAGTAATGCAGGCTGGAGATAACGGTAAATACATCCCTTTAATGAGGTTTGCTTTAGATAAGGTGAAAGAAACTTATCGCAAGTTTTTTGAGGTTTATTATCAGCATATTTAGAGATTTTGAGCATAAGTTTTATAAATAAATCGTCATTTTAGAGTAGTTACATAATCGGAAGAGGTTACAAAATGGAACTATCAGATGTAATAAAAGATATCAAGAATAAAGGAAAGAAGTTAGTTTTAGGAACAGTATTAAGTGTTGGCACTTATGTAAGCGCTTGCGCAGATGCACCGGATACATACAATTTCAATGGAAGCGGTCCCAATGGTTCTTATACTTGTGAGGATGTTATAGGATATCTTGATTCATGTAATGAATTACATGAGGATGTAGATGACGCTCTTAGATTTTGCTATGAAGAGAATGTACTCAAGACCTATCCAGAGTGGGTAGTCTGCGTCTATAACGCAAATTGTGATGGAGCAGAAATCCGACTTTGTAATGAGATGATTGATAAGTAAAAATCTTTAACTCCTTTTCTCTTTTTATTCGCTACATTTATAAACATAAAGTTATTGATTTAGCTTAGAGTATGATGTTGAAAAAAAGAGGGTTAGCGACAGTACTAGTTCTAATTATTTTGCTGAGTTTTAGTGGGTTTACAGAGGAAGATGGAGACGGAACTAGTGAGCCGGAAGTAATTCCTGCTATTAGTGGAGGAGTTACATTTTTAGGAGGTACTTCCGATACTACTTCAGATAGTTGTACTGATAACCATGAGCTTGTTCCAAATACCTTAGGGGAAAGTGATTGTAACCTTGAAGCGTTGACCTGGGGGATAAATCCACTTTTAAATTTAGGAATTAGAGGGTGTCCAATAGGTATGGAAGAATATGATAGTGGTACCGCTGATAACGATGCTTCGGTCGCATTAGTTCTCCCTGGGACGATTGTGGATAATAATCTGAAAACATATCATCAATATGTTGTTGCTGCTGACGCGTGGGAATGTACCAATGATGATGATGATACGGGGGAAGGAGATGATTTTGAAGGCCCCGCGGATTTAGGATCATTGAATGCAGGAGAACTTTATGATGGAATTACGCAGCCAGCCCATTGTCACTACAGTGCTGCAAAGACAAGTGTTACCACTTACCCTTCTTTTGTGTGTGCATCAGACCATATATGGTATCCTTGTTATGAACTGAATGAAGGTCTCACCATTTTTGGAGAAGGGGCTTTGAATTATCTTTACGAATGTACATTTGAAGAAACGAGGATTCCACAGTATCTATGGGAGCAAAAAGATTCTGATGACGATAGAGATGGCTATTCAACAAGCGATGGCGATTGTCAGGATGACCCACAGAAGGATCCAGTTGGATTAGACTGTCCAACACTAGAGGATTTGGAAGAGGGGGCAGAAGCTAGCTCGGTAGGTAAGAGTATCGATCAGATACGTGAAGATGCGAGAGATTTATGTCTCGATAATCCTCAACGTTATTCTTCATGTTCAGTCTGCATCAATCCTGGCGCCGCAGAAGTGTGCGGAGATAATC
>JACPIL010000040.1 GCA_016188105.1 Candidatus Woesearchaeota archaeon | reverse complement strand
ATAGAAGTATTGTGCAAGAAATGCGGCGGCCATTTGGGACATTTATTTGATGACGGACCAACTCCGACCGGGAAAAGGTATTGTATTAATTCTGTATCGCTAGATTTTGAGAAGACAAAGACTAAGATGAATAAGGAGGGAAAGAAATGACCGTTGATGAATTATTAGCAGTAGAGATTTCAGAACAACTGACTTATGCTCCTGGAAATTTTGGCGCAAAGGTAGAAGATGGAAGATTATTGCTGCCGAGAAGGGTATATGAAGTTTTCGCTACCCATGAAGAAAGTGGCTTGGGATATGCCTATGAAATTATTTGCGCTTTTGAAAATAAAACCTATGATTTTAGGGCCGACGTGATTAAAGAGCTTGGCTGGAAAAGAGAAGAAGTAGAAACCGCTTATGAAAAATTATTTCGGCAGACCTATCATTCTATCCCTAGATCTATTTTGCAGTGGACAGGACGAGAAGAAGACGCGCGGAAGTTACGGGAATCTGAAAGGAGTAATAATTGATTATTTCACTCTCTCATACCTTCCCACCAACTTCGCCTCAGCAAGAATATGATTTTTCATGGCTTTCTCTGTGTCCAAGGCATACAGTTTGAAGAAATATCGGTGTTCTCGGTCTGGCGGGCAAGGACAACCATAGGAATTATTACCGCCTGTGTTTCTGCCCAGATCGCCAGGCGGATTTTTTCCTTCCTGAATCTCCCGAGTCTCTGAAGGAATATTAAAGACCACCCAATGATCCCAAACTGGAGTATGGAATTTCTGCTGCACAAATTTCGGGATGTCCGGATCGTCCATGATTAGGACTAAGGTCGTAGCATTGTTGGGAACATCCGAGATAACTAATTTAGGGTTGATATTTTGATCATCACAAGTATATTTGGAGGGGATCTTTTCACCTTCGGCAAATGCTGAACTGGTTAGTTTCATTTATTATTGGGAGTTAGAAGAATATAAATAAGTTGTGTTGTGGAGTACTATTCACGATCCATCCACTGCACCAGATAGGAGTCAACCCACAATTTTTATTATGACTTTGGACAGAAGCATAGAAGAAGAACTAATCTATAAAAAAATTACTTCAGAGGTTTGTATGCTTCCGGATGAAAGCTTCATTACTATAATTTGGTTGTTCCTACTTTGGGAGGTAGTACTGCATATGCCTCAAAATCTACAAGACAATCTCTAGACTCTACAAATAGTTGGTATGTAATCCCACTGTAATTTTCATTTACGCCCACAGCAATCTCAAATCCACCTTTGTAATGTCTTACTACTTCATTTTGAGCAACTTCATCTGCTAACTCTGGAAAATCTGGATCGTTAATTTGGCTGGCAGGCGAGAGAATCAATTGCTTATTACCATAACTAATTGCATTTATCTTTACTCCATGTTTTAGACGGTATTCAGCGTTACAAATTTCTGTTAATCTTGATTCTGCATCCGAGCTCTCGCTTCTGAGCAATTTAAAATGTTCTCTGTAGGTATCAAAAATTTGACCCTTATTCTCAATAACCATATTATCTACCTCTTTTTTATCCTAGTGCCAAATCCATCTTGGCCACTTCTGCATTCTGCACGCCTTCAATATGGCCCATCTTTTCAGCGATGGCATCAAAATCTGCTCCATCTACATCGTACATAGCTAGAACAAGAACTGCTTTCAAACCAAAGGCAATAGGTTCAATTTTGGTTTGCATTTGTCCGATAGAACCGGCTTCTTCAGCAATCTCCAGAGCTTGAACTTTAATTGCTTCTAGATCTACGTCAGGTGATTCAGGCATTAATTTGAAAGTGACAATCGCTTTGGCCATGGTCTCTAATTAGGCCCTTCAAATCCGCAGGGGCAGGTGTATTTTAACCCATTTACCCGAGCGAAAGAACTGCGCACAATTTCATAGTCGCCGCACTTCGGGCAGAGAAAAGTGACTGCTCCTTCGTCATTGTCAATTCGTTTCTTGGTAGATATACATACTTTTGCTTGCATAGGAGGCTAGGACTTAGGGTTATTTATAAAGTTTTTTGTGATGAAGTGAATTTTTGAGATGGTCTCGAGCGTTGCCACTTGATTTTTTGGGGAACCACTTGAACTTTTAAAAAACCACTATTTTTTATCTTCTTTTTTTGGAGGAGGGAAGTATAAGTCACGCATTTGCTTATCAAATTCTGGTGTAGAATGGTCACAGACAAAACCATCTTTATGCGCTGCCAACATAACATCTACTAAAGCAGGAGCTTCGGTCGTTACGCTCCCCTGACGCACCCACGGAAGCGGTAGGGACCACCGGTACTCCAATCACTGGCGTTGAATCGTGAATTGAAATCGAAATGGAAAAGCCAAGAGGCTCGCGCAAGATATTCTGCATTTTTTTGCTTCAAACTATTCTGTACATAGTCTGGCATCAATACAAACACCCAAGGCGTTTTTCCTGCTTCTGCAAACATTTCCAGATTCTTCCCATAATTTTCTTCGTCCGGACCAAAAATTCTCATCGCAGCAAGTTCTTGCTGTGAATTAAGATTTTTAGGATTCCTTGGATCAACAACAAAGTGACCACACTCATCATAGTCTTTGATCAATCTTAGTCCGTGAGGATCTATAACAACAGTGTCGGGATGCTGAACTGAAGCGAGAGCCTCTTCAGAATTAGGCAGATAATTTCCGTTTGTCCTCAATTGAGTAAATGGTTTATCTATGTGTTTTAAAATCAGGTTCTGTGGTTGGCGAGTAATAGCCCAGAACTGGGAAGAGTACAATTCACCATCAGCGGTGTAAAATCCAAGTTTCCTTAATTCATTGTTGGTTCTTCGTTCTGTAGTCAGTTGATCAACGTGCAGCATAGTACCTGGCTGCAGCTGATTGTATGCATCCAGCAGATTTCCTTCAATAGTAACTAAATCATCAACCGCCATGATAGTAAATTTCAACCAGTTCTTTATAAGAATTTCCTCGTGAAATTATTTCTCTTCCACACTTACCACATTCTTCTCTACCTTAAACGCTACCGGCAGGAATTTCTCGACCACATACATATTAGTCTCAGCATGTTTGCTTATTTCGCCGGCTTTAATCTTAGAACCTGGTAATAATCCCATGAACTGGATCAATTGATCTGCAAGATGATGATCTACTGCAGCATGAGCCTCGATCTGTTTCTTCAGTTCTTCGGCTGCTTCTTTGCCGATCTCTTCCGAGCTTTTATTTTTTTCAACCAAGGCGTCACCGGCCAGAAGCACTGGATTATCATAATCAACTTTACCGTCTTTGCTGAATATTCCCCACACTAACGCTTCTCCGCCGACACTTTCTGCTTTGGTATATTCTACTCGGATATTGACAGGAGCATTATATTGTTTTACACTTCCGACTACCGCATTCTTAATTCTCTCCCCTACTTCTTTCTCTTGTAATTCTGCGGAGACATTGACGATGCCGCGGATCTGTTCCAGCTTGCCTTGTTCAAGCAAGATAAACTTAGGCACTTTGAAGGGCAGCTCTTCCGATAAAGCAGAGAAAGATGGATATTTGTGGATATTGAAGCGAGGACTGATTTCTAATCTGATCAATCCTTGCCCTTTAGGATAATATCCGCGCTTGAGAATCTTCATCTCGATCTTTTCTACAAAGCGATTGAGGTACGGTAACAAAATATTCTGTAAATAATCAACAGAAGCTTGCCATTTGCCGCAGGTGCCGCCGGTGATGATGAAGGTGACTTTTCCTGGGGCGAACAAACTGGGGAGAATCAACGCTTGAAGAAGCAAGGTGATGCTTCCAGCTGTGCCTATGTCAATATCGTAAATTCCTTTCTTTATTTTTCCTGGCTTGAAATGAAGTTCCGTGGAACCTATGTCAATATTATTGATTTCCGCATGACAGAATTCTTTCAGAGTTTTAATTGCAGTAAGATGCTGCGGTTTCAATCCTGAATCTGCTCGTCCTGCTCTGATATTGGTGACTTTGAACTCCTGTCCCGTTAACGCGGAAAGAGCTAGTGCTGTTCGGACTAAGGCTCCACCTCCTTCCCCATAATTTCCATCTAGGATGATCATGATTGAAGAATTCCTTAATTGTTTTTATTAATTGTTGTTTTTTACGAGAAAAGATTTTAATAGAATTATTGTTTTTATCTTATTATGGCTAAACCAATCAAACGTTTATACCGCAGCAGAAGAGACAAAGTACTTGGCGGAGTCTGCGGCGGGATCGCAGAATATTTAGATGTCGATCCAGTAGTGGTAAGATTGATTTGGGCTATTGGTACTTTGGCTTCTATGGGGATTGGACTTCTTGCTTACATTATTGCCTGGATTATTGTTCCTGAAGAACCGAAGAGATAAACTTTCTATAACGAAAATCTTAATAAAAGGACTTCTTTTTGTACTTCTTGTGGGGCTGTAGTTTAATCCGGCAGAGGTATAAACTACCGCCGTAAATGGGAGCCTCCAGTAATGGAGAGTTGAGCCGAAAGGCAGTGACAAGACTTTCCTTGAAGCCAGCTTTTGATCTGGGAAGCCACAAGATTTGTTGCTCAGAAATTCAAATCCCAGCAGCCCCACCTTTTAAATTTCTAGGAAACTTTTATTAAGTATTGAGAAATAATAACGCCCACGACGGGATTTGAACCCGTAAAGTCCGTGACAGACAAAAGAGTTTTCTGAACCCTCTTGCCCGGGTTTCAGACTCTCGCCATACCAAGTTAGGCGACGTGGGCAACTTTTCATTTCTTTATTTTTTAACTGCTTTATATCTTCTACCCGCACCTGTCCAGTTGACCAGTGGATAGACGATACGGACCAGAATAAGAAAATTTTCCAGAATTAAGCCTTAATCCATTTGTCCAGTGGTGTGTCTAGTGGTTCCCAAAATCATTATAAACCTTCATTACTTAATTCTCTTCGATGTTCAAAAAAAGAGGCGCGCCAGAAACTAGTTTCTTATCTCAGCATAAAACCCTTATTGGCATCGGAACATTACTCGGCGCTATTGTAGGTGCAGGGATCCTAGCTATTCCCTACGTCATAGCTCAAAGCGGTTTGCTCTTTGGGTTTATTTTAACGGTTATATTGGGGCTTTCTCTTCTCTTAGTTAATCTTATGGCAGGAGAAATAATTCTGCGAACCAAGAAGCAACATCAGTTAACTGGTTATGCAGAAAAATATCTCGGTCCCTGGGGAAAACGATTGATGATGTTCTCGATGATCTTTTCTATTTATGGTGCGTTAACGGCATACTTAATCGGTCTAGGAGAAACCGTAGCCGCAATTTTTCATTGGGGGCATCCTCTGTTGTACACGGCAGTTTGTTTTCTGATTGGCTTCTTTATTATTTACAGAGGGGTTAAAGCGACGGGGACAGTAGATTTTTTACTGATGGGATTACTGATCTTCATTATCCTCATTATTACGGTGGTTTCTTACCAAAATATTACTGTGGATAATCTAACCACATTGAATTTCGCAAAATTTTTTGCACCTTATGGTGTAATTTTATTCGCCCTGATGGGATTGCCTGCGGTCCCGGAAGTGCAGGAAGTGATTGAACCACAAAAAGAAAAGATGAAAAAAGTGTTAATCATTGGTTCCCTCATTCCGATCTTTCTCTATCTTCTTTTTGCTGCCGTAGTAGTGGGGGTTATTGGATTAGATAATTTTGAAGTTCTAGAACCCAATCAACGCATAGCTACCGTAGCTTTAAGCATCTATTCTTCACCAGTATTAGGAATATTTGCTAACCTTATTGCGGTTCTAGCCATGTTCACTTCATTCCTTACCCTGGGTACAGCCCTGATCGAGATGTATGAATATGATTATGCTTTGCGCCATTCTTCTGCTTTGATTCTTACTTTTTTTATCCCCCTGACAATTACTTTATTTTCCCTCTCGACCTTCATCAGTATTATTGCTCTTACCGGAGCGGTGGCGGGAGGGTTACAAGTGATCCTGATTATTTTCACTTTTTGGAAAGCACGAACACAGGGAGAAAGGGTTCCAGAATATTCCTTACCGCGGCACACCTTTCTTGGTTCCCTACTGATACTATTGTTCAGTATAGGCGTGGCTATTGAATTGTTACAGATAGTTTGATGTTTCTAACCTGTTGGTGGTAACGGTTTGGTTGTAATTCACAAGTAGTTTTGTAACTGTTTAGTAGAAACATTTATATATTACACCACTCCTTTGTGACAAAAGTAACAAGAGAGGTAATATACTATGACTGATCCTAAAGATAAGAAAGCTCGAATTATCCCTACACCTATTTTAGAACTCAGTGAAGATGAATTAGAAGACTTATTACAGCCTTGGGTTGCCGGTGCTACGGCAGTCGGTGTTCTTGCAGCTCTCTTAGTGCCATGGCGTTGTGAATCAGTTGGTTCTATGATTATGCGAAGATTGGAGATGAAACAGAATAATATTAGTGCTCCTAAAGTAGAAGTTAGCGACACAGGGGCTTCCGATGCTGGCGTATATGATGCTGGTGCTCCTGATGCAGGTTATACTCCAATCTGCCCTGATGGAGAAAGCTGCTTCCCAAGCGATAGTATCATTTGCAGGGAAGGAGAAAAATGCTACTCTGAGAATGCAGTTCTTTGTAAAGACGGCGAACAATGCTACGATCCAGTATATGTCACTGATCTTGAAAACAAATTGAAAACCTGTCTAGAAGACCTTGGCAAGAAACAGGAATGCAAACCAACCTACATTCCCATAAAATGCCCCCCGGTGGCAGAATGCCCAGCATTGCCGTTGATGAGAACAGACAATTATAACGATACTATAATGAGGTAAATGAAAATGTCAAATCTAAAAAATAAAATTACATTAGCAGCATTAGTAGGACTAACTTCTGCTGGTTGCGCAACTCTGCCTGAAGTACAAAGACCAGCAACCCGCATGGTAGAAGAAAAAGTGAACAAACAATTTGTCGTTGTTCCTGTTGATGGAAAGGATACATATATTACAACTGAAATGCTGCATTCGCCTGAATTTCAAAGTTATTTTGGAGCGCAAGTTCTTGCCCACAACATCGCTTACTTTTTAGAACATCCAGAATCAGAACATAAGCCTGCTCATGAAAAACTGGTTGCATTGCTAGGCGAAGGAAAGAAATTACTTATCGAAGTGGATGCAAAAGGCCTTTATGCAGGAGTAGATGGATATGACTCTTCACTACGGCCATTTGAAAGATCATTGGATGGAAAAATTGATGCTTCTGAAATGCTGCCAAATCATGCTGGTCAATCTTACCATTTTCCATTTGCCTATCTTGAAACTAAAAAAGTACCGGAAATGGTTGAGGTAGATATCATTGAGAGTGAAAAGAAAGTTCCAATCTTTACTGCCAGCGTCGGCGCAGGATATACCAACGTTTTGACTGCAGATGATGAAACTTACGATTTCGGCGGAAATTTGCATGGTGGAAATGTTTTCTTAACTCTTCAGCCTAGAAAAACACCATTTTATTTTGGCGGAAGATTTTCCGTTTTTGGAAATGCCAGTTCAGCAGCGGAAGAATTTGACGTAGCTGCGACTGAAGGCCCTTTAGCAGGAGAAATATTAGCCAAAAACAGAAATGAATATTCATTAAAACATCTTGGAATTGGCCTTGAAGTAATTGGCGGCTGGCACTTCTCAGATTATGTGGGCTTAGAATTAAGCACCGGCATTATGCATGACTGGGAAACCAGAGAATTGTTAGAAAATGTTGTTCGCTACGATGAAGGCGTGGCCGTAGTTGGTTTGGATGAGACACATACTTCATCTGATACCGAAACTAAGCCTTACTTGCCGATCCAAATTGGACTTAGATTTAAGCTGCCATATGATCTTTGCCTTATCCCTAGCGGGGGGATCAGGACTGATTTCAATGACATTGATGGTTTGCTAAACGCAGATTTTGGATACTGCCCTAAGACGGAGTAAAAATGAAAGCATTCAAGTTACTAGGCGTACTATTATTGACTTTGCTTTTAGCGGTCAGCGCTACGGCAGAAGTTAGCTGGGGAAAAGAATATTTTGCCTGGACAGATTCTGGTTTAACTAGCAAAACCATGTTCTATGGATCATCTGCAACTTTTGCTACCGGTTATTTTTATTCTAGTACACAAAATGTTTATCTTACTGTAACAGTAAATGATAAAAATACCGGACAAGTAGTAAGCACTATTTTCTCAGGTAATGTAAATACGCAAAGTCTTGCTGCCTACAAAGAATTTACTATAGATTCCAGCCACTACAAAAAAAGTGGAGAATATTTTATTGTAGTTAAAATACGTGATCAAAACTCTTTTGGCGACATAGACGAAGAATCGGATTATTTATATTTGAAAGTAAAACCAAATTTCATCACCGAATTCGAACCGTTTCCATTTCCTACTGGTGATAATGAAGAACCAGATCTGGATCATATTCCAGATCAGCAAGCTGTAGAAAATGAACAATTAAAGTTTACTCTTTCCGCAGATGATGAAGAGAATGATGAGCTTGAATACCAAGCGCAAGTCTGTACCAATCCCCTTGGAAATTTATGTTTAAGTTTAAACGGCTGGGAACCGTTAAATGTGCAAGCTGATGGATATAGTGGAGCTAGCTTAAACAAAAAGAGCGGCGAATTCAAATGGAAGCCAAGTTATGATTTTGTACCGCACTCAGATGCAGATCTTTCTAAAAAGATCAATTTTAAGTTCAGAGCAGTAGAAGCAGATGATGAAAATCAAAACTCTAACTGGCAGATAGTCACTGTTACTGTAAAGGACAAAAACAGAAATCCAAAATTCATTTTACTATTTAATAAAACAGTGCAAGAAGAAAATTTATTGCAATTTGCGCTTAAAGCAGCTGATGCTGATGGAGATGAGCGAGAATATAGCATCCTTACCGCTTCACCGTCCTTGCCAGGAGCATCCTTAAATCAAAATACAGGAGTATTCAAATGGACTCCTCACGATGGAGAAGATGGAGTATATACTGTAACCTTCAAAGTAGTAGACAAGTTAGGAAATAAGTATTTCGGCGGTAAAGACACTAAGACCATTACTATTACAGTTACTGATAAGCCTGCAGAACCACAATGTGGCGATGATGATGATAATGATGGTGATGGGCTAGTTGATGAAAATGATCCTGGATGCCACACTGATAATGATCCAGATAATCCTGGCACTTACGATCCTACTGACAATGATGAAACCGATCAGCCAGTAGAAGAACCGCAATGCGACGATGGATTAGACAATGATAGTGATGGAGTGATTGACGAAAATGATCCTGGCTGTCATACTGATGGCGATCCTGCTGATGGCGATGGAACGTATAATCCAGAAGATAATAATGAAACTGACGATCCAGAAGACAAGCCGCAGTGTGATGATGACTTTGATAACGACGGAGACGGCAAGAAAGACTTGTCAGACCCTGGCTGTGATGATGCAAACGATGATGATGAAAGTGATGAGCCTCAATGTAAAGACGGACAGGATAATGACAATGACGGTGCAGTAGATTTACATGACCAAGGTTGTGAAAATCCTGACGATGACGATGAAACCGATCAACCTCATGTTCCGGTATGCAGTGATGGCCTTGATAATGACGGGGATGGAAAAATCGATTTTGGAACCAATCCCGATAATGATCCCGGCTGTGTAGATGCAGGAGATGAATTTGAAGAAGATCAAACTCTTCCTGAATGTAAGGACCATAGTGATAATGACGGCGATGGGCTAGTTGATGGAAACGACCCTGGCTGTGACGATCCAGATGACAATGATGAAACTGACGATCCAGAAGAAGATAAGCCTCAATGCAGCGATGGCGTAGATAATGACCATGATTCAAAAACTGATTACCCTGCAGATCTAGGCTGTTCAAGCTCAGAAGATGATGATGAATTCCGCTTATTCCCTGTTCAGGAAGAGGAAGAAGATTCACCTTTCCTAAACCTTAAATTACAATCAGTACATTTGGAAGAAGAAGCCCAGGCAGGAAGTACTTTATTCGTTAATGTTCGAGTCTTTAATAATGGGGACTTTGACCTGGAAAACCTTAAAGTTCAGGCTAAAATCTACGATTTGGGCGTGATGGGCAGCACCGGTAAATTTAGCCTCGATTCTGACCAAGGAACCAACAAGAATGTCTTTGTCTACCTTCCAGAAGACGCTGAACTTGGCCTATATTTGGTCAAGGTTACAGTAGGAAATGATCACTACCATACTTCAGCTTACCGCTTAGTATTAATAGGTAGTGTATGGGGTACCTTAGAATAAGTACTAGTTTGTTCCTACTTAATGATACTAAAATCCGAAACATTTAAATAACACCCTCATTTTGAAGTGGTGAAAAGCACCAAGGCAGCTAAAATAAGCCTATAGGTGTTCGTAAAAAAAAATCATACTCAAAACCTTGAAAAAGGATTTTGGAGGAGACCAAAAATGAGAAAATTACTAAGTATAATGGCTTTGTTTGTCATTAGCTTGCTGACTGTTTCCATGGTTAGTGCTGCTCCTAGTACTCTAGGCGGATTAAACACTTCCTATGGATCTGTTGAGATTGAAGTTAATGATGAAAAAGATGACAGTACCCTTCTATCTGTAGAAGAAGGAGAAGAATTAGACGTTGAAGTTGAATTAGCTATCGAAAGCGATAATGCTGATGCAACCTTTGACATGGATGGGGATCCACTTTATGTCCCAGTCGATTTAACCGCTAGAAATATCGAAGTTGAAGCTCGATTATCTGGCTATGAAGACGAAGACGTTGTTGAAAACGTATTAGTTAGCAAAGTAACAGAAGGAACTGAAAAGACTGTAAAATTAAAGTTGTTAGTTCCAAATGATTTCCAGAACGGAGAAGCTACTCTACGAGTGCTTGTTTTCGGCGGAAATGATGTTATTGCTGACAAGACTTACAAACTATTCGTTGAATCACCTAGTCACTCAGTAGAAATCGCTGACGTGTCCTTTTCCCCTAGCTTATCTGTAAAAGCAGGACGATCCTTGCTGGCAACAGTTCTATTGGAGAATGTTGGTGAAGAAAATGAAGAAGACGTTAAAGTTACTGTAGCTGTACCTGAATTGGGCCTAAGCGCATCTGAATACGTTGATGAACTTAACGCAGATGACCACGAAGATGTAGACGAAATGTTCTTACAGATTCCAGCTGACACTCAAGCAGGAGAATACACTGTTGAAGTAACTGCACAATATGACGATTTAGATGAGTCCGTCACCGAAACCTACACCTTGAAAGTGTTGGCAAATGAATTGCTTGCACCTAAAACAGGCAAGTTAGTTTTGGCTGTCGGTCCTGAAATGCAAACCGTCGCTGCTGGTAAAACCGCAAGTTACGCTGTAGCATTGACAAACGAAGGAAGTGCTTCCAAAGCATACACCCTTGAAGTTGCTACCGGCGACTGGGCAACCGCTTCCGTAAGTGAAAGCTTAGTTGTTCTAGAACCTGGTAAAAACAAAGTTGTCTATGTGGACGTAGCTGCTAAAGAAGATGCTACTGCTGGAGAGCATTTAGCATCTGTAACTGTTAAATCAGGCAGCGATGTGCTTGAAACTGTTGTCTTAAAAGCTAACGTTGTACAAGACGCTGGCGCTGACGGCAGTGCAAGCCTACGAAACGGATTAGAAATCGCTCTGATCGTATTAGTTGTATTACTAGTACTGATGGGCCTTGTAATCGGTTTCAGTAGATTGCGAAAAGACGACGAAGGAGAAGAAAAGTACTACTAAGGTAGTACTAGGACTCCTCCAAAATCTTTTTTCTTTTTTTTCTTTTAAGTTTTAATTCTGATTTAGTTTGTAATCTAATAATTCTAATCATTTCTTAGTTCGATAATCTTTTTATAGTCGTAATTTTGTCTATTTTTACATGTCTAACATCTCTCCGCCAAAAGTGAATATAGCTATTGCTGGCGGGCCATGCACCTGGAAATCAACTCTAGCTGCATCTCTGTTTGCTTCCCTCAAGAATAAGGGATTTGATTACGATTTAATCACGGAAGAAAATAGGAAGCTAAAAAAAGAGTTTGGCGATTATAAAAGTCCTTTTGAACGATTTTATATGTGGCGGCAGCAAGAGCGGGAAGAGCTGCGCTCGGTTGCATCTTGCGGCTTCATCACTGACAATCCTTTGTTCCAATTGTATGTGTCAGCTAGAATGTATGCTGCTGAGCCAAGAGATAGATTAGCGGTGCGGGAATTGTTTAGGATGTGCTTAGAACTGGAAGACCGCTACCAATTGATTGTGATCGCCGAAAATCCACAAGAGATTCAATACCAAGCAGACAATGTCCGCTCTGCAGGAAATGAATCCAGAATAAGAAAACATTCTTTGACCAGGAGTTTTGTGGAACACTTTTGGCCGGAAAAGCTCTATTTTATAGAAGGCCCTTTAGAAAACCGAGTCAGTAAAATTGAGGAGAAGTTACGGCAAATGGGGTCTATATGAAGATGAAGATCGCAATCATTGGAGGTGGACCAGTAGGCTGTTATGCCGGATATTGGCTAGCAAAAAACGGGCATGAGGTGTCCATCTATGAGAATCATGCGCAGATCGGTTTGCCGATTCAATGTACTGGCTTGCTTACGGCTGATTTTGATCAATTCCAGCTGCCCATGGATTCGTTCTTAGTGAATACCTTCAATAAAGTAGAAGTGTATTCGCCCAAGCATAAGATAGAGGCGAAGCAAAAGGAGTATTTAGTTTGCAGAAATAAGTTTGATAACTTCTTTGGGAATTTGGCCAAGAAAGAAGGTGCAAAAGTTTACCTAAATCATTCTTTTCAGCGTAAAGAAGGCAAAGAATTAGTGATCAAGGATTCTGCCAGCAATACTGAAAAGCGGATTTCTCCAGATGTTGTGATTGCTGCTGACGGGCCGTTATCACCGACTGCCAAAGC
>JACPIL010000037.1 GCA_016188105.1 Candidatus Woesearchaeota archaeon | reverse complement strand
AGTGCAGGTAATGCGAAAGACGATTGTTGATGGTTCAAATACTTCAGGATTTCAACGGACAGCGTTGCTGGCAAAAGAAGGTTTAATCGAAACAAGTTCTGGAAAAGTACGGATTACGAACGTTTCATTAGAAGAAGATTCATGTAGAATTGTGAGTGAAACAGCAGAGGAAAAAGCATATTCTCTGGATAGATTAGGAATTCCGCTGATTGAAGTTGGAACAGCTCCGGATATAACCACACCTGAGCAATGCCAGGAAGCTGCTAAAAAGCTGGGGATGTTATTACGTTCTCTTCCCGGAGTTAAACGAGGGTTAGGAACAATCAGACAGGATGTTAACGTTTCCATCAAGGGCGGAGCAAGAATCGAAATTAAAGGCGCGCAGGATTTACGCCAATTGCCATTGCTAGTTGAGTTAGAAGTCAAGCGGCAGCAAGAATTATTGAGGATCAAGGATGAGTTAAAAAAGGTAACCTTGCCTTCCTTTCATGCGGTCGAGGTTAGTTCACTCTTTGTACATTCTGCAGCAAATGTGATCAAAAATACCTTAGCGAAAAAAGGCAAAATTCTTGGAGTAAAGCTACCTGGTCTCACTGGTTATATTGGCAGAGAAGTGCAGCCTGGAAGATGAGTGGGAACAGAATTTTCTGATTGGGCGAAAGTAAGAGCAGGAGTTGGTGGTATATTTCATTCAGATGAACTGCCGCGATATGGTATTTCTGAACAGGAAGTGGTTTCTGTCAAAAAGCAGCTTGGTTGTACTGAGAAAGATGCTTTTGTATTAGTGGCTGATGAAGAAAGAAAAGCAAGGGTTGCATTAGAAGCAGTTTATCAACGAGCTCAAGAATTATTGAAAGGAATTCCAGCAGAAGTGCGAAAAGCAAATGCTGATGGTACCACAACCTATTTACGACCTATCCCTGGAGCAGCGAGAATGTATCCAGAAACAGATGTACCACTTATTAAACCTGATTTGAAAAAGATAGTATTACCAGAAACATTGGAAGAGAAGATGGAACGATTTCATGTTACTTTAGGCTTAGGCAAGGATTTGGCAGAATTTGCCGCAAAGTCAGATAAAGTTGGCTTATTTGAAGAATTAGTGGAGAAATATCCTGCCATTAAGCCTGCCTTTATTGCAGAGACGCTTATTTCCACCCCTTTGGATATTAAGCGGCAATTCCATCACGACCCTGAAAAGCTGACCGAAGAGAATTTTAGAGATGTTTTTCGATATTTGAGCGAAGGGAAGATTCACAAGGATATTTTCTTGGATGTGCTGATTGACATGATTACCGATAAGTTCGATATTAAACGATATGCCGCGCTAGGAACGGAAGAGATTCACAAGGAATTGTTGAGGATAGTAGCCGAAAATAAAGAGGCACCCTTTTCTGCTTTGATGGGATTGGCCATGAAACGGCTGGCAGGGAAGGCTTCCGGGCAGTTTATCTCTTCTGAACTGAAGAAGATTATGGAAAAAGGGCATTAGCCGAGTTGTCACTTAGTAGTTACTATTAAAGCGAAATGTTTATAAAGAGGCTTCTTATTGAGATACTAAAAGAGATGAATGAAAAATGATCGAATATAAAATTTCAAAAGATATGCAAAGAATCAAAATAGGAAATATTTCCTTACGGGATCCTCAGGCAGCAGTAGTGCAGGCTAGAGAAAAGGCAGAAGAACGTAAATTCATGCTTGGCTTATGTGCCTATATTGCTGTCAGCTACATAACAAAACAGAGGTAAATGAAAATGACGAATAAAAAATCTGGTTGTGGAACTATGGTAGCTGGAGCTTTGTTTGCTGGCTTGGCTTTTTCTTATGCCGCTACTTTTGGAGTAGGATACATGATGGGAAGACCTGATGATGAAGAAATAACTGCTTCTGAAACAAATAGGCAGGAAGCTCTCTGCGACCTTGTAACCATAAATTATCTAAAACAATTTAATGCTAACTGTAATAAAAAAAATTACGATGAAGGTACTATTTTAAGAGGCATCAGTGATGAATGGAGTAGAAAAAGAGAAGAGAATGACTGTGAAGCTCAAGAGTGGCAGTGGAAATGCAGTCCTGAAGATCCTTCAAATAAGGAAAACAGTAGATATATAGTAAAAACTAAGTAAATTCCTAAATCTATATAAGTACCTTCTTTCTTCTTTACCTAGATGAAGAGGAGTTTAGTTTCTGTGGTATTGGCGCTATCATGTAATACTCAACCCTATACTCCGCCTCCAGATTATATTCCTCTGACAGAAAAACCAGAATCATTCTTAGAAGAAGCTGTGACTCAGCAAAAAAATGTTTCTCAAAATGCCATTACCGAAGAGCTTACTAAAATAAATGTAAAAACCTATTTTGATTCTTTGTCGCCGGAATATAAAGCATTGTTAGACACTATCTCTTGGGCAGAGTATACGCTAGAACCATGTTTAGACGGGATTAGCCCATACCAAGTTTTAGTTGCTGGCGAAGTAGTGGAAGACAAGCACAATCGCTACGGTGGTAAGTTCGAGAAATGTCCAGGAAATTATTTTATTGGCTTTAGTGACCATCCCAGAATAAAAGTAAAATGGCATAACCGGGCCAGAGCCTCTACCGCGGCTGGAGCGTTGCAATGGATGGAAGAGACCTATGACGGACTTCGAAGGTTAAAAAATTGCGGGCCAAATAACGATGAGAGTTGTGGCTTGTTTAAGGATATAACGCCTGATTCCCAGGATGAAGCAGGAATCTATGTGGTACAAAAACAAAATGGGGTCAGTCAAGAGATGCTAGAGTTAGCTATACAAAATGGAAATTTCAAACCAGTCTGGAAAAAACTAGCAAGAACCTGGGCTTCCCTGCCGTATTACGATAAGAAGGGAAAGGCAGTAGGATATTATCGCAGGCAGAGAAATGCGCGGTCATTTGAATCTTTGAAAGGAAAATATATGGAGAAATACGAATTTTATAAATCATGATCATGAATAATAATAAAAAGAGCATGGTTTTTATTTTTAGCGCACTTTTACTGTTTTTTTTATTGTTACTTTCATACAAAGCAGTTCTTCTATTTACAAATACTACCCCTGCACAGGAAAATGTTTTTGATTTTTTAGATGGAAAAGGGGGACTACAAGCTGGATTTACTGAAGCGGAAGCTTCCCATCTACAAGACGTCAAACAAGTGATGGATTATGCTGAATATTTTTTGTATGCGCTACTTTTTGTGATGATTATAACTGTGATCCACTATAGAAAGGATAAGAAGTTTCTGAACCAGCTTTTTGATTATGGCGGCAAAATAGTAGTTGCAGCAATGTTAGTGATTGGAATCACTTCTTTCTTTTTCTTTGACTTTGTATTTACAGTATTCCATAAGCTTTTTTTTCCGCAAGGTAACTGGATCTTTGCTGCTGATTCCTTACTGATTCAGACTTTCCCCTTAGACTTCTTTGTCAGCATCAGCAGAAATATCTTGGTATTAACATTATTTTTGGGAATACTTTTTATACTTCTAGGGTATTACCTTAAGCATGTATGTGGTAACCGGAATTAAGGCTTGGATTACTATTCTTGTTATGATTATATTTGCAATCGTAATCCTGGTATTGGTATTTAATCTGTTCTTATTTCTGCTTCCAGCAATTTTAATTATCGTAGTGTTAGGATACCTTTTCAAAACTTTAAATCAACTTAAAAAGGAAGTTAAACGAAAATGAAATCGCTTATCTTATTGAATTTTAAAACCTATCCAGAAACAACCGGAAAAAAAGCGCTTCTTTTAGCAAAAAGACTAGAGAAAGTTCGTTCAAAAAAATACGAGATTGTTATTGCGCCCTCATTACCTACCCTTGAAGAAGTTGCAGCTGGAACTTTATTGAAAGTATTTTCACAGCACACTGATCTAGCCGGTTTAGGACCATTTACAGGAAAAGTTTCTGCTCAGGAACTGAAGGAAATAGGTGTAAAGGGGACACTTCTGAATCACTCTGAGCGAAAAATTCCTTTCTCTATACTCAAGAAGATCGTGAAGGATTGCAAACGAAATAAATTAGTGGTAGTGATTTGTGCTTCATCTTTAACGGAAGTTCATAAAGTTACACAACTAGCTCCAGATTATCTTGCCTATGAACCGCCAGAATTGATCGGCGGCAATATTTCTGTAACCAAGGCTAAACCAGAAGTTATTGCTAAAGCAGTGAAGCTGGTCAGTAAAATCAGTCCTAAGACCAAAGTTCTTTGTGGCGCGGGCATACAATCTCGAGAGGATATCATAAAAGCATTGCAGCTTGGAGCAAAAGGGGTGTTAATTGGCCATGCGGTGCCAAAAGCGAAAGATCCTGCTAAGTTTTTGAGAGAATTGTTGGGATAGGTATGGGAAATTTACCAGACATATCTAATTTACTGGAAGCCGAGAGAGAGATATTAAATTCCCAAGAGAAATTAAGAGATTCTACAAAAAAACTTGAAGATGGAAGAAAAATGTTGCGGGCTGGAATTGTACAATTATATAAAACAGCGCAAGTTACTCCTGAAGAATGTGATCACCCCGTAGTTGAATATCGAGGTATGGGGAGTAATTATTGTGAATGCTGTGACAAATATCTTTCTTGACTTCTTTTCAAATCACATTCACTACAAAGGTTTGAGGATTTCCATACGCTGCGTTATCAACAACAACCGTTGCTACAAAAATATACTGGCCTTTTATCGCATCTTTCGGAACTTGTACTAATAAGGCTTCTTTATGGTTGTCATTGCTGTTGATAGATAATGCACCACTATCATAAAAAACCCAACTTTGAACTTGCTGCAGATCCACTTGATTAGTGATATCTTGTTCGGCTTCATCAACTACTTTGTTAAGGGCAATCTGAATGTAAAAAGGTTTGGTAATATCAAGAGTGTTTAAAATTCCCAAACCAAAGACATGGCTGTCGCCTCTTCCAATAGTGGCAACATGTAAAGGTAGCGCAACTTTTTTTCCCTGACTGACTAAGAGGCGTTCTAATTCGTCTTGCGTTTTTTGATCGAGCTGTCCTTTTATTTCTTCCGCACCAGAAATAAATTGGTAGATTAAGGTGATTCCTCCTGCAAGAATGACTAAAGAGATGATAATGATGACTAAAGTTTCAACGGATAAACCAATAGCTCCTCGGGTATTGCTATTATGGTGTCTCTTTTTCATGCTATAGGTGCGAAGAAAATAGTCTTTATAAACATTTTGACGAGGTTTCCTTGTAGCTTACAACTGTATCTATATTAATCTCTTGGTGAGGTGAAAATCGATGTCATTAGAGAAAAAAGTGAAGATAGGATTACTTGCACTGGCAGGCAATGCCGCATGCACCAGCGAGAATTATTCTATCGATCTTAATGGGGTAACTATCTCTGAGGCAGTAACCGATAGTGAGGGGATAGCTAATTTTGTTGAAAAGAATGTTCCGCCAGGCCAAACGGAAGAAGAAGTAGAGGTTGAAGTTACTGCATTTGACAAACCAGTTGAGAATGCTTCAGTGCTTTATTTTGATAATGTGTTTTCAGAAGGTTTTTTTATCTCCAGTGAAGGACATGCACCACAGTTGTATATCTCTCTCCACAATAGTGATCATACCTACTCTATAACTCCTGCTCCTTTGCAAATCTTACACGATAGTTTTCAGAAAGAACAATCTAAACCTGGAGCGGAAACTTTTTTTTCTTGGGCAGAAGCAAATTGGGATTATACTGGATGTTTAAACAGAGATAATATGCGTACGCTGATAAAACCGGGAGCATTTTTGATTAAGAGACTAGGAATTATAGAAACCTTCGGAATTGCTGAGGATGATTTTGATGAAGGAGTAACTTATATAGAAGAAAAACTTCCCCCGGGAGCAGTTGCAAATATGTATGTTTTTATCTCAGCTAACTATGGGTTTCAAACGCCGACTACCACGCTTGCAGCTTTAGATATTAATTTTGATGGAAAATGTGGTAGCGATGCGGGAAGTAATCAAGGAGGTGATGATTACGGTAGCGGAAGTACAGGAAGCGGCGGGAATGATAATAATAATAATAATGATGAACAAAATAGCAGCGATTGTCCAGGATTGCTTTTCTGCGACGAATTTGATGGAACTGCATTAGATACAAACAAATGGTACGCTAATGATAATGTCGGCATAACAGTAAATAATGGCTGGATTTCTCTACCTAATGGATCATCAATTACCACCCCAAATAATTATCTCAATTCCTGTGCAGATAAAAGTGTGAAATTGTATGGCATTGTTGATGGTGGAGCAATTACTTTAGGGGACGGAATCAACTTGTATCTCGTTGATGATGTCGGAGAACTTACTTGCGGCAACGAAACCGCAATACTACGCGGTATAGATGGTGGCTTAGAAAATTATATCTCTTTTTACAAACTCCCTGGAACACTTTCTGTGTCTGTAAATGGAACGGTAGCCAGCCTCCCTTGCAATCGGGAGGTTAGTTTGTTGCAGTTGACTTCAGGATTTGATGATTTGCTTGAGATAGATTATGTGGAAGTGAAGTGTGAATAGAAAAATTTAGAATATTATCTCAGAATTTTATGCTGTAAAATGATCAAATAAATCTTTGGCGGAGGAGGTTACTTTCTGATATCGTTCTTCTAAGGCCGGTTTTCCTTCTTTGATCATTCTTAAAAAGCCTTCCAAGCGTTCAAGCGATTCGAGACGTACTTCTCCTATTCCAGTAGAATGAAAAGAGGAAAAGCGATCAAAAGTGGTTAAGCGGTCTCCAATATTGGTAGGAAGTATTGAGATCAAACCGAATCCTTTTTCTTGAGCATACGCTCTAGCAGTCTCAATATACGTACTGATTACAGCAAAATAATCTCGAGTCTGTTGTAGATCATTATAAGTAGCGACATTCGCCTTACTACAATCCCAATACCTAAAGCCGATGGAAAACAGCCGGTATCCCATGCCACCATGATGGCCTATAACAAACTTTTTCCTATCGTGCTCTAAACCTGCCTGAGGAAGAGCTTGCTCTAGATAAGAAGAGATCAAGTTAGGATCATTAAAATCGTAGTGGAAAGACATAAAGATCAAAAATAGGTCATCCCGAGAGCTGTTTATAAAAATTATGAAAGAGGAGAATAAGGAAAGAAAAAATTACTTTTTCACAATTTCATATTCTCTGATAATGATCACTAAGAATATGAGCAGCAAGACTGCGCCAGCAAGGAGATGCCAGATGCCTTCTAAGATGCTTTCAGAAGTTAAGGAAAGATACATTCCCCAGCCCATCACAATAAAACCTAACCAAAGAAATTTATCTAAGACTAACTTCATGATTTCAAATTCCTGCGCTTCTGATAAGTGTCTCTTTCCGTTGGATGATTGTTTTGCCATGGTATGTACCTCTTTATGCCACCCGTACGAAGAAGCTTCTGGTGTCATATAATTCACAGTCTGTTCCTGGCTCAAGGGCAGGAGCGGGACACGAATAAACATCAACTTTATAGAGATAATTTCCAGCCGCACCGCTTTTAGCTGAAATAGTTATAGGAAGTACATCGCCTGCTGTTGGAGACAACCGCTTACCTACTTCATCACTGTAAAAAAAATTAATTTCCTCTTTTGAAGCTTCAGAATCGGCCGGTGACCCATCTGGGTTCTGTTTCTTCACAAAATTTATTTTAATGCCAAACACTTTTTCGCTTAATCCGGTATTAACAATACCTACATTTTCAATAACTTGGTTGCCCCTTTCCAGGGTGATCTGTGAAGTGACTGACACTTTTTTCCCAGAAACACGCATGTCTTCGAGGATTTGTTCTTTAATCTTTGATTGAACCTCAGAAGCAGTCTTTTGCAAACCACCTAGCTGCGATTTTACAAAGCCTAGACCTAAACCGAGAACAGTAAACGCAATGACTACAATAACTATAGCTTGAATGGAAAGTTCCAGAGAACCTTTCTTATTAAATCTCATCCGCTACACCTCTTTTTAACGCTTTTTGCACTTAAAAGGATGGTAAAAAGGAGTTTGTCCTTGCTTACCTCTTTTTGAAACATCTTTTTTGAATACTTAGGTTACAATCAAATCTTTCAGGTATTTAAAGCTTGCGGAAGTCATGAAGCGTTCGCTCTTGATTTTTCTTTTTCTTTTCTTTAGGGAACAAAAATGATCGTGCTATGAGGAGCAGGATGGTTACTGTGAGCAAACTAGTGATGATTAAATCTTTTTGCTGGAAGTTACTCTTCATGATTATTTTTAGGGGTAATTCTTTTCTAAAGACCTTTTCTTGATCATCATGTCCTTCCAAAATGATATAGCCTGAGACTATGGGATCTGCTTTAAATGAACTGATCACATGACTCGTGGCTGAAAATAAATCAGTCTCAGATGCTTCTTTTCTAATAAGTATAAAATTAGTTTTATTGCCGGGTGAAAGAGAAAGTGAGTCCAGTACGGAAAGATCTACCATGGGCTGCAGTTCGCTACTTAACTCTAATTTTAATTCTGCAATTTTACAGGTTCCAGTATTGAGAATTTCTCCTTGATAAAGCTCATCTTGTCTCATTTCTAATTGATCAGGAAGAATCATTTCTACTACATAATCACAGGATAGTTCACTGCTAGGGGGAGAAAAGTAAGCGGGAGGATTTTGACTTTGCGTTGACAATACGGTTTGACTGACTGCAAGGGTTGGAGTTTTAGGGCTGGTATCCGTATCTGCTCCTCCCCCGCCACCGCTGCGTCCAGTTAGACCAGAAGAGGTGGTGGAGGCTGAATCAGCTGGCGCATTAGGTTGTTCACCAAATAAGCCATAGAAACTCATATGCGGCATAGTAGTGGAAACATAATTCTCAGAGATATTAACCGTGGACGACAACACTTCCCACTGTTGGCTAGTCTCATTGTAGTATTGAATAGTAAGCGTATTTTCGTCAATATTGTTATTAGTTAATTCTAGGTCTTGGTAATACAAACTGATGGTAACTGAAGAAACAAGATCATCTGATTCTAAGGAAATGTAGCGATTAAGAGAGGTAGAAGAAGAAGTCCCATTCTTAATATCATGATTATATTCTATTATTTCCACGTTGGTGGAATTTGCTGCTTCCATCTCTAATTTAGTATTAGCTTCGGCAACAGCATCAACAACATAGATGGTCTTATTTCCATGTACTTCAGCTAGAGATTCTTTTATAACTGAGCCTGAACAATTAAACAAGGCGCAGTAATCACAAGCTATATACGTCCCATTGTCAGAAGGCAAAGCGGAACTAGTACCGCATACATTGGCATCTAGATATGATTTTGATTTAGAATTGTTCACCAAGCAGGTGCCGTATTGAGCAGTCCAATTTTCAGCGCAAACCGGAATAGTGTTATAAGTTAATTTTATCAAATTTACAATTGGTGTTTCAAAAGTGTTGGAAAAAAGAGTAGTTTTAAATCTCACTTTATTCTCTATTATAGAAGTAAAATCGCCGTCAGCAGGGACAAGATTCCAAGAAGATCCAGAATCAGTTGAGTATTCGTACTGAACTTGCTGTTGATTGAGCTGCTCTACTTTCGAAAACGTTTTCCAGCTTTCCCAATCTGCCGGCTGTAGATCAACAGTCTGAAGAGAAGCGGAGGAAGGATAGGAAAGAGAAGTAGTGGTCTCATTTCTAGTACTCTTTTTGTATCCTTTTATCATATCAATTTCTATTTTATCTGGAGAGTTAATGAAAAAAGTATCAGTCGACTCAGCCATTCCAGAGATGGTGAGATTATACCAAGCAGCAGAAACATCGCTGGGTAGAGCAAGACTTCCGTAGACGGGAATACTACACCCTTCTTTTTTTTCGCAGAGATAAATGTTTCCGTTGTCGGTGCCGCCTAAAATATAGAAGGAAAGCTGATCATTGTTTTGCAGTTGATGGTTCAGTTTTATTTCAATTACTGACTTATCTTTTAGCTCCACTGATCCTTGTTCCAAGCTTTGCAATTTAAGGGTAACATTTTTACTTTTATCATCATTACCCTTAGCTTTTTTATCATCTTCTTCATCTTCGTCATTATCTTCTTGATCTCCATCGTCATCTTCTTCTTCTTCATCTTCATCATTATTCGTATCGTATTCTGTTGCAAAAAGTAACTCAGATTCATTGATCTCCTGAATAGTAGTGGTGTTAGTGTTAGTAATTGGCTTTAATTGGATCGTTGAGTTGAGTAGAATAGAAGAATTATAATCATATTCTGAGATATTGCTAAAATCCCACACTTTTTCTGCATTAGTCTCAGTGTAAACAGCCTCTCCAGTCGGGGAGGATAATGGGTTGATCAGCATTAATCCTGCTACAAGAAAAACCAGGATATACCAGCCATATAACACCTCTTTATGAAACACCAGCAGGGGTTTATTTTGACGTTTTTAAACATTCCCACGTGATCTAACTACGAGACCATAAATAGAATAGAATAAATAGGACACATTTAATAGGACACATTTCTATCCAAATATTCTTCCAATAACCATTGGCATCAAATCCTTTCCAAACAACAAGATCAAATACGCAAGCAGAAAGCTAGGCACAAAAGGGATCCCTTCTTTAATGAGAACAGAACTAATGTTGTGCTTGTGCAGCTTGCTAATATCTTCTTGGAGCAATGTTTTCTTTTTGATAATTTTTTTTCCGTGCACAACAATATCTTCTGCTAACCAGTCTCCTTCTGTCAAATGCTTGGTTTCTTTTTCTTCAATAAAACAGCAATTTTGTGCGGCAATCAAAAACATCAGGAGATAATATAGGGCAATGATGAATACCAAGATCAGCAGCAAAGAATTGATAAAGATGCCAGTTCCAAGTAAAAAAAATGAAGCAAAACCTATTCCCAGGTGGGCTTTCTTATATTTACCTAGCATAATACGCATTTCAGGAAGAAGACAGTAACGGCGTTTGAAGGCTACTACCGTAAGCCAAAGTAAGCCGTACGCTCCGCCGGCAAGCAGTAAGGCCAATAAAAACCATAGTAAAGTAAAACTTGATTCAGCAAAGGGGTAGGTAATTCCCAAGGCTGCGCCCATGCCCATCAAGAGTTTACTGTCACCGCCACCCCATTGGTTAGTATAATAAAAAAGGAGGGCAAGAAGATAAAAAACAGCTAATCCTAATAATCCGCTTAGCAGAATAGTCCAGCCTTCCTGAAATGAATAAATTGTTCGAACACCAATCGCGGCAAAGACAAAACCATAGCTGAGCCAGTCAGGAACTTCTTTAGTGCGTAAGTCGGTGTAAGAAGCGATGGCTAAAACCACAAGAGTTATAGTAGCAAGTATAAATTCAACCAGCATAAATTCAGGAAAAGTAGAAATACTATATTAACGTATCTTAGGGTTTTTATTGCTGTAGAAAAGGCTCTGTAGAAAATCTCGAAAAAGTCGCCTTGGCCGAGCGCTCGACCTATCCTAGTTATTGAAATTTGAAAGGGATAGGACTTAATTTTCGACTAAAGTGTACATCCTCTCGCGCTCATCTTGGCATCGACTTGCCAGAGCTCGCCTCTGGCTCGCTCAACTACCTGCGGCGACTTTTCTACAGAGCCTGTAGAAAAGAAAGATATAAAAACAGGGTCTTATTTTTTAGTGAATCTAATATTACGAGGAGGCTTATAACTATGAGGAAAATAAATACTATAATAATAACAGTGATGATGTTACTTTCTACCTTTGCTATAGCAGAAGCAGAGGAATTAGCTGATCCGGGAATGACTCCGGACAATCCATTATATTTTTTAGATGATGTGTCTGATCTATTTCAAGCCGAAGAGGCAGTAACTGATGAGAAAGCGGCAGAAGTAGTGGTGATGGCAGAAAAAGGAAATGAAAAAGCGCTAGCCAAAGCAATTCAAAAATATGATAAAGCTCTTCTCAAACAAAAAAAGAAAGCCTATCTGGATGAAGAGAAAACAGCTAAAGTGGCTGAGCAAGTCAGCAAGCACTTAGCAGCTTTAGCAAAAGTATTAGAACAAGTTCCAGAAGCAGCCAAGCCTTCTGTTGAAGAAGCGATGAAAAAAAGCGTTAAGGGCATGACTGAATCATTCAAAGAATTGAAAGCATTGAATGCAGAAAAAGGAAAACAAGTGGCTGCAGAAACTTTACAAAAAGTTCTTGCTGACGCTCCTGAAGCTGCGCAAAAAGGATTACAGAATGCTATTGATAATGTCATGAAGAATGACGCAGAAGAATCCAAAAAACAATCTGACGAAGCACAAGAGAAAGCAGATGAATTGCAGAAAGCGCTTGATGAATTAAAAAAGCAGCTAGAAGAAGCTGAACAGCAGCAAGCTGAAGAACTAGCAGAATTACAGGAACAGGTAGAAGAAGCGCAACAGCAGGCTGAAGAAGCTCAGCAAGAAGCAGAAGAACTGCAGGAAGTAGCTGATGAAGCTCAAGAACTCCTGGATGCTTTTGAACAGGCAAAAGAAGATTTTGAAAATCAGGAACCAGGAAAATTGGAGACAGACATTGTGCCAGTCCAACCATTAAAGAAGGATTTAATTGAGAAATTAGTTACCGAAGCTCAGCAAATGCCTTCTGGCAAGGATAAAGCAGACTTCCTAAAAGATGTAGTTGAAGAAATCCAAAAATTGCCTGAAGGGGATAGCAAGGATAATTATTTGAAAGATGTCTTTACTGAAGTTCAAAAATTACCTGCAACTCCCGACAAGACCAGCGTGGTAAAAGATGTACTTATGGTTGTGGAAACAAAACCAAAACCTAAAGATAAGGCTGATTTCTTGAAGGAAATTGTGGTTGAAGTGCAAGCCTTGCCAGCCGACGATGATAAGGCAGAAGTTGTAAAAGATTTGGTGAATCAGATACAAATGGTACAAGTCGATCCATCAGGTGAAATAGAAACAGAAATTGTCCAGTTAGGTTTAGACGAAGGCAAATCAGAAGTACTAGATGATTTTATCAGCGAAATTCAGATTCTGCCCCAGAGCAAGAAAAAGCTTAATCTGACTCTTGATCTGGTAGAAGTAGCTGTACTTTTGAAAGAAGAAGAGAAGCCAAATTTCTTACAGAACGTGGTGAAGGTAGTCAAAAAACTAGCCGACAATAAGGATAAAACTGAAGTTGTAGACCAAGTAGTTGTAGAAGTTGGAAAATTACCCGAGAGTGAGAAAAAAACTGCATCGCTTCAAGATTTAGTAGGAGAAGTACAGAAATTGCCAGCAGACAAAGGAAAAACTGAGGTCTTGCAAAAGCTAGTTTTAGCTATACAAACTTTACCAGAAGATAACACTAAAACCGGTATTGTCCAGGATTTGGTTTTAGAAGTGCAAAAACTGCCTGCTGACTCCAGCAAGACTGCCATTGTGACTGATTTAACCAAGATTGTGCAAGTCTTACCGGAAAGTGAGCAGAAAACAGATCTGGCAGATAACCTAGTAGTAGAAATTGGTAAGTTGCCGGTAACCGAAACGGAGAAGAGCAGTTTAGTAAACACGGTTACCACGAAAGTAATAGTTCCGACCACAACTACGCCAATTCAGCAGGTGGTTACGCCAATAAAAACAAATACCTCCGTGGTTAAGTTGCCGGTAAAACAAGTGATCATACCTAAGTATTAGGTATTTTTTCTTTTATTATTTTATTTTTTTTATAAAATATGTCCTAATTTTTCCTGTTTAGTTTTGAGATAGGCAGAATTATTGCTGTTTGGAGGGATGATGAGTGGAAGATGTTGGGTAATAGAAATTCCTGCTTTTTCAAGTCCTTTTATTTTTCTGGGATTATTGGTAAGCAAACGGATTGATTTTATTCCTAAATTTTGAAGGATTAATGCAGCGATAGCATAACTTCTGGAATCATCTTTAAACCCTAATTTGTGGTTAGCTTCAACGGTGTCCAAGCCTTGGTCTTGATGATGATAGGCAAGAATTTTATTGAATAATCCTATGCCTCGGCCTTCCTGTTGGAGATAGATAATTAAGCCTCCTTCTTTAGCAATTAATTTCAAAGCCTGATTGAGCTGCTGACCACAATCACAGCGTAATGAGCCAAGAGCATCGCCAGTTATGCATTGAGAATGGATACGAACTAGAAGATCTTCTTTTAGCTCTCCTTTGAAGACGGCAAGATGATCACCGGCAGAATCTTGGTAGGCTATAACCTTGAATTGGCCGTAGGAAGTAGGAAGTTCCGAGACCGGTGATTTTTTAAGAGGCATTTTATTATTTTAAGGCTAATACTATTAAAAGTTTATGAACCTCTCCCCGGCCCTGTAGAAAATCTCGAAAAGTCGCCTTGGCCGCTCGTTCCGCAAAACCTTGCTTCATTATTTTATTGGTTTTTATCTTAACTTTGTCTTACGAGTCACCTAGCGTCACTCGCCTTAAGGCCTAGGCGGCGACTTTTCTAAATAAGCCATAACCTCTCCAAAACATTTATATACAAAATTACTTTATCAAAGTCCAGAAAATAGGTGATTGGCTATGACTCAGGAAGATTATGAACTTCTCCCCCAGCAAGTGATTGCTGATCTTAAATATGAAGTTGAAGCGCTGAAGAAGAAGCTCACTCAGCCGGATGCAAAAGCAAACGAGCTGATTTTAGAGATTGAAAGCATGAAAGATGCGGTTCATGAGCTGAATATGGTTTTTGAAAAGGCATTGCAGCAGATGAAAGAAGAAGATGTCAGTAAAACCTTCCAGTCTCTTTTGGAAAAATTAGATACAGTAGTTAGTCAGAATGAGACTATTGCTAAAGGTATGATTGCTATCTCTGATAGACTAGACGATTTCATGAATAAACAAGGAAGATCAAGTATGCCGCAAGTGACGATGGGGCCACCGTCTATGCCCGGAAGAATAGCTCCAAGACCGGAAGCTGCAGCAATGCAAATGCCGTCAGATTTTCCTCCTCCGCCTGGTCCTAGCGGTAGAAAGCCAAGAGTAGGATTATTTAGTTAAGATGGCATCTCTTCAAACTATGCAGCTGCTCAATAAAGCTGCACTGATATCGCGGCAACAGAAAGAAAGTTTCTCGAAACCTGAAATCTTGAAAAAAGTAAATGAGATCAAATATCTCTCCGGACAAAGGAAGGTGCCTCGCCTGACTTTACGAAAAGAAATAATTCATCTTGAAAATCAGTTGCAAGGAATTATGGAGCTAGAGAAAAAGCTGCTCCGCGAAAAGAATAAAGAATCACTAAAAGTAAATTCTTTAAAACAACAGATCGAATCTCTTAAACAGAAGCTGCGAACTGAGGAAGGAGAGTTCGATAAAAAAGTAGAGAAGCTAACTCATTTGCTGGGAGAGCATTTAGCGAAAAAGGAAATCTCTCAGCAGGTAGCTGCAACCAGCTTGCGCATGGCTCCAGCTGAAGAAGTGAAAAAGGGAAGAGAAGCAGATGCAGGGAAAGTAATGATGCTGCAAAAACGCTTGGAAGCGTTAAAGCAGGAATTACAGATCCATAAAGAATTGGAGAGTAAAAACCCACATGAAATAGAAGAGATGGAAGAGAGGATTGCGCTGATTGAAGAGAAATTACGACAGTACAAGGGTACATCAGAGCCAGTTGAAGTACGCCATAAGATGATGTTTGAAGAAAAGCCGGTTAGAGATGTAGAAGTTGAAAAGGAATTGCCTCTGCCTCCTCCGCCTAGGATGGAAAGGTAGGGAATTTACGGAGTGTCACTTTTGATGAAACCCTACGGAAATTTTAAATTTCCGGGTTTCAGAAACTTTGTTTCTGTAAACTTTTTGTAAAGGTTCTTATACATCTTTCCCCATAACCGTTCTTCTGCTGTTTTCTTTAGCACGTTTACCGGCATCTAGAATGAGCTGCTTGGTCTTGTCATCTAATTTGTCCATAAAGTCAGCAGATATGTTTTCTAGGCCCAGCTCTTTGAGAATTTCTTTAACCTGAGTTCGTACTACTAAGTTGGTCATAACTGTAAAAGAGTATTTTTTTATATAAAGATTGTGTTTTATTTTAAGAGGTATGTTCCTATCTTTCTTTTTTTTATTTTATCTTCTAAATCTTCATTGCCAATGAAAATATTAACACCAGAATAATCATAAATGGTATATTCTGTATACTTGCCGCGCAAAGAATCTGTTATTGCTTGATGCTCGGTTAAAAAATAAGGGCGCCGGAATTCAGTTTCATTGTTGCTATTTATCCCCCACCAGCCATGAAATTTATATGCAAATACAGCATGTGCGCTATCTCTATCATGGTGCTCGGCAGAAACAATATATCCCTTCTCAATATCGCCTTCTAGCAATGCTGCCGCGCAGATAGCATAATCTTCACAATCTCCACCACCTAAAGCATAGGTTAAGGCGCAAGGGGCCCAGAAATCTTCTCCATGTAAATCAGGATCGCGTTTATAGGTTAGATTATTTTTATCCTCCAACCATTGTTGAGTCTGGTCAGGATTAGAGATTTGAAGAATGGAGATAGGTAACATTGGCGGCATTTGGTAACGTGGAGCACACGCTGTGCTAAAAGCTGAAAAAAATAACACATAAATTCCCTGTTTCATAGATCAAAAACAAAGTTTTGGAAATATATATCTTAGTGATATATTGTCTATACTAGGAAAAATAAATAAAGAAGTTCATCCTAGAAAAAGAGATGGACAACTGTATCTTTTGTAAAATAGGTAAAGGGGAAATACCTTCGCATAAAGTGTATGAAGATAAAAAGGTGCTGGCTTTTTTAGATGTCAAGCCGCATACCAAAGGACATACTATCGTTATACCGAAAGAACACGGAGTGACGGTATTTGATTATGGTGACAAAAAACTGCAGGAATTGATGGTTGCTGTTAAGAAAACTATGGAGAAAATTCAGGAAGTTTTATCACCTGATGGATTTAATGTCGGCTGGAATCATAATTCTGCTGCTGGTCAAGTGGTGCCACATTTACATGTTCATGTCATGCCTAGATATATTGGTGATAATGGTGGGAGCATGCACTCAATTATTACGAATCCAGGGACGATGAGTGTTGAAGAAGTAGGGAGATTGTTTAGATAAAAAATTATTTTGGAGGGTGTAAAATGAGAAAAGAAATAATAGTTATGGGATTAGTTGGATTAATTGGGTGTGAAAGCCAGCCAGATAATCCTAGGGTGGTTGAAAGAGAAGATTATACTAAACCTGAAGGATGCTATAAAGTAGAAGATATTCGAAGTGCGTATAAGAGAGGAGTTCAAGTTCTCTGTAGAGATGAGAAGGACAATTTAGTACTTTATGAAAAAAATTACTCAGTTGGGGGGGGTTGGGATAAAGTAACGGTTAAATAAACACCTTCAGAAACCTTTTTATAACCACCCTCTTATTTCTGGTCTATTGGCGGTGTAACTTAGCCTGGCTATAGTGCTAGACTCATAATCTAGATGTCGGGAGTTCAAAGCCAGCAATCTAGGCAAGTTTGTCAAGTGAGGTATTCCTTGGGAAACCTCACGAACAGTGCAGACTAGGTTCGCTGGGTGAAAGTCTCCCCACCGCCATTTTTTAATCTCCATTTTTGGTTGGTGTAGAACATCTAAATTCTTATAAATTAGTTGTTAAAATCATCATCTGTGGTAGAAAAATTCTATGTAGATACTTCTATTTGGATTGATCTATATGAAGATAGGAAAGGTTATAACCATGAAGCCCTAGGAGACTATGCTCTTAAATTATTCTCAATGATCAAAGCTAAAGAAAATAGTTTGATAATTAGTGATATCATGATCAGAGAATTGGAAGGATATTATTCTATAGAAGAAATCAATGGAATGATGAAACCATTTGCAAAAATTATTGAGAAAATTATATCTACTAAAGAACAAAGAATTGAAGCAAGAAAAATCGCTATAGAAAGAAATTTGCCTCCAGGAGATGCGCTTCATGCGATACTAGCTAGGGATAATAATGTAATATTGATAAGCAGAGATAAAGATTTTAGAATGCTTACTGATATCTCAAAAAGTCATAAACCAGAAGAAGTAATTTAATGTTTGTCTAATTCTTCAAAAGCTTTATTTCTGGCCGCTTCGTACATCTCAGGAGAGATTTTTTTCTTTGATTTGCCTTTTAAGTGAGCTAGCTCTAGCATTGTTTTGTTAAGTTTAATCTCATCTAATTTTTCTCTTAATGCGGTTCGAATTAATTCTGTGCGGTTGTGATAACCTGCGCTTTTCACGGCTTTGTCTACTTCCTCCAAGAATTGGTTGTCAAGTTTAAGAGTTATCATCTCTGTAGCCATATAGCTGTTGTATATACGGTAATATTTAAATTTTTTGGATGTAGAGGGTGATTAAAATGAAAAGAAAAGCTTAATAGCTTTCAAAGAAGAGTAGACTTATTTAACAAAAAATCAGCAAAATATGAGAATTTTATGAACTAAAATGGTCCATACAGCCACAAAAGATGACAAGTACTGCTGTCCTAAATGCAAGTCCTGCCACGTAGATTTCTATGATTACAAAGGTAAGAAATATCAGTCTTGTCTAGATTGCGGACATGAAGAGATAGTTAATAACTAACCGCCTAAATATCCTTTATAGAAAACGTCGCGGACTTCTACTTTCAAGTCGCGCACCATTTTTTCAAAAGAAGATTGATCAAATCCTTTATTGGATAACGATGATCTAGTCATAGTTGCCCTGACTTTGTTTTCGACCATTGAGGACACTTTACTGAACATCTCTGCGGTATTTTGATGCCCGCCTTTCAGAATCTCGCTTTCTAAGATCGGCTTTCGCTCTTGCAATACATTTGTAAATACCTTTACTACTTCTTCTTTGTAGGTAGTATCGCCAACAAAATTAGGGTGATGCTCACTGCGGGATTTTATCTTGGTATTTGCCCGACCAAAAGAACGGTATAAAGCCATCTCCAGCTCTTTGACAAAGTTTTGGGTAATCATGGAGGTATAAGGAAAATGAAGTATTTAAGTTTTATGGCAGAGGAGTAGAGAACTATTTTTAGACGAAATATTTAAATAACAAGTTAAGGCTAAACAACTTATGCCAGCGTGGCACAACCCGGTACTGCGCAAATTTCTGAAAAGGAAAGCGTAAGCCTGGAACTATTTTCCAAGGAAAGTACCATTGAGCTTGTTTCCGCAAGGATATCCCGGTTCAAATGGCCTGTTACACTAGGCGAGTCGTATTCAAGTGGGGCACGCGCTTCGCTTGACCCCACGACATGGCTTTATAGTGTAACAGCGTGAAAGTCCGGGCGCTGGCGCTTTACTCTTAGTTAAACGCCGCACCAAAAGTTCAGACTCTAAATCACAGCTGGAGTCTGGGCGCTGGCGCTTTTTAATACCATGACACGAAAAATATTAATTACAGCTCCAGCATATTTTGATGACACTGCGATGGCAGTATTTCAGCAGCTGGGAGAAGTTACAGCTCAAGAGTTGACTAGAGAGGAACTTCTCCACCATATTGCAGAATATGAGGTGTTAGCAATCCGGGTAGATACGGTTATTGATCAAAAAATTCTTGATGCGGCAGTACGCTTGAAAGTGATTGCCACTGGCACGACCGGCATTAACCATATTGATCTTGACTACGCTAAGAAAAAAGGCGTTGAAGTTATCTCTTTGCAAGGAGCAAACACGGTTGCTACTGCTGAACATTCCTTAGCTTTGCTCTTAAGTTTAGCAAGAAGAATTCCTGCGGCACAGGCTTCACTTCTTTCAGGGAAATGGCAGCGAGCAGCGTTTATCGGCACAGAATTGTATGGTAAAACATTAGGTATTGTCGGCTTTGGAAGAATAGGTCGAGATATCGCTGAATTAGCACAGCATTTCGGCTTACGTATTTTTGCATATGACCCTTACCTGCCAGAAAAAGTTTTTGCCGATAGTAAAGTAACCAGAATTACCTCTATGGAACAGATTTTTACAGAAGCAGATATTATCACCTTACATGTCTTGCTCACTGAAGAAACAAAAGGCCTTATCAATAAAAGATTATTTTCGTTGATGAAGCCAACTGCGCTTCTTATCAATTGCTCCAGGGGAGAGATCATTTCAGAGCCAGATTTATTACAGGCCTTGGAACAGAAGCAAATAGCTGGCGCAGCGTTAGATGTCTTTGTAACCGAACCGTTGCCAGTAACAGATCCATTAATAGTGTATGCACAACAGAATAACAATCTGGTTTTGACTCCTCACATAGCTGGCTCAACCAAGGAAGCAGTTCATCAAGCTGGACTTTTTGTCGCGACTAAAACACAAGAATTTTTTGCAGGAAAAAAGGCATAGTTCGATAACCTATTTAAAGTTCAGGTTCTCAATTTATCACATGAATATAGGTATAGATGTGGATGAAGTATTAGTAGAACATTTAGACGCATTTCTGGATTATCATAATTACACCTACGGCACAAAAATACAAAAAAAGGATATGTTTAGCTATTCCTTCGAGAAAGTAATCGGAGAAACTGAGCAAGATACCAGGAAAAAACTGCTTCATTTTTTTAAAACTGATTTCTTTCACAATATGAAACCGATTGCTGGCGCACGAGAAGCAATTGCGCTGTTGGCAAAAGAACACCAACTCTCAGCCATTACTGCCAGACCGAGCGTATTATTAGAACAAACGGAACAATTGATTGCAACCCAATTCCCTTATTTTTCTAATATTACCTTAACTAACCAATGGCATGGTGTGGGTAAAAAAATAAGCAAATCTGAAGTCTGTATAGAAAAAAAGATTACGATCATGGTGGATGATAGTCTCACTCATGCCATGGATTGTGCCTCTAGAGGGATCCATGTTTTATTGGCAGATTTTGGCTATCCCTGGAATCAAACGCCTGAGCTTCCAGAAAATATTAAAAGAGTGCATTCTTGGAAGCAAATTGTTGATGAAGTTGAACGATATGGAAGATCTAACAGAACAGGAAAGACAAAAAAGGTTTAATATTTCTTGCTGCCGGTCTTATTTGACTCCGAAGGGGAGATGTTATACCTGTCCTGAACTGGATGAATTTGAACAAAAAGATCCTGATGAGGAAGAATATTGAGGATAATTTTAAATAGTAAGTTTCTTTTAGTTATACTATGAAAATACAAGATAAAGAAGTGCAGAAAATTGCAAAAATAGTAGTGCCTATTCTCAAGAAGTATGATGTAGTAAAGGCCGGCATATTTGGCAGTTACGCTCGAGGAGAAGCAAAAAAGAGAAGTGATGTGGATATACTTATCAAGCAAAAAGGAAAAAAAAGTTTACTTGATTTAGTCAGATTAGAACACCTATTAGAGGAAAAGCTAAAAAAAAATGTAGATTTGCTTGATTATGAGGGTTTAAGCCCTTATCTTAAAGAACGTATTTTAAAAGAAGAAGTTAGAATTCTATGAAAAAGGACCCTGTTGTTTTCCTTGGACACATGAGAGATGCTATCGAATCTATTGAAAATTTTACAGAAGGATATACAAAAGATAAATTTCATCAAGATGACCTTGTTCAGAGCGCGGTAACCAGAAAAATTGAGATTATTGGCGAAGCAGCAAAAAACATTTCTGAACCATTTAGAAAAAAATATCCAGAAATTCCATGGTCAGACATTGCAGGAATGCGTGATAAATTAATTCATCAATATTTTGGTGTAAATGTAGATAGAGTTTGGGAAGTAGTTAAAGGAGATGCTCCAAAATTAAAGAAACAGGTTGAAGAAATTCTCCGACAGGAAGAGAAATGACTTTAAAAATTCTTTCCTGGAACGTGAACGGTATCCGCGCGGTGCTAAAGAAAGAATTCTTGAATTTTGTACAGCGTGAGAAGCCAGAGATTTTATGCATTCAAGAGACCAAAGCCCATCCTACTCAGGTTGATGAAAAGTTTGCTGACTACGAGCATCACTTCTGGAATTCGGCGGAAAAGAAGGGATACGCGGGAACGGCTATCTTTAGTAAAATAAAACCTATCTCCGTCACGTACAACTTAGGGGCTAAAGAAAACCATAAAGAAGAGGGAAGGATAATTACTCTTGAATTTGAGGATTATTACTTGGTTACAGTATATACGCCTAACTCTGGACGAGGGTTGGATCGCTTGAGATATCGAGCAGAATGGGATCAATTATTTTTGAATTATGTATTAAAGCTGGAAAAGAAAAAGCCAGTGGTTATTTGCGGTGATCTGAATGTCGCCCATACCGATATTGATTTAGCCAATCCCAAGTCGAATTACAATAAAACGGCAGGATACACTCAGGTAGAGATTGATGGAATTCAACGATTGCTTGATGCAGGATATATTGATTCTTTTCGGGAGTTTGTAAAAGAGAAAGGCCATTACACCTTCTGGAGCCAGATGTTCAATGCCCGGGCGCGTAATGTTGGTTGGAGGATAGATTATTTCTTGGTTTCTGAGAAGTTACGTGCTAGAAGGAGATGGAGTAGTTAATATTTCACCTTAATCTTATTCCTTTCAAATTGTTCTTGGGGAATATTGTCAATCCCGCCATAACGTCGTTCTAGTAATTGCACAGTCCCGAAAACATTCCCTTCTCTACCTTCAAAAACGGCTCCTTGATAATTAATCACCTGAAGTGGTGGTTCGTATCTTCCCATAGTTTTATGAGCTTTGATGGCGTTGAATTGCCCTTTGCTAAGATTAAACTTCCTCATCACTTCATCTTCAGAATCAAAAAATAAGGCGTCGATGACCTGTTGGCCATGGGGCTTTCTTTCTGAAAGATAATTTTTTTCATTTGGAGTAGGCTTGGATTCTTTTTTTTCTTCAACTGTTTCTACATCTCGGTTTCTCATAGTATCCCAAGCGACGTATGCTCCAATCCCTTTTAGGTTAGTATCATAATG
>JACPIL010000038.1 GCA_016188105.1 Candidatus Woesearchaeota archaeon | reverse complement strand
GAAATTTTTCCAAATTCTCTGGCCACATCTTTTACTTTGACATAACCTACACCGGAATTAGGTTTAATAGTCGCAAAAGGATAGTTAGCTATCTCTACTTCCGCCAAGGTCGCTGCTTTGAAAAAAGTACTTTTTCCTACGTTTGGTTTTCCGACTATTCCGATGAGCATTTTGTCTTCGAATTCCACTATATATATAAAGATTAAGCTTCTCTTGCGATTATGAGTTTTGCCTTTGGTCATTTAGTCGGAGCATGGCTTGCAGGAAAGATTTACGAATATTTCTCTAAAAATAAAATCAGCCATTACGCTTGGTTTTTCCTCATCCTGGGCGGGCTTCTTCCGGATGCAGACTTCCTCCTCGACTGGATTTTTGGATATGACGTGCATCGTACTATCACCCATAGTTTTCTTTTTTTATTGCTAGCACCACTCTTAGCATATTTGTTATTTTCTATCTTAAAAAATTCTGAAAAGAAAAAATTTGCCATTTTCTTAGGATTAGGAATTCTCACCCATTTATTTTTAGACAGTTTTTCCAGCTATGGAATACCCATACTATGGCCAAAAGAAGGGTATTTCTCTTTCTTTTCTGGTTTTACACCATATCTTCCAGAAGGGGGATTACTAGAGGGAAATGCAGAAGTGCTACTATACAAATTAAAACTCACTATCGTTGACATGGCTATTGGAACAGCCTGGATATTTTACTTGTGGTTCAGGAAAAAGATACAATTTTAGAAATTAGCATTCTAACCAAAAATAATATAAAGTAAAGTAATTTCTAAGCATTATGTGTGGACGCGTCGGGGATCGAACCCGAAGCCCCAGTTTTGCAGACCTAGGCCCAGACCACTGGCGCGCCCTTTACACTTTTTCTTTTGTTAGTGATTCACATTTAAGCATTGTTGTCTTGAAAAATAATTATCATTGCTAATTTTATCTAAAATTCAAAGCACTTCCAACACTAAACATTTATATATGTAAAATTCTTCTTCAAAATGTGCCGGCAAAACCAATTGACAAAAAGAGATTAGTGTCCATCTTCCCAGAATTCAGCCCGCTCAAAGTAAAGTACAAAGATGTTTTAGATATGAAGGGATTTTATGAAGAATTTTGGGAATGGCTTAAAGAACAGGGCTGGAAAGATTGGGAGAATAAAATTGATACTTTTGAACGTTTCTATGGCGAGCGTATCGGTCAGGGTGGAGCAAAGGAACTCTGGATCCGCTGGAGACCATTCAAGGTTCCCGATCCTTACGGGGGAATGAGTGATCCTCCCCTACGTTACTATTTCGACATCGACTTTCACGTTATCGGATTAGCTCCTACAGAAATCGTGAAAGACGGAAAAAAAATCAAGACTGAAAAGGGAGAATTAGAAATCACCATCCGGGCCTTTGTTGAAAAAGCATATGAAGAACAATTTGAGAAACATGGTTTATTGAAACACGTGGTGGACATTTTCACTGCCAGGATATACCGAGCTGCGCTCGAGGAACGCAAAAAAGAATTATATCGTGAAGCATACGTCTTGCAGACCTTCATCAAACAATGGTTCAAGTTAAAGATGCACCTGCCATACGAAGAAGTAGAAGGATTCTTCCCTAGCAAAGCCTATCCTTCGCATCAGTAGAACAAATTATTCTTTTTTTAACAAAGTTTATATTTTGATTTCCTAACTAACACTTATGAAACTTATTTTAACCCGGCATGGCGAAACTGTGGAGAATGCTGCAGGTATCATGCAAGGACACTTGCCAGGAAAATTATCCGAAGTAGGGAAGAATCAAGCGAAAAAGCTTGCTCAGCGTTTGAAGAACGAAAAAATTGACATTATCTACAGCAGCGACCTCACCAGAGCCGTAGATACTGCTAAAGAGATAGCTGTTTTTCATAAAGAAATACCCTTAAAACTTTCCCAAGAGTTAAGAGAAAGAAATCACGGCAAAGAATTTGAAGGCAAAAAGAACAACCAAATAGAATGGAACGCGGAAACTACCGCCAGATTTAAAGCCTTAGACAAAAAAGTAATAGGAGGTGAAAATTGGTCCCAAGTATACGAGCGGGCTCGTCGTTTTCTGGATACACTGCTTCATAACCATAAAAATAAAACCGTACTAGTTGTCTCTCACGGAGGCTTAATTAGAGCACTCGTTTGTGTAATTAAAAGCTTGCCTCCAAAAGAAATATTCAACATAGAAAAGCTAGGCAATACTAGTATAAGCATTTTTGAGATAGAAGAAGACAAAAACCACAAAATAATATTATACAATTGTAACAAGCATTTAGCAAATTGATCTTGTCCCAAACAAAAACTTAATAAAGGAACATTCTGAAGTTGTACTATCGCCCCCGTGGCTCAACGGTACTTTGTGAATGCAAAGCGTTTTAGAGCGCTTGACTTGTACTTATCCGCTATGTTTTCCAAAAAAGCATGGCAAGAGATCAGGAGGTTCCGAGTTCAAATCTCGGCGGGGGCTTTTATCCACTAACCGAAATATTTAAAAATAACAAGCATTTCCAAAGGAACAGCATATGATAGATGTTAATCGTTCTTGGTGTCGTTAAATGGAAGAAAAAAGTCTGAAAACAGGTACTACAACCGTCGGTATTGTCTGCAAAGACGGAGTAGTCTTAGCTGCAGATAAAAGAGCGACTGCAGGACATATGATCGTCGACAAAAGAGCCGATAAAGTTCACGTCATCTCAGACGATTTTGCTGTGACTATCGCTGGAACGGTATCTGATGCCCAGCTCACCATCAAACTTATCAGGGCGGAACTCAAACTAAAGGAAGTCCGCACTTACAAAAGGCCTTCTGCCAAAGAAGCAGCCAATCTCTTAGGAGGAATATTATACTCTAGCCTTCGAAGACCAAGCATGTTTCCGGGCATAGCTCATTTCCTTTTAGGTGGAAGGGATGGACAAGGTTTACATTTATATGATCTTTTTCCAGATGGAAGCATTACCAGGATCACAGATTTCATCTCCTCCGGATCAGGATCAGTATTTGCCTACGGCGTACTAGAAACACAACATAAAAAGGATATGTCTGTTGAAGATGGAGTGGCATTAGCAGTAAAAGCTGTTAATACTGCGTTACAACGAGACAGTGCTTCCGGAAATGGAATTGACGTTATAGTTATAACAGAAAAGGAAATCAAGCGGGTGATGCATAAAGAATTAGTGTGCAATTTGTAAATACGTTCTTTTTGCCCTTATAGTATTTTTTCGCATTCATCCACAACAAAAACAAGGAGATTATAGCATATGCCAGATATATTAAAAGAAATAATTAAGGTCTTACCTGAAGGTAAGATTTCAGATGCTGCTTTTGAAGGAGCAAACATCGTTTTATACACCAAAGATAAAGATTACTTCATCAACAATGAAGGCACTATCCGAGAAGCGGTAAAAGAATTCAGAAAAAGAATTGAATTACGTGCCGATCCTGCTCTCTGTGTTGAACCAGAAGCGGCTAAGAAGCTGATCCAAAAAATCATTCCAGAAGAAGCCGGAGCACAGGAATTTATCTTCGATCCTCCGCGTTCTATGGTTATTGTCCACGCTACCAAACCAGGATTAGTGATTGGAAAACAAGGAGAATATCTCCGCGAGATAAAAGAAAAGACCTGCTGGATCCCATTAATTAAACGCCTTCCGCCCATAAGATCAAAACTCATCGAAAGCATTCGCTCGGTGTTATACGAAAATGCTGACGAGAGAAAAAAATTTCTCAATAAGACCGGACATAGAATTTATGATGGTTGGCTGCGTGAAAAAAAGCAAGAATGGATTAGACTTTCTTGCCTGGGCGCTTCGCGTCAAGTGGGAAGAACCTGTTTCCTTCTGCAAACACCAGAATCGAGAGTATTGATTGACTGTGGTATTGACCCCAGCCAGGACGATGCAGGTACATATCCGTACTTCGACGCGCCAGAATTTAATATCAGCGAAATTGATGCGGTCGTGGTTACCCACTCTCACCTAGACCATACCGGTTTAATTCCTTACTTATTCAAGTTTGGGTATCGCGGTCCAGTCTACTGTACTGCCCCTACTCGGGATGTGATGGCTTTATTACAATTAGACATGGTTAAAATTCAACGCGCAGAAGGTAAAGAACCTATCTACACCAGTGACGAAGTCAGGCAAATGATTTTGCATACTATTTGCATTGATTACGAAGAGGTTACTGATATTACGCCCGACGTCAGACTTACGTTATACAATGCCGGCCACGTGCTTGGCAGCGCCATTGTTCACCTTAACATTGGCAATGGGCTCCACAACTTTGCTTATACCGGCGACTTAAAATATGCCCGAACCAACGTTCTGGAAGCTGCCAACACCCAATTCCCGAGGTTAGAAACCTTGATGATTGAATCTACCTATGGCGGTAAAGAAAACGTGATGGCCGAGCTAGAAGCAGACGAATACATGATTAAGGTAATTAAAGAAACCTTTGAACGTGGCGGAAAAGTATTGATGCCGGTATTAGGTTCTGGTCGGGCCCAGGAAGTTATGATTATGTGTGAACGACTAATGCGCGAAAAGCTAATTCCGGAAGCACCGATCTATGCTGATGGAATGTTATGGGACGTTACTGCCATCCATACTGCCTATCCTGAATATCTTAACCGAAATATGCGCGAACAAATTTTCCACAAAGAAGAAAATCCTTTCCTGTCACCCTTCTTTAAGCAAGTCGGCTCAAATAAAGAGCGACAAAAAATAATGCTAGACGAAGGTCCTTGCTTACTATTAGCTACCTCAGGGATGCTTATGGGTGGACCTTCTGTTGAATACCTTAAAGGCCTCTGTGAAGGCCGAAAACATTCCCTGGTCTTCAGCTGTTACCAGCCTCCGGGTAGTTTAGGACATCGGATCAGAGAATGAGAGAAAGAAATCGTCCGACGAGACGGGATAAAAACAGAAGTACTCAAGATCAACATGGATGTACATAGGGTTGAGATCACTAACCACTCTGATCGAAGACAATTAATGAATTTCGTCAAGCGCTGCAATCCTCAGCCCAGGAAAGTAATCATTGTCCACGGAGAATCTTCACGATGTTTGGATCTGGCATCTTCTATCCATAAGACTTTTAGGATAGAGACGGTTGCTCCAAAGAATCTGGAAGTCATTAGGATAAAATAAAGAACGCTATCATTAGTTAAAATATTGTTTAAGTATCTTTGCGTTCGCGCCCAAGGCGGTGCGACGGTCAAACTTCGTTTGCCCTACACGACAGCCCGTAGGGCGCAACCCCAGTCGTGCCGCACGCCCTGGCGCAAGACAAATCGGGGGTCGCCCCATCCGGGGTGATTTGTAGCCACAGGGTGGCATCTTGCCGCCATGGAGATGCGGAAAAAAATATTTATGGTAACCTCTACAAAAATGCAAATCGCAACTTTCGCTTTAGGATGTTTTTGGGGACCGGATGATTATTTCTCAAAGCTAAAATGTGTCAGCAAAACCAGAGTCGGGTATGCTGGCGGAACTAAGAAGAATCCTTCTTATTATGATTTAGGCGACCATACTGAAACTATAGAAATCGCCTTTGATCCCAAAATCATTTCTTTCGAAGAACTGTTAAAGCATTTCTGGAAAGAACACGATCCGACCGAGCTGCATGTCACCCAATACAAATCTGCTATCTTCTATCAGGATGAAGAGCAAAAGAAAATCGCTGAGAAAAGCAAACAGGCAGTAGAAAAGAAATTAGGAAGTAAAGTTGCTACTGAAATTCTAAAAGCGGGAACCTTCTATCAAGCAGAAGAATACCATCAGAAATATCTGCAGAAAGGGAAAGGCAGGGTTTGTTAACCTAAACTTTTATAAAACCATTTAATTCTTTTGAACTTTGTGCCATCGTCGCATAACCCGGTATTGCGCAAGTCTTGAAGCAGCTTCGTAAAGCTGCACCAAACGGCGGGCATAAAGCCCACCAAAAGAGAACTTGTCCCTCTGGGATTCCCGGTTCGAATTGCCTGTTACACTAAGTAACTGGATGAAAGTCCGGGCGATGGCGCTTTTTCTAATTATAAAGATCCTAGAAATGTTAATATACTTGAAATCTTTAATTAAATCAAAAAATGAGGTTGATGGGATATCTTGCATTACTTATTGCTCTAGACTTGGCAGTCATTTCCTGCGCTCCTGAAGAATCAGAATTAAGATTATATCCAAAAGATGAAAAATCGCCGGATTTAGAACATAAAATAAAAAATGCCTTTGCTGGAAAAGCAACAGAACAGCCGCAGGAAAGTAATCGGGCCTGGATAGAATTAGGAACATCCCCAACACCTGAACCAAGCACTTCTGAGAAAGATATCTGGGAAAATTTTCCCATCATGATGATAAACCTTCACCCTTCTGATCTTCCTGTAGTGAAAGATTTCATTGACGTTGGAATGTATTACACCACTTTCACGCCATTTGAAAATCCAATAGATCCTTTGCGAGTCAAGAGGGCAGCAGATATGCTTGATGCTGCGAAAACTAACGGAATAAAAGTTATAGTTCACCTCGGAGATATCGCACATCCTTATGCAACTGATCCAACCCTAACCGATCAACAGCTAAAGGCTTCCTACCCGGAGGTCATTGGCGACGGAGTGCGAAAACCTATACTTGATAGCAATGGTCAACTAATAAGATATAATTTTTATGATCCTACAGAAACAATTAAACTTCCAACCGATATTAACGACATCTCTCCAGAATACATAAATTACAGGATGGCGCAAGATGAACAATTTCTTCAATATCTTATTGATTATGATTCTTCAGACACTATTGCTGCTTGGTACGGAGCAGAAGAAATACGATACTATTATACTAAACTACATCGTCCTTTGCTAGGAGAATATGGTCTTCAAGTCGGCTTTAAGAAAACAATCGACAAAATTGACCCTAAAAAACGTCCCTTAATAGGATCTCTTCAACATAACTGGGATCCAGAAATAACTATTCCCTATACTCTGTTAGAATTAGGAGATGATGCTACTTTCTATACCGCTCCAACTACCGAAGTAACTCTAGCTCTAGACGAACAAAGTAAACTGAAGGAACTTCAGCAACACATCATCCACAGCAACTACCTTGGCCTTGTTCTGGAAGATTATGGGACTACTAATAGAATTGAAAGTTATCATACTATTCAAAAAGGATTAAAAGCAATTGAATACCTCAACAAAATATATCAAGAGAATAATGCACTAACAGAGAATACCCAAGAGCCTCTTGAACATAAAGTTTTCCATGCACCGGATCTTAGCCAGGACGGGCCTGCTTTTATGACCGCTGAACATGCAAGACATGACTTCTGGTCTGGTGCATTAGATGCCAATGGCATTCTTATTTACAACTATGCTTTTGCGGATGATTATCCCGAGATATGGAATGAATACAAAGATGGATTAACACTCATTAAGCAAGGAGGTTTACGTGGATATTTAGTAAGCGGTGCAAAGTCTAATCCAGCAGTTACGGTTTCTGAAGGAATAAGCGTCATTCCTGGAAATGATTACATCACGAATGGGCCCTGGGATGCAACTGCCTACCCGCATCTTGTACTTCCTGATTACCAAGCAGTGAATGCTCGCTTGTTCAGAATTGGTGATAGCGGTTATTTGATCGTTTCTCATTCTTATAATCAAGAGGCAAAATTTAAGATAGATCTAGCAGATTCAATATCATCTGTAAAAACCATGATCGGCAGCAGTTCAGCGTTAACAACTGATGCACAAATCCTCTCTGATTCCTTCTCGGGCATTGATGCGCGGGTGTACAAAATTACTTTTAATTAAACGTAGAATTAGTTATGCCCATAGATAGACCGCAATTCTTCTGCTTCTTCTTCTAGGCTTTTTTCACTCCCGATACATGCTCCCTCTTGCTGAACTGTAAACGGCACTAACTCTGCTTGATGATACATAATACTTTCGGAATTATTGCTATGCCCAAATCCAAAAGTATGTAATATCTCGTGAACTTCTACCGACGGATGCCCACAACTGCCTACATAAAAACCAGAAGCACCTGTTCCAGTCGTTTCAGAAAAACCGGCCAAACCTATCAAATCTATGGTCGCCTTTTTGATAACAAAACCTTCCATTTTCGTTATTTTGGCAAAACCAGCAGCATGGGCACAGATGGATTCATATTCATAGATTACTTTTTCTTCCCTATTAATATCGATCTTTTTATGATAACAATTTTGGATATATTTACAGGTAATTTCGATATTCGCATCATCCGCAACTTTCTGAAAAGTAACTACCCCTTCAGTGGCAGTGATAATTTTCTGAAAAGCCCTCCCTATTTTTTTTATTTCGTAATCTCCACAATCATCTTCATTCATAACCCGGTAAGTTATGGGCAGATCTGCCCACCATATTTTTCTTTGGTTATATAACTGAAGATCGCGAGGAGTTATTTCTGATTTCACTGCCAGTTCATAAGCATAATCAGAACAGGAACACATGAATAACTTGCTGCTTTGGTTATATTCAATTTTATCATTCTCCCCGCCTTGAACAAAAGAACAAAAGTCATGGCAGTAATTAATAGTAGTGTTATCCGGCAGGGGAACACTAATGGTATCATTCATTTTTGATACATCTACATTACTCGACGCAGTATTATCTTGCCCAAGAGGATCAGCTTCCGGTGTACACCCAGACAATAGGATGATAAGAGAACAGAAAAGAAATATCTTATACAGAGAAACACTATTCATCATAACTAAAAATAAGAATAAAAGAATATAAATCTTTAGATAAGAGCTGCTAGCTTAATAGTCATATGATTCAGTAAGCTACATTTATATATACCCATAAATAATCTTCACCCCCTATGGTCTCTTTTACCTATGTAGACACCAAAGAAGGATTGTTGGAGGCAGCTGCAGAATGGCGCAACTCACATGAATTAGCTGTAGATCTAGAATGTGAAAATAACCTCCACCATTATGGTTCTTACATTACTCTAATTCAAATTTCTGATCTCCATAAAAATTGGATTGTTGATGTTCTCAAGTTAAAAGAGATTGTTCCTCTGGTTGATGTTCTCGAGAATATGGCTATACAAAAAATATTCCATGATGTCAGCTTTGATTTTCGTATTCTTCATGAGCAATTCGCTTGCCGCCCACGTAATATTTTTGACACTCAAATTGCTTCTTTGCTATTGGGAAAAGAGCATCTCGGTTTAGGAGATCTGCTGAAGGAATATTTAGGCATCGAAAAAGAGCGGAAATATCAAATGGCCGATTGGACCAAAAGGCCGTTGGACACCCAGATGCTTTCCTATGCCGTAAATGATACGCTTTACCTTATCCAGTTGCGCGATCTGCTCAAAAAAGAGCTGCAAGAAAAAAAGCGCCTATGGTGGGCTGAGGAAGAGTTTACTGCCGTGGAAAATGCCGGTTTAACCTACAAAGAGCAAACTTTCCTTGACGTCAGAGGAGCCAAAGAATTAACTCCAGAACAGCTAGGTTCTTTCAAAAAATTATTTCTGTTGCGCCAGCAACTAGCAAAAAAAGTTAACCGGCCCGTCCACTTCATTATAAACAATAACCGCTTAAAAGAAGCCGCTCTCCATCCCCTGCACTGGGAAAAGGTGCGTGGAGTACATCCGATTGTCCGTAAGGAGCATCAACTATTTAGCAAGGCCATAGAGGAAGGAAAAAAAGAAGCAGTGAACATTCCCACCAAAGAAAAAAAACGGTCTACAACAGAACAAAAAGAACTATTTGAAAAATTAAATGAAACTCAGCAGAAAATAGCTCAGAAGATCGGCATAAAAGGGCATCTTATCATCAACAAAGAGCAGATGGCCGAAGTTATTTTTGCCGGTAACAAGAATTGCCTGCGGAAGTGGCAGCAGAAGTTGTTAGAAGAAGGGGGATTTAAACTCTAGGTTAAATTTAAAAAAAGTAAAAATCAAAAATTTACAGCCCTAAACTATAAGGCCAAGGCATCTGCACAGCCAGCCACATCAAGGCCGATCCCAGCAAAGCAATGTTCTTCATGAAGTTAATTTTTTCAGACATCTGCTGTTCTTTCGGTGCATTCCAGAAATCATGCATCTTAAAAGTTACCCCTAAAAAGAATGCCGCTATACAAAGCACACCTACTTGTGGATAGGCCCCAGTTAAGATACTTACACCCCCCAGTAGCAATAGCAATCCCGAAAATAAGACCGCCCATTTTGCCAATGGAACATTTTTTGACGAAGCATACCCAGTCAACATTTCTAATTTTAAGAAATGATTGGCGCCGCTCATGACATAATAGCCGCCCGCTAATACCCTCCCTATTAAAAATAATTGTTCGTACATAATATCACCTCATTAACTCAGAAAGAAGAAACACATATTTAAATATTATTGGTTGTGAAAGAAGCCATTATCATTACTACAACAAAATAAGAAGTGCCCTGGCCGGGATTCGAACCCGGGTCACCGCCTTTCTCTAACACTTTTGACATGTGATCGTTCATCGTGGGCTTTCGATAGAAAGCTCACCAGAGAGCATTTCCATGAACGCTTTTGCGAACGAAGTGAGCCAAAAGGGTTCCGAAAGGGCAGTATGATAGTCCGGACTACACCACCAGGGCTTATTCTGGCAAAACCAGAGACGCTTTAAAAAGATTTCTGAAACTGTTTAGCCAATTCCAAACACAAATCTTTTAAAAAACGTTCAAATACTACTCTTATGAAGGATAAGGTCATTTTGGGATTGACAGAATATGTTACTGTCCATGGGAGCAAGGAAAAAGAATCAAAAGTAATAGCCCGTATAGATACAGGGGCTACTTCCTCTTCTATTGATTACGTTCTTGCCGGGGAATTACAGCTAGGCCCGGTGGTTAGCTCTAAAGTAGTTAAGTCTGCTTCAGGAATAAAAAAGAGGCCAACTATCAAAGTGAAAGTCACCCTAAAGGGCATTGAGATCGAAGAAGAATTCACCTTAGCCGATAGAAGCCATATGACCTATAGGATGTTGCTAGGACAAAACGTTCTGAAAAGAGGAGATTTCCTCATTGATCCCTTGAAGAAGGCAGAAACAAAATGAAAATCTCAATCACTGAAAGCAACAGGATGCCAAGCACAGAACTCAGAGATTTTCAAAGTTGCCGGGGATTGATCAGAATAAAAGCAAAGAGGTCGCCCAGCAACAAATGAAAGCAGCCCTTATTTCTTTAGGAAGTAAAAGTTCAGAGATGACCACAGAAGCGATGAAGAAGTACTTTGAACAAGTTGATATGCTCGATCTCAAAAAGATCGAAGTGCGTTTAGGAAAAGAAAGCGGAATATTCTATGAAGGAAAACCTTTAGAAAATTATGACTCTGTGTATGTGAAAGGATCATTTCGTTATGCGAACTTACTGTGCTCTATTGCTTCCATGTTAGAAGGAAAAGTAGCATATATGCCACTACCTGCAAAAACATTTACTACCGTACATAATAAACTCTTAACCCATCTCGCTCTTCAACAATACGCCTTGCCTATGCCAAGAACGTATATCACTTCAACAGTTGAAGCTGGAAAAGAGCTGCTCAAAAAAGTAAACTATCCTATCGTCATGAAGTTCCCAGAAGGTACTCAAGGGAAAGGAGTGATGTTTGCTGATTCTATTAGTTCTGCTTCTTCATTACTCGATGCTTTAGGAGCGTTGAATCAACCTTTTATTATTCAAGAATATATTGATACTAACGGAACAGATATTCGCGCTTTAGTGGTGGGAGAAAAAGTTATTGCCGCCATGCGCCGAAAAGCACAGACTGAAGAGAAAAGAGCTAATATTCATGCTGGCGGTAAAGGAGAACCAGTCCAACTTAATCGGGAAACTATCAATCTTGCGCTTGCTACTGCCAAAGCACTTAAGGCAGACATTTGCGGCGTAGACATCTTAGAAGGCCCAACTGGACCATTAGTAATTGAGGCCAATATCTCTCCAGGATTACAAGGATTAGGTGAAGTTACAGGTATCAACCTCCCCGATCAGATCGCCAGCTTTCTTCATCGTAAAACAGAAGAAAATATCAGCACCGGAAAAAAGAACGCTACCGAGAAAGCCATGAAAGAATTACAATTAGACGGAAATACTGAAACTCCCCAGGAGATAATCACCCATTTACTTTTCCGTGGAGAAAGAATTTTACTGCCCGAATGGGTTACTCGCATGTGCCGTTTTACTGAGCAGAAAGAATACGCAGTTAGATCTAAGAAAGGAAAAGTTGAGATCGAAGAGATGAAGTGATTAGAAAACGTTCAAAAAGATCATTCTTCCACTAAATCACTTATTTCCTTACCATCAATGTGAGAATAATATTTTACACCATCGACTTCTACATAGGTTTCTGCATTTGTTGGAGTACATTGTAAAAACCATAGCTAGCTAAACCCACAAAAGAAAAAACCATCCCTACTACAGCAACTTGTTGCCATTCATATTTTCTCATTTTTCCTCAACCAACCTAGTTGATCTAGTAAAGGAGTTACCTCTTCCTTCTCACCGACTTGGTAGCAGATTTCAATGGAGTTTCTCTTTTTCTCTTCGGCTTAAACCAAAGTAAATAAATAATTGGCAGCAAACCCGCAGTATTCAACAATAATATAGCTATAAACCACCCTTTCTGCCTATATTGGGAAGAATGCCATAAGCCGAATCCTTTCCAAACTAACTCCCAGACTGAAAGAATAGCTAGCAGAACAAAAAAATTAACTGGATGCTGATAAAAACCATACATAACATCTGTGTACATACTTTAACTAACTCTTTTTCATATTTAAAGATTTGTATTCAGAAGAATAAATTATAAAAGAAAAGAAAAGAAAAAAAGTTAATTTATTTTTTCTTCTTGTCAGGCATAGCACAATGCCCGCACATTGGTTTTACCAACTTCAAGACTCCTGCTAAAACCAGTAAGCCGCCAAGTACTAGTCTCCAGTCTAAGCTAGGCAATAACAAAGCCCATGCCAACACTAAAGCGCCTAGGACTAACTTCTTAACTCCATGGCACTTCATGCATACGCCATCTCCGCATCCGCATTCCATCATTTTTTTCACCTCAGTATAGATCTATAATCTGAAATATCTTACTTTTTTTTCTTTCCTTTTGACTTGTCGACTCTTTGAATTTTCTCTAAATCATCCAGGATATCAGAAGCAATGAACGTATACCCTCTTTTTTTCTTAAGTAATTGATCACCAACAAAACCATTAATATAGGCAGCGGCGACTGCGCTCTTGAACAAATCTTTTGACTTAGCCAAAAAACCAACTGCTAAACCAGCTAAGATGTCTCCTGTTCCTCCCTTAGTCATGCCTTGATTACCAGTTCTATTAAACGCAATTTTATTTTCGGAGATGATCAAATCAGTCGGTCCTTTTACCAGCAGGACATTATTGTTCTGTAAAAAATAACGTAAGTTTCCCTGTAATATCTCTGCTTTCTCTTTCGCGTTTGCTTCCCGCAATTTCGGCAACAAAAATTCCTTATTGCTATGCACTAACATCATTTCCAGTTCTGTTTCATGCGGTGTAACGATACTATTATTGAAATCTTTAAATGAAAGTGACTTAAGCGCATCAGCATCGATAACTTTCAATTTCTGCGATTTATGTACAAAATACTGGCAGAACTTATCTGCTTTTCTGGTTGCCCCATTACCGATTAAAACTGCATCAAACTTATCCGCATATTTCACCATTTCTTTTGCGTTCTTGATAGTAAATGTAGTCCCCTTCACTTTGTAGGTCATCAAATCAGGAGTATACTGATGAACTCCCCAGGCAACCTTTTCTGGTGAGGCTACGGTAACCATATCGCATCCTGCTCTTAATGCTGATAAACCGGCTAGAACCACTGCTCCTACGTACTCTTCAGAACCCCCTATTACCAAGGTATGGCCATTCTCTCCTTTTTGAGAAGTCTTCTTGCGGTCCATTAATTTCTTAATTTGATTTAGGTTCATCGTGAGACAATGCTTTCAAAATACTTATTTTTTGCTTTATATAAGTTTGTAGTAATTATGGGGTAGGAAAAATTATATTTAAGCTTCCTTTAAAAATACTTTAAAAATTAGGCACAGAAAGACCAACCTGTAAAAGCATGACAAACCTTTTAAAGAAAAGTAATTCTTCTCTGGCTGGCCCTGTAGCTCAGCCTGGTTTAGAGCGCTGGTCTTATATGACCGTTAATGGATCAAAAACAAATCCCATTAATCTGCTTAGACAGCCAGAGGTCCTGGGTTCAAATTGCCTGCTACACTAGGCGAACGTACTCAAGTGAGGCATTCACTTCGTTCAGCCCCACGATATAGCTATATAGTGTAATTGGATGAGAGTCCCGGCAGGGCCATTTTTTTATTAAATTTAACAAAATCATAATCAAATCTATTAGAGATGGAATTAAAAATCTAGGAGCATTTCTCACTTACATCTGCCAAAGTTGCTGTAAAACTAACTTTTTTGATGGTCGGATGAGTCACTACATCGCTGGTTTCTCCTTTATGCAGCGTAATAACTTGCTCTCCCACAACTTTTCCAGTGGTCTTCTTAATAATATTAACTGCCACTAAAGGATCTTCTCCCTGGCAATAATCCGGAGTCTTCAGTAATTTCCATTCCAAGGCTCCAGCATAGCTATAACTCCCTTGCCCTAAGGACAAATCATATTCTTCTCCGTCGCTAGTCTCTACCTTCACTCCAGTAATGGTGCATTTATTTTCACAATCAGTTTTATACAAGCTAGCTAAGGTTTGACATGCTCCTTCGACACACAATAAACCCTGCCCACATTCATTATTATATTCACAGGAGGGCAATTCTGGTGTTTCCGGAATAACTTTTTCCTGAGCTTCAGGCACTGGCAAAATTTCCTCAGTAGGGGAGGTTTCAACTTTTTGAGATTCTTGCTGACAGCCAAGTATAAAACTAAATATAACCAAAAAAATGAAAAATTGTAAGCAGCGTCTCATTAAGCACCTCTTCTTTGAAAGATAAAATGATTATAAAAAACTATTGGTGCAGCCAGAACTTGCGAGACAGGTTTTACTATCATTCGATTAACCAGCTGGATTTTACAAGCTCAACCTCTTCTTTCGCCTCTGGACTGCATAAGATAGAATTAATTTTTTGTTTAAATGATTATCTGTACCGCAAGAGATAAATTAATTTCCACCCAAGAAAAAAAATGCGGTAGCGGGGACTTTCGAGCAGCATCTAATCGTCGTGGTGGGTTACTGGTAACCCGCCTAACTCGCCTAGATTGCTGGCAGTCGAACCCCGGTCACAGCCTTGGCAAGGCCGTATATTAGTCAATCTTGGAAGATTTCTAACCACTATACTACTACCGCATAAAGGAGAGCAAATTGTAAACTATTAATAAATTTTATCGTTCTAGAAGTTTAAAAAGAAAAAAAAGAAAAAAGAAAACAACAATCTTAGTTTCTTGCTAATGAAAACACAGCCCTAAGTGCCACAATTATAGTTGCAGGGACGAAAAGTGTTAGGATTGAGTTCAGTACGCTGACCAAGATGTCAACACCTAAACCTGCTCCTGCTGCATCACCTAAAACATTTGCACCAAGGTAGGACACTAAAACTAATACTGTTCCACTTGTTAAAAATGCTGAAGTTTCTCCTGCGGTAATATTCAATAATCCTACTACCAAACCAAGTAGAAATACAGCCCACAACATTTGTGATGCATATGCACCAGTAAATCCTAAGCCTAGAAGTACTGCTAGTACCAGTCCAACTAAAAAAGACCAGCTACCTAACATATTACCGGCTCCCATTTTTTTTGCCATCTAACTATCACCTCATTTTATACTAGGAACTGTATGTTCCCGTATTAATGTTCTAGTAAAACTCTTTCATTTATAAGCATTTTGTTTTGGTGGGGCTAATATGAAACCCTTGGTCACTAACCCTTTCCGAGCGTGTTCAAAAATTACAATCGCGTCGGCAATGGGGATGCCCCTTACGGGGAACGCCGACCATCGACGTGAAACATCGATTTAGCGAGGCTGTTAGTGACCTGCGAAGCATAGGGTTTCATATAGCCGTTTTGGTGAGAACTTGATTCAAGCAAAAACTTAGAAAAAAGAAAGTTTCAACAAACTTTAAATAGGACTGCTTAATATCTGCTTTGTTCTCCCCCCTTAGTTTAGACCCATCTAATAAGTGGGGAACAACGGCTAGAACAATCGGCTGTAGATGCTCTTTGGAATTGTCGTCAAGACTGAGATGAAAAAGAGTCAGCCAATAGCTACCGATGGATCCCCGGTTCAAATCCGGGAGGGGGGACTTTACTTTTTTATGGTGTTGGCATCGCAAGAACTTTCTAAAAAAATCCTAATTTTAGAAAGCTTTATAAACAACCCCCAGTTTTTAGCTGAAAATGGCAGCAGATTCTCTACACTTCACTCTCTAAAACGAATGATTTGTAGACGTAACGCTGTCTTGCTGCCCTGGTGGTGTAGTTCGGCCTAGCATGAAGCCCTGTCGGAAACTTTTACGAAAAGTTTCATCAAAAGAAACCTTCAGGGAGTTTACAGCAAGGCTTCGACCCGGGTTCAAAGTGTGGTTGAGAGGAATCACAATCAACAAGAAAATCCCGGCCAGGGCGTATGGGCCGGTAGCTTAGCTTGGTGGAGCGCCTGACTTTTACATCCTTTATGGATGCCAAAAGCGATGCTTTTGTGCACGTAAAAGTGAGGAGATCAGGAGGTCGGGGGTCCAAATCCCCTCCGGCCCGCTTATTATCAACAGTCAAAAATCGCGGGGGCAAATACATACAAAAATGAGCTTTGACGTCCATAAACATCAATTAGTGTGTAAGCATTCCAAGCTTAGCGATGCCGATAAAGAAGCACTGTTAAAACAGTATGAAATCAAAGTCCAAGATTTACCAAAGATTCTAAAATAAGACCCAGCCATAGCTCATCTTAACCTTAAAGGAGGAGATGTGGTTAAAATTGAACGAGACAGTAAGACTGCCGGCAAAACCAATTATTATCGTGCAGTGATGGATGGTGACTTTAAAGATGCATAAAGCAGTCTTAATCAAAAAATACTTTGAAGAAAAGAAGTTTGTAGAAAGTAATATTCAATCCTTCAACAACCTTATCGAAAAAGGCTTACAGGAAGTTATAGAAGAAAACAAAGAAGCTGAACCGACCATTATCCCACATAATATTGAAAAATTTAAAATTCGTTTCGGAAGAATTACTGTCGGAAAACCGGAAATAACCGAAGCAGACGGAAGCAAGCGCAACATCTATCCTATGGAAGCTCGCCTGCGAAAAATTTCTTACTCTGCCCCAATATTCTTAGAAATAAGCACCTATGTAAACGACGTGCAACGTGAAAACTTTGTAGCTGAAATTGGAAAAATGCCCATCATGCTCAGAAGTAAATTCTGTCATTTGCATGGCTTAAACAAGGAAGACCAGATAAAGCATGGTGAAGATCCTACCGACCCGGGCGGTTACTTTATCATCAACGGTACGGAAAAATTAATTGTTACTGTAGAAGATTTAGCTGGAAATAATTTTATGGTCGAAGATAACCCTTCCGGTCCGACTGGACGTTACTTCGCTAGCAGAGGATCCTACAAGATACCCCACACTTTCGAACGAAAGAAAGATGGGATCTACTATATGACCTTTACCCGGGTTAAAAACATGCCCATGGTGGTTGTTCTGAAAGCCCTGGGTTTAGTAAAAGATGAAGAGATCATGAAAGCAATTTCTACCGAAAAAAATTACGAAGAAGTGATACTTAATCTATTTGAATTCGTGGAAATAAAAAGCCAAGAAGACGCTATCGATTACATTGCTAAAAGGGTAGGAGTCGCACAGCCAAAAGAAATTCGTATTGAACGTACTAAAGAAATACTCAACAAGTATTTATTGCCCAATGTGGGCGTGGAACCGTCAGCGATGCGCGCAAAAGCATTGAATCTCTCTAAGATGCTCAAAAAATTCATTGACGTCAGCAATGGCCTTAGGTCAACGGATGACAAGGACCATTACATGAATAAGCGCTTGCGCATGAGCGGGGACTTATTAATCGATTTATTCCGGGTGAATTTCAAAATTCTAGTGGGGGATATTCTCTACAACTTCCAGAGGATTATCAAGAGGGGAAAATTACCTTCGATTAGAGTAATCATCAGGGGAAAATTACTTACTTCCAGATTATATTCCGCTATGGCTACAGGAGAATGGGTTGGGGGCCGACAAGGTATTTCTCAAAGAATGAGCAGAACTAATTATCTTGATATGATCTCGCACTTGCAAAGAGTTGCCAGCCCGTTATCAACTTCGCAGGAAAACTTCGATGCGCGAGCCTTGCATTGTACTCACGTAGGAAGATTATGCCCGATTGAAACTCCCGAGGGAACGAACATCGGATTGAGAAAAAACTTAGCAATGCTGTGTTCTATTTCACAAAACAGCGATGAAAATGAAATCATCAAAAAAATAAGAACGCTCGGGCTTCAAGAGGTCCACTAAAATGGCAGAAGTATATGTAAATTCAAAACTGGCAGGAACTGTGGAGAATCCGTTAAGTTTCATCACCGAAGTAAAAGATTTGAGAAGAAAAGGAGCAATCTCTGAGGAAGTAAGCGTATATTACGATCATGAAGCACAAGAAGTCCATCTTTCTAGCGACGAAGGAAGAGCTCAACGCCCATTAATCATTGTCAAAGAGGGTAAACCATTACTTACCGAAAAACATCTCAAGCAGCTCGAAGAAAGCGAAATAACTTGGCACGATCTTATCAGACAAGGAGTAATTGAATATCTTGATGCAGCAGAGGAAGAAAATGCCCTGGTTGCTTATGCTGAAGAAGAACTTACTCCAGAACATACTCATCTTGAAATCACTCCTGGATCTATCAGCGGGATTACTGCTTCCCTGGTTCCTTTCGGAAATTACAATCAATCCTCTCGTTTGATTATTGGAAGTAAGAACCAAAAACAAGCTCTTGGTTTTTATGCTGCAAATTACCATTTACGCATGGACATGGATTCCAATCTTCTACATTATCCCCAATATCCTATCGTAAAAACAAAAATCCACGACATTACTGAGTATGATCAACACCCCTCAGGACAGAACATGATTGTAGCTGTGATGAGCTTCGATGGTTACAACATGGAAGACGGCGTCATTCTTGGAAAAGCATCGGTAGAGCGAGGTTTAGCTCGAAGCACCTATTTCCGGCCAGTAGAAGCACAAGAGCTGCGCTACTCTGGCGGTTTAATCGACGAGATTTCCACTCCTGACAAAGATGTAAAAGGATACAGAAGCGAGCACGATTACCGCTTCTTAGAAGGCGACGGCATTGTGTATCCCGAAGCAAAAGTAACAGAAGGAGACGTCGTGATTGGAAGAACCAG